>PMLC01000018.1 GCA_003158745.1 Acidobacteriota bacterium
CGACACGAAGTTCGAGTTCGGCCTCGATGTCGACGGAGGAGTCGTCTGGGCCGACGAGGCGCTGACCCCCGACTCGTCGAGGTTCTGGCCGGCCGACGTGTACAGACCCGGGAGCAACCCCCCCTCGTTCGACAAGCAGTTCGTGCGCGACTGGCTCGAAAGCTCGGGGTGGAACAAGCAGCCTCCCGCCCCAACCCTCCCGCCCGACGTCGTCGCAAGAACCCAGGCGTTGTACCTCGAGGCATTCCGCCGGCTCACGGGCCGCGAGATCGAACTAAGCTGACAGCTTCCCACCGCCCACCCTCCCAGCCGACAGCTGACAGTTCCCCCTCCCACCCAGAAGAAACCACGCCAGAGAAGCGGTGCTGTTGGCTGTTGGCTGTCAGCTGCCATTCCCGCCTTCCGTTTCCGGCTCTCACCCGCTATACTCTCCGGACTCTCAGCGACGGGAGGTCGCCTGCTCATGGCATCCAAGCCGGTCCCCAGCGACAAGATCCGAAACGTGGCGGTGGTCGGGCACTCGTCTACAGGGAAGACCACGCTCATCTCTGCCATCCTCTTCAACGCCAAGGACGTCACGCGCCTCGGCAAGGTGGACAAGGGCAACGCCGTCACGGATTTCGACGACGAGGCCGTGGAACGCAAGATCACGATCGGCGCCGCCGTGGCGCACGCTTCGCATCGCGACTGCAAGCTGAATCTGATCGACACGCCCGGGTACTCGATCTTCACGACCGAGGCCGTGCAGGGCGTCAAGGTCGCCGAGGCGGCGCTGATGCTCGTTTCGGCCGTCGCCGGTCCCGAGGTGCAGACCGAGAAGCTCTGGAAGATCTGCGCGGGCATGGGCAAGCCGGTGCTGTTCCTGGTCAACAGCATGGACCGGGAGCGGGCGTCGACGAGCAGGACGCTCCAGCAGCTGCAGAAGAAGTTCGGGCGCGAGGTGCTTCCGATCCAGCTGGCCATCGGCGAGGAGAGCAAGTTCTCGGGAGTCGTGGACCTCGTCCGCAACAAGGCGTTCACCTTCCCCGCGGACGAGAGCGGCACCGTCACCGAGACGGGCGTCCCGGCGGACCTGAAGGACGAGGCCGACGCCGCCCGCAACGCCCTGATCGAGATGGTCGCCGAGCAGGACGAAGCGCTGCTCGAGAAGTTCTTCGCCGACGGGATGCTCTCAGACGAGGAGCTTGCCGCCGGGCTCGCCAAGGCGGTGGCGCGTCGCCAGATCTTCCCGGTGCTCTATTCCTCCGCCGGCCGCAACCAGGCCGTGCAGCCGGTCATGGACGCGATCGTCGACCTGGTGCCCAACCCCATGGCCGCGCCGATCGCCGCCAAGAACGTGGCAGGCGACGATGTGAGTATCACGCCTAAGGCCGATGACACACCGGTTGCCTACGTCTTCAAGACGATCGCCGATCCATACGCCGGTCGCATCACCCTGATGCGGGTTCTTTCCGGCACCTTCCAGTCCGACGGGACCTACCACAACAGGCAACGCGATGTGGCGGAGCGGTTCGGGCCCGTCAACTGGATGCAGGGCAAAGACCTGACGCCGGTCGAGAGACTCGTCACCGGCGACATCGGCGCGGTGGCGAAGCTGAAGGAAACGCACACTGGCGAAACCCTCACGAGCAAGGACGGCGCGGTGATCGTGCCGCCGGTTGCGATCCCGGAAGCCGCCATTTCCTTCGCCATCGCGGCCAAGGCAAAGGGAGACGAAGACAAGATCGCCCAGGGACTCCTGAAGCTCAAGGATGAGGACCCGACGCTGCACATCGGCCGCGACCCCCAGACGAAGGAGCAGCTCGTAGCCGGCGCCGGCCAGCTCCACGTCGAGATCGCGGTCGCGCGCCTCCACAAGCGCTACAAGGTGGACGTGACGCTGCAGCCTCCGAAGGTGCCGTACCGGGAGACGATCACCAAGTCCGTCGAGATCACCGCTCGCCACAAGAAGCAGACCGGCGGGCACGGCCAGTTCGCCGAGGCCAAGGTGCGGCTGGAGCCCAAACCCCGCGGCGGCGGCTACGAGTTCATCGACAAGATCTTCGGCGGCTCGATCCCGAACAACTACCGGCCCTCGATCGACAAGGGGATCGTCGACGCGGCCGAGCGCGGCGCTGTCGCGGGCAACCCCGTCGTCGACTTCTCCGTCACGCTCCTCGACGGCAAGTTCCACGCGGTCGATTCGTCGGACATGGCGTTCCGCACGTGCGGCCGCAAGGCGTTCCGCGAGGGCGTGAAGCTCGCCGGACCGACCATCCTCGAACCGGTGATGCACGTTGAGATCGCCGCTCCCGACGAATTCCTCGGAGACATCATGGGCGACCTCAACTCGCGCCGCGGACGCGTCCAGGGCATGGAGCCCGGCGACGGCCAGACCGTAGTCAAAGCCCAGGTCCCGCTCGCGGAGATGCTGACGTACTCGCAGACCCTTCGCTCCATCACCGGGGGCCGTGGCGACTTCCACATGGAGTACTCGCACTACGACGAAGTGCCACACCACATCCAGGAGAAGATCATTCAGGCGTACGCCGGCGCCGAGGCCGAGGAGGAGGAAGAGTAGCCCCGGCCGGGCGGCGCAGTTTGGGGCGACGGAGTCGCTTGCGCGAGCCCGGAGGGGTGGTCGGCTGGGTGGGGGTTGACAAGCTACAGAATCTGTGGCACTTTACACAGGTGAGCTGTTTTTGCAGTTGCGGATTAATGAGGATCTGAGGTCAACCCGCCGCAAGGAGCAGCGACCTTGCGGCTTTTTGGCGTAAGCCGGGACGCACCCGGCACAGAATGCGGCGGACAGAATAGACCGTCGGCAACAAGGAGAAAGCAGCATGGCGCAGGGAACTGTAAAGTGGTTCAACGACACCAAGGGTTTCGGCTTCATTACACAGGAGGGCGGAGAGGACGTTTTCGTCCACTACACCGCCATTGCCGGTGAGGGTTTCCGTACCCTCAAGGAAGGTGCCCGCGTCGAGTTCGACGTCGTGCGTGGCCCCAAGGGCCTGCAGGCGGCCAACGTTCGCGCGATCTGAAAATCTCAAAACTCGCAACGGAACGAGGGGCGGCGCGAAAGCGCCGCCCTCCTCTTTGGGGAGAGAGTTCGAAGGTTCGCAAGTTCTGAGGTTCGAAGGTCTTGAGCCCAGGGAAGAGGGAAGACGAAAGACCCGAAGCCCCCGGGGAACTACCGCTTTTCGTCTTCCTTCTTCCCTCTTCCGTCTCCCGTTCTCTCGATCAGCCCACTGCGGTCGGTTCCGGCGCCTTGACGGGGATGGGAAGCTCGATGCGGGTTCGAGGGGCGCCGTAGTACGGGCGGTAGCCGAGGTCGAGCTTCTCGTAGGGTCCCTTCTGCATGAGCTCCTCGAGGCCGACGATCGCCTCGCCGCGACTCGCGAACGCCATCTCGTGGGTGCGGGACATCACGATCGCCTCCTTGGGGCAGGCGTCCACGCAGAACCCGCAGTAGACGCACCGGAGCAGGTCGATCGTGAAGACCTTCGGGCGCTTCTCGTACTCGACGGTGGGGCTTTCGGCGACGTCTTCCGCCTCGATGTGGATGCACTCGGCCGGACACGCCTCCTCGCACATGTAGCAGGCTACGCAGCGCGGCGACCCGTCGGGTCTCGCGAGGAGGATGTGGCGCCCACGCAACCGTTCGGAGTACTCGCGCTTGACCTCGGGCCACTCGACCGTGACGGTGTACTTGCGCGCGAAGAGGTTGCCAAGGAAGTGGCGCAGTGTCACCGCCAGTCCCTTACCGACCTCGATCAGGTAGAAGCGCTGCCAGAAACGCATCGGCTTGGGATCGCAGACGATCACGTCGCGGGCGTTCATCGGTCCAGCTCCCCGGCGATGACGTTGAGGCTGCTCATGATCGCCACGGTGTCCGAGACCATGTGGCCCTTCAGGATGTGAGGGAATGCCTGGAAGATCGCGAAGCACGGCGGCCGGACCTTGATCCGATACGGCTTCCCGCCTCCATCGGAGACGATGTAGTACCCGAGCTCGCCGTTCGCGGCCTCGGTGAAGCCGTACGCCTCCCCCGCCGGCACCTTCATCCCCTCCATGACCAGTTTGAAGTGCCAGATGAGGGACTCCATCTCGGTGTAGACCATTTCCTTCGGCGGCAGCGCCACGCGGTGGTCGTCGATGATGACGGGGCCGGGCTCCAGACGCGCCAGCGCCTGCTCCACGATGGAGAGCGACTGCTTCATCTCTTCGACCCTCACGAGGTACCGCGCGTACGTATCGCCCGCATGTGCGATCGGCACCTGGAAGTCGAACGTCTCGTAGCCGAGGTATGGATACGCCTTGCGGACGTCGTAGGCCACACCCGCCGCGCGCAGGCAAGGCCCGGTCCACCCCCAGTCGACGGCGTCCTCCGCGGATATCGTGCCGATCCCCTCGGTCCGGTCGCGGAAAATGCGGTTCTGCGTGATCAGCGTCTCCATCTCGCCGACGAGCTTCGGGATGCGCTTGAGCAGGTAGCGCACCGATTCGACGAAATCGTCCGGTACGTCATGCGACAGCCCGCCGATGCGGACATAGGACATCGTGAGACGGCTGCCGCAGCACGCCTCGAGCACCGAGTACATCTCCTCGCGCGCCTGGTACATGTAGAGGAACGGGGTCATCGCGCCGAGGTCATTGAGGTTCGCGCCGACGTCGATGATGTGGTCCATGATCCGGGACAGTTCGGAGAGGATCAAGCGGATCATCTGCGCGCGGGGCGGCGCCTCGATCCCGACCATCTTCTCCACGGCCAGCGCGTAACCTACGCCGTTCATCATCGCCGAGCAGTAGTTCAAGCGATCGGTATACGGAATCACCTGGTTCCAGGTATGGCTCTCGGCCATCTTCTCGAAGCACCGGTGGAGATAGCCGATCTCCACCTCCGCCCTGGTGATGACCTCACCGTCGAGCCGAACCACGATCCGGAGCGTCCCGTGAGTCGCGGGGTGCGAGGGGCCGAAGTTCAGCACCTGCGTCTCGAAGTGGTCCTCGTCCTCCGGGTTCTCGTGCGCCCACGCCGGCTCATCCTGCTCGCCCTCGCGCAGGAGCCAGCGCTGGCCCGCGTCGTAGTCCTTCCGCAGCGCATGGCCCCGGAACGCCGGATGGCACAGGATCCGCTTGAGGTTCGGATGGCCCTCGAAGCGGATACCGAACAGGTCGAACGCCTCCCGCTCGAACCAGTCGGCCGCCTTCCAGACGCCGTAGACGGACGGCACCACCGCGTCGTCCTCTCGCACCGGCACCCTGAGGCGGAGGCGATGTCCGTTCTCGAGGGACGCGAGGTGGTAGACGACCTCGAAGCGCTCCTCCCGGCCGGGGTAATCAACGCCACAAACGTCGGCCAGAAGGTTGAAGCCCAATTTCGGGTCGGACTTCAGATGACGCGCGAGCTCCGGCAGGAGAGCCCGATCTACACGGAAGCTCTGGATGTCGCCGCCGGGCAACTCGATGACTTCCCCGCCCTCGGGGAAAGCGGTGCGGATCGCGGCCAGCGTCTCCTTGCGGTTTTCCATGCTCTCCCCGTTCACGCGCCCGAAGCCTTCTTGGCCGCAACCGTGCGCTGGTACTTGGTTTCGCCGTTTGCGATCATCTCCTGTAGCTTCATGACGCCCTGCAGCAGCGCCTCCGGCGTGGGCGGGCAGCCGGGCACGTAGACGTCCACCGGGATGAACTCGTCGATCCCCTGAACCACGTGGTAGGCGCGGTAAAAGCCGCCGGTGCAGGCGCACACGCCCATCGATATGACGTACTTCGGCTCGGCCATCTGCTCGTAGATTCGCACCATCACGGGGGCCATCTTGTCGGTAACGGTCCCAGCCACGATCAGCAGGTCCGACTGCCGCGGCGAGAACCTCACCACCTCCGCCCCGAAACGTGAGACGTCGTAGTGCGCCATCATGAAGGACATGAACTCGATCGCGCAGCAAGCGGTACCGAACGGGAACGGCCAGAGGCTGTTCTTGCGCGCCGCGTCGATCATCGCCTCGAGCCTCGTCGTGAGCATCGCGGGGCTCCCATCGAGTTGCCGCGAGGCAGAAGCGCTCCGCCCGGTCTCGCCGAAGCTCGGCAGGGTAGCCTTCACATCAGGGTTGCCCATCCCACCCTCCCACTCTCACCAACTCCGGACGCCGACCGACTCTTCCAGCCGGTTGAGGTACCCGCATTATATTGACTTTCCACTCTAGTCTGCGCCCCCCTTGGACTTTGAGCCCAACATCGGGCAGAAGTCCCCGAGCACCCGGCGAACGAACTCACGCGTCTCGCGGTACGGGGGAATGCCGCCGCTCTTCTCGACCGTCGCGATTCCGGCGTTGTAGGCTGCCAGCGCCATAGGCACATCCTTGAATCGATCGAGCAGCGCCCGCAGATGACGGCAACCCGCTCGCAGATTGGCCCCAGGCTGGTACGGGTCCGTGAGGCCCTGTTCCATCCAGACCGAGGGCATGAGCTGCATCAACCCGCAGGCCCCCACCCTCGACACCGCCCACGGCCTGAAGTCCGACTCCGCCCTCACGACCGCGAGAACGAGCAAGGGGTGGAGCTTTGCCGCCTTGGCGGCCTCGCCTATCTCTCGCGCGAACGGGACACCCGGACCCAGGGCCTGTTCTACGTAGTCGGTGCGGCAGACGGCCGGCGGTATCAGCTCCGGTTTCCGCTCAACGTCATCTCCGATCACCCTGTCGATTCGTGAAAGAGGCACTTCCAGCGAACCTCCTCCCGGAAGATCGAGGTGGAACCTGGAACTCGTGGTGACCCTTGCCCCCGTCACTGCCAGGATCCGGCCGTCCACGAAAACCGCCAGGTACTGGCCCTCGGCCACCCCCCGACCCTCTAGAACGCAGAGCAACGCCGCGATGAGCATCGGCGCCAGAGTCCGTACGATCCGACGGTTGCTACAACCTCGCACCCCTACCCGGTTGACAGTTGACAGTTGACAGTCAGAAGCGTGCCATGCACCTCCTCCGCAGCCGGCCTTTGACTGTGAACTGTCAACTGTTGACTGTTGACT
>PMLC01000142.1 GCA_003158745.1 Acidobacteriota bacterium
TACTACGGCCACCAGGGTTACTATGCCCACCAGGGTTACTACGGTTCTCAGGGTTACACTCCTCGCGGGGACCGCATGCGGTACCCGGTTCGGTCGATGGTGCCGGCGCCGCGAGTCGCACCGCGAACGTGGAACGACCCCAGGTCCTACGGCTCCCAGCACTACGCCCGCGGTGAGGAGCGCCGAGTCGCTGGCCCGAGGGAGGTGCGCCCGCAAAGCCGGAACGGCGAGCGCCGTGACCACGGCGAGAACCGCGACCGGTGGCGCTGACGACCTGATCTCCTCCATTCGAGGCACGAACGCAGGTGTGAGCGGGCAGGGCCGGGCGTCGCCCGGCCCTGCGCGTTGTGAATCGGGGCGTTGGGATCTACCGCCGCTTGCCAGCGGGGGCCGGGAAGAGGCCGGCGCTCGGCCGCCTCTGCTCCCACGGTGAGATCCACTTCGAGCGCGGATCGCGGTCCTCGGCGGCGGTCTGCTCGCGCGCCTCTGCGGGCGCCCACGGCTCGGCCTTCTTCCGCGTCGTCGCGTCGATGGCATCGAGCTCGCGGTGGGCGATCTCGCGGATGTCCTTGCGCAGCCCCTGCGCGGCGATCTCCTCGGTGAACTTCCGCCGGCCGTCCACGAGGTCCGCGACGTACGCTTCGATCTGTTCGTCGGAGTAGTAGACGTGCGCATCGTACGGCGCGAGCTCGGTGCCCTCGGCCTTGACCACGTACTCGGTGCCGAGGCGCCCCTTGGCGTACTCGTTGGTGCCGCGCAGGTCGCCGCGCTGGAGCGCCGCCATCAGGTCGATCGGGACGCGCGTGACCTTGCGGATCTGCTTCTTCTTGCCCGTCGCCTTGTCCACATCGATGATCTCGCCCATCCCGCCGGTGTTGTACTGGAAGAAGTGCACCTTGCCCGGGTAGCGGGCCACGAGGTCCATGACGATGTCGTAGAAGACGTTCACCTTGCGCCCCTGGGCGCCGATGATGAAGTCGTCCATCCCGACGATGCGGACGGACTCGCCCGCCTTCGCCGGCACGGTCGCGAACGAGTGAGTGGACTCGCCCCACAGGTACGCCATCACGCCCTGCTCGGGGGTGAGGCGCTGGGCGAACGGCATGATCGTGCCGCGCCGCGTGATGAACGCGAACACGATCCCGTCCACCTCGTCGAGGTTGGCAGTGTTGACCGAGTCGGCACAGATTGACTCCATCTTGCGTCCGCGCTTGACCTTGAGCTCCCTGCGGTCGAGCACGCCGCGGCCGTTTTCGCCGAGACGCTCGTCGAGGAAGTCGATCTTCCCCTTGGCGTCAACCATCACGTTCTCGAGCAGCGCGGAGGAGTGGACGAGAGCGTTGTACATCGCTTCCTGGAGCTTCACGTCCACATCGGTCTTGACGTAGAAGCCGAGTTCGGTGCCGTACGACGACCCGTCGCGGCGCAGCCAGACGATGTCGTCCTGCGAAACCCATGTGCCCTCGCCCTGAGTAAAGTCGAGTCCGAGCTGGTGGCAGCTCCAGGTGGACTTGCCCGTGGCGGTGAGGCCGAACATGAAGACCGCATACGTCTTGAGCTTGCCGCTCCTGGCGTCGCGGGCGCGAACCAATTTGGTGCCCGCGTGCAGGCCCAGCATCCCGCGCCCGTCGGCGCGGAACATCCCCTGGCGCAGGAACCCCTTCTTGCACTCGCCGGTGTAGTCGGTGCCGAGGGCGATGTTGATGTCGTGCTCCGGGATGGTCAGGATCTGCATGCGCAGCTGGTGCTCCTGCGGCACGTCGATCATGATGAACTCCGGGCCGGGGCGCGACTTCTTGACATCGCCCATCGTCATCGCCCACTCGTAGGCGAGACGGTAGTTCTTCTTGTCGGCGACGCACACGTAGAGGTTGCAGATCGGGTTGAACTCCTTGTTGTCGCCCATCTGGCGGCGCACGTGCACGAACGGCATCGTGCGCATGAGCTGGAGCACCTTGTGGAGCTGGTCGGGCGCCTTCTCGACGATGCCGAGCTGCTCGGGTGAGGCCTTGGGCAACACGATCTCGGCGCCGTTCCCGAGGTAGACGGTCTTTGCTGCCATGCGCGATGAAACCGCCGAGAACCACAGCGGAGAGCCGTTGGCGGTGATCACGGCGGTCTCGAGCGCCTTGCGACGCAGCGTGCGCAGCGAGATGTGCTCGATGTTAGGGCCATCGAGGGCGCCCTTGAGGTTCTCGGCGAAGCGCCGGTAGACGTCGGGATCGTACGGTGCGGCCATGGCCACCTCGCGGCGGGAAGCCCCGCAGGCAGCGAGGATAGCCGCTTGTGACCGGGGAGAGCAAGCGGGCGAGGGACCGGGCTGAGGGCGCAGGGCACAGGGCACCGGAAAGGGAAGACGCGGAGGAGCAAAGGGGCAGAGGAGCAAGGGACCGACGAGCTGTTCTGTGCTCCTCTGCTCCCCTGCACCTCTGCCCCTCTGCTGCTGGCGTGGAGGTCGCCGCGCAGCAGAGTGCGGTGATGCGGTACGCTTGAAACAGGAGACTGCCATGGGGTACGGATGGGAAGGCGAGAAAGTGAGGCTCGTGCCGCCCGACAAGGACCGGCACCTAGCCAACGCGGTCGCGTGGTTGAACGACCCCGAGGTGACGGAGTGGACGCTCATCGGTGACACGCCGATCGGACGGCTGGCCGAAGAGAGGTTCTTCGACCGCACGTCGGAGGGCGATTCCGCGGACGTGACGTTCGCGGTGGAGACGCTTGCCGGCGAGCACGTCGGTTTCACGGGCCTGCACCGGATCGATTACCGCCATGGGGTCGCGCTCACGGGCGCGTTCCTCGGCCGCAAGGACCTGTGGCGGCAGGGGCTCGGCACCGACCTCGTGCGGACCCGGACGCGCTACGCGTTCGAGGTGCTTGGCCTGCGGCTGCTCCTCTCCGAGGCGCTCGCGGACAACGAGGCCTCGATCCACATGCTCGAGCGTTGCGGCTACATCGAGGTTGGGCGCATCCCGCGCCGCTGGTTCAAACGCGGGGCCTACCGCGACGTGATCCTGTTCGCGCTGGAGAAATAGGGCAAAGGGAAATAGGGGTATGCACTTGACTC
>PMLC01000023.1 GCA_003158745.1 Acidobacteriota bacterium
CTATTTACGGATATGCTCTAAGAGATAGAGAGCACATCTTCATTGTTCCTTTTCTGTCTGGATCGGCCGTAGGTCAGGGTCGGTAAAGGCCGTGTGGGCCAGGCTCGGGTCGGGCGCGATCGCCTGCGCGAGGTGCTTTCGTGCAACGCTCAGGTTGTTGAGCGGCGCCTCGTAGCAGAGCAGTGACCTGAGGGGGATGCTGCGGTTGCGCCGCACCTTGGTCAACAACCGGACCGCATGTCTCAATGCCGCCAGGGGGCTGCTGCGCTCGTTCGGCTACCGCGTGCCGGGTCAGCAGCCGGAGCGGTTGGCCCGGACCTTGACCACGGGAAAGGTGCCCGAGGATTTGTATGGGCTGGTCCCGCAATTGGCTACTACCGCCCTCGATCTCGACGAGAAGGTCCGGGCGCTCGACGACGAGGTGCTCGCAGCGGGTCGCGCGTTTCCCGAGGTGAAGCGCTTTCAGTAGGTGTCGGGGATCGGGCCGCTGATTGCATTGTCATAGGTGCTGCGCATCGAGGATCCGAGTCGTTTCCGCGGTAGCCGCGACATCCCGAGCTTTCTCAGCCTGCGGCCTCGCATGCGCGAGTCGGCCGAGCACTCACACTTCGGGCCGATCACTCGGCATGGCGACGCGGAGATGCGATGGCTCCTGGTGCAGGCTGCCCAAGGGTGCTTGCGGACTCGCAAGGACAACGATCTCGATCGGTGGGCCGAGCAACTCACCGGTTGGATAGGAAAGAAGGACGAAGTCGTGGCGCTGGGCCGCAAGCTCGCCCTGCTCTCGCACCGGCTGTGCGTGACGGGCGAGGACTACCAGGCCATGCCGCAGAGGTCGCCGCTGCGGCGTGAAGAACACAGGAGACCGAATAGAAGAGGGTGAGCAATGTAACTGCGGTTCGCCGAGATTGCACGATGGGTGCGGCCCTTTGGCCTCGGACGTGCGGTCCGGCGTTCGCACTGCCTGGAAGCTTGAAAGTCGAAGCCGAGCGCGCTCATGGATGCCCTCGGCGAACCCGAGGTCCGAGGCGCAGCCGCTGCGTGCCAGTTTCCTGCTCCAGGGCGATGCGCATCTGTCTCCTCTGGCGTAGGGAGAGACTCAGCGGGCCGTCGAAGGCCGCCCGGGGTCAGAACAACCAGCGCTTCTTGATATGGAGAGGCTGATCGGGGGTTCCGAGCCGTGACGGGTGGCCCGAATAGTCCAGCGCCACGACGTAAAGCTCGACCGTCTTGTTACCGTGGAACTCCGGCGTGACCTCGACCGTGTACTCGTTGTTGCCGGTGCTCCGTTCGGGCAGCTCCTGGTAGGCGGAGGCGCCCTCCTGACGCGCCATGACGGTCACGCTCTTCACGCCGTAGTCGTCCGTGACGACGAAGGAGAGGGTGAAGGGCTTGCCCTTGGAGTAGTCCATCCTGGAGCCTGGTTTCAGCCGGACGACCGGGGGCGCCTTGTCGATCTCGGCGAGCAGGTTCTCGAGACGCTGTCGAACCGCGGCGAAGCGCTCCTGCCAGCGTACGTTGGGCGTGGCCTGCGCGAGCGCCTCCAACCCCTTCTCTGGCCTGCGCTCTTTCTCCGCGGCCTCGGCCGCAGAGAATGCCGCGGCGAGACGTTGGTCCGCCTCGCGCTCGGTGTGGAGTCCAGCCAGGCGGGCGTCGAGACCCGCCCGGTTCGGCCACGCTCGTTGCAAGGGCTGCAGCTTCGCGAGGGCCGCATCCGTCTGGCCGTGGTGGAGGAGTGTCTCCGCCTCGGCCTCGAGAGCAACGGCGGCGGTCTCCCGCGCCTGCTGCGCTTGACGGGAGAATGGCAGGAGCGTGGCGAGCGCGGACGCCTGTTGCACGGCCACCGCCCAGTTCTTAGTCTTGATCGCCTTCCCGAGCGCCGTGTCCGTCTCGACGCTGCGACGGGCGAGAGCCAAGCGCTGCGACCCATCCGGCGAGGCCTCGATGGCGACACGCTCGGCGTCGGACAGGCCGGCGAGGAGGGTGCGAAGCCCCTCCACGTTTCCGACGGCGATTGCGTTCTCGAAGTCGGCCTGTGTGACCGCATTTTCAGCGGGAGCGGCGGCCTGTGATGTCGCTGGCGCGCCAGGCTCCGCAGTCGGCGGGACCTGCGGCGAAGGCACCGTTTGAAGCGAAAGCGGCCTGGCGGGAGGCTGTGCCTTCGGCTGCAAGATCCCTCTGCCGGCGACGAGCACCACGGCGATGACCGCCACGGCGCCTCCCGCGGCGAGCAAGAGCCAGGGTGCCTGTTTCTTTGCCGGTGGTTTTTGGGTTACTGCGGGCTTCGTAGCCGCAACGGGAGCGGCTGCGACCGGTGTCCCTTCGGGGGCCTCGGCTTCGGCGGCCTTGACAAGGGGTTTGGAAACATCCTCTGGTGGGATCGATGTCGGATGCATTCCCGGCGTCGCGACCGTGACCGGGTTTGCCTCGTCTTTCAGCATCGCGCTCGTGACCGCGGTGTTGTTCGGCGGGAAGAGCAAAGTCGGGGCGGTGGATCGGGAATCCTGAGCATCGGCCAACGCGATCGGCTGCGGTGTGGAAGCCATCCCGAACTGAGCATCGATGCGCCCCTGAGTGCTGCCCGGCATCGGGATATGGATCCTCATGGTCGGCTGGGAGTCGTAATCCTGGAGGACTCTGGTGAACTCGTCCGGGTCGAGCGGGAACCGACTCTGCACCGCGGCAAGCGCCTCATCGAGTGCCTCGGCGGTGGCGTACCTCTCCTCGGGCTTCTTGGCGATCGTCTTGAGCACGATCTCCCGCAGGTCGTTGGGAACGCGCCCTCCGGGGTCGCCGATCGCGAAGTCGAGCGGCGGCTTGACGAGGTGCCCGGCGATCAACTCCTGGGGGCTGGCCCCGGGGAATGGGTGGTTGCCGGTGAACAGCTCGTAGAGCACGATACCCAGCGAATAAATGTCGCTGCGCTGGTCCACCTTGGCACCCGGTGTGCCGAACTGCTCGGGCGAGGCGTAGAGGAGCTTCCCGAGGAACGTCCCGCTCACCGTGAGGCCGGTGGTGCTTGTGACGACCTTGGCGATGCCGAGATCGATGAGCTTAACCATGGGCCGGCCAAAATCGTCCCACGCAACCATGATGTTGTCGGGCGAAATATCCCGGTGGACAATTCCCTTTCGATGCAAAAAGCCGAGGGCCGTCAATGTCTGGCGGGCCAGGTCGAGCGAAAGTCTCAGGGACGGGGCACTCACCCGCTCGAGCATCTGCTGCAGCGAGATGCCCTCAACGTACTCCATGACGATATAGCCGCGGTCCGCTTCGTCGAACGCGAAGTCGTACATCTGCGCGATGTGCGGGTGACGCAACTTGACCGCCATCTGGGCCTCGCGCAGGAACCGGGCGCGCAAACCCTCGTTGGCCTCGTGCTGCGGGCGCATGACCTTGATGACGCGGATCTCATCGAGGAGGCGGTGGCGCACCTTGTAGATGGCGCCCATGCCGCCCTCGTGCAGCTTCTCGAGAACCTCGTACTTGCCCTCTAGGGAGCCGATTTTTTCCATACTACCTTCAACCGACAGCGATCGCGACCCGGTCCAGCCGACATTTTTGAATGCTAGCACAGCCGACAACGGATCGAAGGGGCATCCAATCGCAGCGGGAACCGTCCGCGAGGGCCGATCGCACCCACGTCTCAAACGACTCAAAGTCGCTCTTCGGAGTCGACGAAATTGTGGCCGCGGCGGCCAGCGGCGGATTAGCCTCACGGTGAAGGCGAGCGACAAGGACAGGAAAAGGTCGGCGGGTGGATCGCGACGTCCCCTGCAGCTTCCCGAGCTGCCGCGCTACCGTCAATCGAGCTGGGAGCTTCGCTCCCGTTGAGTCCGGACGTTAAGATCGTAACGCTCGCCAACGGCTTCACGTGCTGGATTTGGCAAGGCGGCGGTGGGCTAGACTATTCGAGATGTCTCGATGCGCGGTGCAAGGGAGGGCCGGTGATGTTCGTCGGTGTGATGAGGCTCGGCATAGTGACCCTCGCCCTGGGTGGGGTCGTTCTGAGCAGGCCGGTTCTAGGGCAGGAGGGGTCGCCACGCGTTGACGCAGCTGAGTTGACGCCGGTGAAAATCCTCCGTGCGATGGAGCGGGTGTACGCGGGGTGCCGCAGCTACCGGGACGCCGGTGAGGCACGAACGGCCCTGGTGACCGATGGCGGCCGTGCCGGGAGCGATCGGCCCTTCACCACAGCGTTCGTGCGGCCAGGGCGGCTTCGGTTCCAGTTCACGGACCCAGGACTCGGCGACCGCTCGTCCTCGTACATCGTGTGGTCGGACGGCACCGATGTGCGCTCGTGGTGGGACGCGAAACCAGGCGTGCGCCGACCAGGCTCGCTGCAGGCGGCTCTCACCCCCGCCGCCGGGATCTCCGGCGGATCCTCGGTCCGGGTTCCCGGCCTGCTGATGCCCGAGACGCTAGGCGAAGGTCCTCTGCTCATCGCGCCCGAGCGCATCGAGGACGGCACCGACCGCAGCGTCGCCTGCTTCCGGATCAAGGGGAAGAGCCGGAAGACCCCGTATACGCTGTCGATAGGGACGCGGGTGCTCACCGTGAAGGACGAGAGTGTCACCGTGTGGATCGACCGAGCGACGTTCCTTCTCCGGAAGGTCCAGGAGACGCGAACGTTCGACACGTACACCTCGGAGAGCTCGACGACGTACACCCCCGAGGTCGACGTCGAGATTTCCCCCGCCCAGCTGGCCTTCGGGGCGCCCGAAACGTCCCCCGCCCCATAGCTTCGGCCTGCAGGCAACGTTGTCGCGGGATTCGGGTTCAGGCGGGCTACCATACTGGCTGTACGCCGATGTGGGGACGATCCTCCGTTCCGAGAGGCAAGGTGCCCGATCGCGCGCCGCGCCGCCGGCTGGGGTGGCTCGCCGCCGCGGTTGGGTGCGCGGCCGGCACCCTCATGTTCGTGCCGTGGCCCGAGCCGGCGGCGCCGGCCGGTGCCGGCGGCCGACCGTTCGCCTGGAACCAGGACGAGCGCTGGCAGGCACTTGAGGTCAGCTTCCGACGCGCCCGCGAGGCCGGCTGCGTCAACGTCATCCCGCGCGTCGAGGTGATGCTCGGCGAAGCTCGCCGACTCGTAGGAGGCGTTTCATCCGCGAAGCTCGACCCCGATTCCGCCGTTCTTGACGAGATCGAGCGGAACACCTTCGAGATCGGTCCGATGGTTGCGGCCTGCCCGGAGGCGATCCCGGACTACGTCCTCCTCGTCACCAGGATGCGCTCGGTGGTCAAGGAGCAGTCTCGGCACTGGGACATGCGCATTGCCGCAACACGGAGGGGGATGTACCGCCTTCTCTACGGCGGGCGAGCCGCGCTCGAGGAGGCAATGTTGCAGGCTCCGAGCGGACTGGTGCCGGCTCTCGTTCTCGGCGGCGACGAGCCGTCGGTCGCGCCCTCGGCCGAAGTCCTGGGGGTGACGGTTCGCAGCGGCGACGTACTCGTCTCGCGCGGCGGCGCCCCGACCTCCGCGCTCATCGCGCGCGGCAACGACTATCCGGGGAACTTCTCGCACGTCGCGCTCGTGCACATCGACGAAAGCTCGGGCGCCGTCTCCGTCATCGAGGCCCATATCGAGCGGGGCGTGGCGGTCTCCTCGCTCGACGACTACCTCAAAGACGTGAAGCTTCGCGTGATGGTGCTGCGCCTGAGGTCTGATCTGCCCGAGATGTTGGCCGATCCGCTGCTGCCGCACAGGGCTGCCGTTGCGGCTCTCGAGGAAGCCCGGCGCCGCCACATCCCGTACGACTTCGAGATGGACTTCACAGACCACTCGAAGCTGTTCTGTTCCGAAGTCGCCTCGGCTGCGTACGAGAGATTCGGGATCACCCTGTGGATGGGCCTCTCTCGAATCTCATCTCCAGGACTCGTCGGCTGGTTGTCCGGATTCGGGGTGCGGCACTTCGAGACGCAGGAGCCGTCCGATCTGGAGTACGACCCGCAGCTGACCGTAGTCGCGGAGTGGCGCGATCCGCAGACGCTGTTTGCGGATCACATCGACAACGCGGTCGTGGACGCGATGCTCGACGGGGCCGAGGAAGGTAACACGCTGGCATACCCTCTGACGCTGCTGCCCGTGGCACGCGCGGCGAAGGCGTACAGCTGGATCCTGAACGCCGTCGGGCTAATTGGTCCGGTTCCCGAGGGGCTCTCCGCGGCCGGCGCGCTGCGAAACCGCCAGTTCAGCCGGACGCACAGGGGAATCAAACAACGGGTGGTCTTGCTCGCCGCCGAGTTCGAGAGCGAGCACCGATACCGTCCACCATACTGGGAGTTGGTCAACCTTGCACGACGGAGCCGCGCCGAGTTCCGAGGCGGCGGCACCTGATCGCAGAAAAGGGAGGCCGGATACAGGCAACGTGACATGGGCCGCCGTCATCGAGTACCTTGGCGCGCCTGAAGACGGGGGCTGCCTGATCGCGAGGGGAGAGGGGACCATGGCAATGGACGAGCTGCTGAGGCGAATCGAAGGGTACCGTGAGTGGGCGGTGGAGTTGCAGCGCGGGCTGACGGCGATCCCCGCGGTGTGTCCCGAGAGTGGCGGCGAAGGGGAGTACGACAAGGCGGTGTGGCTCGAAGGGGTGCTGAAGAACCTTGCCTTCGACGAGGTGGCGCGCTTCGACGCACCGGACGCTCGCGCCAAGGGTGGCGTTCGGCCCAACATCGTCGCGCGATACAGCGGTTCGGGGTCGTCGCGAACCCTCTGGATCATGTCGCACCTCGACGTCGTTCCGGCCGGCGAGCGCACGCTCTGGACCACGGACCCCTTCGAACTCCGCGTCGAGGGCGGCAGGCTCATCGGACGCGGCGTCGAGGACAACCAGCAGGCCGTCGTGTCGAGTCTGCTGGTTGCCCGCGCCCTCATGGAGTGCAAGGTGCGTCCGCCGGTTGACCTCGCGCTCCTCTTCTGTGCCGACGAGGAAACCGGCTCGGCCTACGGGGCGGAGTACCTCGTCACACATCATCGCGACCTGTTTGGACCGGACGACATATTCCTGGTGCCCGACGCGGGAAACGCGGAGGGCTCACTCGTAGAGGTCGCGGAGAAGGCGCTGTGGTGGGTTAAGGTGCGGACGGTCGGGAAACAGTGCCACGCATCGACGCCGGCGCTCGGCGCCAACGCCTTTCGCGCGGCCAGCGACCTGGTCACGCGACTCGCTTCCCTCGGCCGTACGTTCCCCCAGGAGGACGCGCTCTTCGATCCCCCGACGTCCACCTTCGAACCGACGAAGAAGGAGCCCAACGTCCCGAACGTAAACACCATCCCCGGCGACGACGTGTTCTACCTCGACTGCCGGGTGCTCCCGTCGATCGCGCTCGCCGAGGTCGAGGCGGAGATCCGACGACTCGCGGACGAGGTCGAAGCGGCGCACGGCGTGACGATCACGCTGGAGGACGTCCAGCGGGCCGTCGCGACCTTGCCGACGAGTCCGGACGCCGAGGTGGTGCGGCTCGTGGTGCAGGCGGTCCGCGAGGTGCACGGGATCACGCCCCGCCCGCAAGGAATCGGCGGCGGGACGGTGGCCGCGATCTTCCGAAGGATCGGGCTTCCCGCGGTGGTGTACTCGAAGATCGACGAGAGCGCGCATCAACCGGACGAGTTCTGCATCCTCGACAACCTCATCGCCGATGCGAAGGTCTTCGCTTCAGTCGCAATGGGGTGCGCTCCCGACGGGCGAAAATAGCGCGAGCGTCACGCGGCGGGGAGTCCCTCGACACCGAGGCGCCGGGCCTCGGCGCCGATGATCTCATCGAGTTCGCGACGGAGGTCCTCGGGGAGCGGCGCGGGGTTGCCGCGCGCGAGGATCGCCCGCACCTCCTCGCTGGCGACCTCGGCGGAGCTCTTCGCGCCCGCAGCCTCCCACGCATCGTAGGTGCCGCGCTCGATGACCTTCCCCGGTATGAACAGCTCCTTGCGGAAGTTCTCCCGGGTGTGGCGATGCCCGAGGAAGCCGCCGAGCTCGACGACCGCGCCAATCAGACCAACGGCCTCGAACGCGGAATCGTGCGAGATCCCGCGCACGAGCCGCAGCGCCATTCCCGCCACCTGATCGTCGAGCACGAGCTTCTCGAGACTCTGGCAGCTCTCGAAATCGAGCATCCCCGGCCCGGAGATCAGGTTGACGCCGGCGAGCGCCCCGATCACGGCGCCCAGCCCCGACTCCATGCCGGCCTGCCAGTCCACGATCTTGGCGTCTGACATCCCCATGTAGGCGTGGGTTGGGAGGCGCAGATGCTTGCCGACCTGTGCGTCCGCGGCGTCCACCATCATCGTCTCGATCGCGCCCATCGGCGTGGTGCCGTGCCTCATGTCGAACGCGGACGGCGAGCCGCCCCACACGATCGGCGCGCCGGGCTGCGCGAGCTGGTGGAGGATCACGCCGGACAGGCTTTCGGCGGCGTGCTGGACGACCATCTCGCGCAGGGTCACGGGCGAGGTTGCGCCGCCGAGCGGCATCGAGACCAGTTCGGCCGGGATGCCGGCGTGGGCGCAGTCGAGCAGGGCTTGGCAGGTGAGGTCGCTCCACTTCAGTGGTGGGCTCGGGCAGCAGTCGAAGATCGCAAGCGGTCGCTCAGCCAGGGCCCGCACGCTTCCCCGAATTGCGACGAGCATCGCCTTCATGACCTCGAAGGCGTCCTTCTGGAAGGTGCCGGTGATCACCGGCTTCGTGGAGTTGATTAGCGCGACGTACAGGCGCCACCGGTCGCCCATCGCCTCCGGAACGTCGCTCGGGACAAGGGCCGTGGCCTGTCCGGCGATGTGGCGGCAGGCCTGGGTCACCCAGGCCAGGTGGCAGAGATCGCTGGTGAGGGGAGGCCGGCGCCGTCCGGTCTCGGGGTCGAGAAAGTGCAGCGCCGCTGAACCCGGGTCGAAGTGGACGCGATCGCCGCCGAGATCGAGAGCGGGGTTCCCCTCGCGATCGTAGACGAACACGTGCGAGGGGACGGCAGCGAGGGCCCGTTGCACTTCCGTTTCGGTCGCGAAGAACCGGCTGCCGCGCTCCTGGAACCCCGCGCCGCGCAGCAGCGCCTGCGCATCCGCATTGTCGACCTCGAAACCGACCGAGGAGAGGACGGCAACGGCATCCGCGACGACGCTCTCCACCTGCTCATGGCTGAACATCTCGAGTCGGGGTCGGGTCGCCTCCATCGTTTACCTCCTTCGGCTCAGTCTTGGGTGTCCCTACCCCGCACTCCGCGGTCGCGATTCTGTGCCGGCAGCGGACGAGGCCGCAGCGCTGGCAGCGCGTGTCTGAGTTCGGCGCCGGACGCCCAGGCTTCTCGAAGCTCATGGCGAAACTGACCGACTTGCGGGGCACCATCATCGCGCCGCTCGTGAGCCTGACCCCGAGATCGGCGATCGGGAGGAGCGCTAGGAGCAACCGCTGGGCACCTGTGTCCCAGCTGCCGTACCCCGGACTCACCCTGGCTGCCGCCTCCAGCCCCTCCGAGCGCGCAACCGAGCAGAGCTCGAGATTGAGGGCGTCGGCTGCCGCCTCCGCGGCGGCGGAACCGATCGAATCGAGGACAAGAGCATCGAGCAGAGCATTGCTGGCGATGCATTGACTTATCGTGTCTTCGAGCGCCCGACCGATGGTGACGACGCCGACGCCGACCCGTTCGGCGGGCTCGGGCATCTCGATGGCCGCAGTCTCGTCGCCGGACACCACCGCATAGGCCCCCCGAGGCTTGATGAGAGGCAGGGCCTTCGGTAGGAGTTCCTCGAGGCGCTTCGCACCCCGCGCCGGATGGTCGCGGCCCTGCGGATAGCCGAGGTAGCGACTCGCCTCCTCGGGGTTCAAATCGATGTCGAGGTCGAGCACCACGGCCGGTGACCTCATCGCTTCGCCACCCGCTCGATCGTGGCCCGTGCCTGCCGGATGAACTCCGGGGTTGTACCGCAGCAGCCGCCCACCATGGCGGCGCCCGCCTCGACCATGGCAGCAACGTCGCGCGCGAACGCCTCGGGGCTGGCGTCGTATGCAACCCCTTCCGGCGTGACGCGGGGCTGACCGGCGTTGGGTTGCGCGGAGAGCGGAACCCGGATGAAAGGGGCCGCCTCGCGCACCATCGTCGCCATCTCGGCCGACGTCACCGAGCAGTTAAATCCGACAGCATCCGCCCCTGCCTCGGCGAGAGCGATCAGGCTCGGCACGAGAGGGTCGCCCATAATCGTGAAGACACCCCTTCGTCGTCTCTCGAAAGTCATCGAGACGTGCACCGCGAGAGAGGTTGCACGCGCCGCCTCTACCGCGGCCAGAGCCTCGCGGAGATCGCTCATCGTTTCGATCGAGATCAGGTCGGCACCCGCCTCGGCGAGCGCCTCAGCCTGTTCTCGGAACGCCCGCTGCAGCTGGTCTACGGTGGTAGTTCCGAGGGGAGGCAGCATGTGGCCCGTGGGGCCGACGTCGCCGGCGACCAGTGCTCCGCCCTCGCACGCGCGCCGGGCGATCTCGACCGCCGCCCCGTTGACCTCACGGCAGCGGCCCGCCAGGCCGGCGGTGGCAAGACGCAGCGGATTGGCGCCGAACGTATTGGTGTGCACGAGGTCGCTGCCTGCCTCAAGGTACGCGCGATGGACGGCCTCGATGCGCTCGGGGTGCTCGAAGTTCCACCACTCCGGCGCCCTGCCGGCCTCGAGACCGGCGGCGATGAGCATGCTGCCGAGACCGCCGTCCAGCAGTACGGCGCGCATGCACGTCAGGTCTCGGAGCTCAGTCGGTCGCACCACGCCCCACAAGCTCGCGCGCCACGGCCACGGCCGCGAGCGCATTGTCCGCATAGCCGTCGGCTCCGATCGCGTCGGCCCACCCTTTGTTGACCGGCGCGCCCCCGACCATGAGCTTTGCCCGCAGTCCCGAGCCCTTGAGGGCGGCGGCAAGCTCGCGCTGTTTCGGCATCGTAGTGGTGAGCAGCGCCGAAGCGCACACGAGATCCGCTCCAAATTCCTGCGCGCGGGCGACGAAGCGGGCGACCGGGACACTCGCCCCCTCGTCGCTCACCGTGAACCCGCTCGCCGAGAGCAAGGTACCGACGAGCGTCTTGCCGATGTCGTGGATGTCGCCTTCGACGGTACCAATCACGACTCGGCCGAGTGAAGAGGACGGGTCGTCGCGGTCGAGCGCGGGTTGGAGCACCATCATTGCCGCCTTCATCGCTTGCGCGGCGGTGACGAGCTCCGGAAGGAAATATTCGCCCTCCTCCCATCTCTGGCCCGCCTGGCGGATGCCGGGCACCAGGCCCTGCTCGATCGCCTCGAGCGCGGGCACGCCTTCTGCCAGCGCCTGGGTGGCCAGACGTCCCGCCGCGGCATCGTCCCCGTCGAGTACCGCCACACGCAGTGCCGAGAAGAGCACCTGCCGGTCTGTCATGGCATGCCCCCTGCCCCTCATTTTAGACCTGAGCGAGCGCTCCCGCCCGCACCGGGCGAGAGAGACGCCGCTCCCAGGACGGCTCCCTCGAGCCCTGCCACGGGGCGGCCATCGGGGGATGAGATGGGTCGGCGCAGCGTTACGGCGCCGGTTCCAGCACCAGCACCACGAAGCTCCCCGGAACGATCGGCGCCCGTGGGCGGGGGTTCTCGGGTGTAGCCGCCGGGGTCTGACCAAACTCGGCGGTCGGGAGGTAGAGCCGCCGCGTCGTCTCGTCGATCGCGATGGTGCGGGCCCCGCGTTGCGTCGGCACGTCGTCGGCCACCCTGAATCGGTCCGGGGTCTCCTCTCGGACGATAGTGACGGTCCCGGATCCGTTCGAGCTGAACGCCAGCCTGGCACTCGGGTCGAAAGCGGCGCCGTCCACGCCGGCCCCTATTGGGAGGGTCGCAACGAGGCGACCGCTGTCGGCATCGAGGATGGCCATCAGTTTATTTCGGCAGACCGAGAAGAGCCGCCGGTGCTCACGATCCATCGCCAGTCCCGACGGTTCCTCGCACGGCGCGATAGGCCACGTTGCGGTGACCTTCAGCGACCGCGCATCGATTGCGGCGATGGCGCCTTTGTCCTCGAGATTGACGAAGATCGTCCCAAGGCCGTCCGCGACGGCGAACTCGGGACGGGCGTTGAGGGCGACCGCGCCGAGCACGGCGTGAGTCCTCGCATCGATGGCCGTCGCATCGGAACTGCCGCCGTTGAACGTGAAAACGCGCTTACTGACCGGCTCGTAGACGATGGCGTCGGGGTTCTTGCCGGCGATCTGGATCGTGCCCGTCGACTTCAGGGTCTTCAGGTCGAAGACGGTCACGCTTCCGGAGCGGCCGTTACTCGTGAAGCCTGAGCCCAACTCCGCCGCGAGAGCGACCCCGTGCACACCCTCGGTGCCCTGGATCTCCCCGATGAGGCGGCCGGTCGTTACGTCCAGGACCTGAACGCGGGTGCTGCGCGTCACGAAGAGCCGGTGCGACGGAGGATCGACGGTCAGGTAATCCCACCCCCCGTCTCCGGCGACCGGGAACCGTGACACGAGGCGGTACGGCGCGTCGGCACCGGTTGCTGTGAGCGCGGCACCAAGCATTGCGAGAACGCCAGCAAAAGACAGTCGAAGTCGCATCAGCGGGATCCTCCTCCTCGTCATCGTAGCGCGGCCAGCGAGTATCCAGTTTCGGATTGCCGGGCCGGGTGAGGTCCGTTTCTGGGATGTTGGGCTGATTACTCCGGACGGCGGACCAGTTTTTTCGTTCAGGACAGTGACGGATCGGAGAGGTCACCACCCATTGCGGTGGACGCGACTCGGGTTGAAGCGCGGCGCCGGCTCGGCCTGCTCCGCAGGGAAGCCGAGCGCGACCAGCGCCATCGGCACGATCTCATCTGGCAAGTTGAGCAGATCCCTGAAACTCGTCACCCGCTCCTGATTCGGGTAGACCCCTGTCCACACGCCCCCAAGGCCGAGATCGTGAGCCACCAGAAGGAGATTCTCCGTTGCCGCCGAGCAGTCCTGCACCCAGTACCCCGGGTGGTGTGTTTCACGCATGTCACCGCAAACCAGAATGGCGAGCGTCGCGACACGGCACATCGGCGCGTACGGTGAGATCTGCGGGATCGTGTCGAGAATCCGACGGTCATCGATGACAACGAATTGCCAGGGTTGCTCGTTGCCGGCCGAGGGAGCCTGCATTGCCGCTTCGAGCATCTCGCGCAGCGCTTCGGGCGGTACCGGCTGCGAGGTGAATGCACGCACGCTGCGCCGGCTTCGGATCGCTTCTCTGACGTTCATTGGCACGGTTTCCCTCTTTCTCTGGCCGCCCGGACCAGTCCCTCAGTCTTGTACCACGCCGGGGAGGGAATTGCTGTGGAGTTTCGCACGGACCCCCGAAAAGCCCCTACGCCCGTCGGGGGACGCGAGACCAATCCGCAAGAACTGCGCGGACGTTGGGGCCTACCGTTTGCAAAGTGCAAGGGACCCAGCGGCGGGGGCGCTCGCGAGGAGATCGTGGAAGGCCCGAGCGGGAGGACCGACTGGCTGGCTGGACCTCTCGGCCTCCGCGGTTGGGCGGCTGCTCGGCAGCGACGATGCACTCGACACCCCGCTCAACGGTCGCGCACCCAACTTGGGTCGGGCCCTACGTCCGGACAAGTGCGAACAGCGTGAAGCCGCTGGCGAGGGGTGGATCGCGGTGCCTGCGGAAGGCTCACACGAGCGGCTGGCGAACGCGTGAGCCGGCGCGGAGAGCGGCGCTGGCACGAGTGTGGCCGACGCCAGAGACAACTGCCCGCTTGACCGTGGCTTGTGTTAGACTTCACTGGCTTCAGGAGGGGTTGGAGAGGATGGATCGCCGCGGCTGCGCTCCGGGTTGGTGGGGGGCCATCCGGAAACGAATCGTCTTGCTCTCCCTTCAGTCTTATTCGAACACATCCGACAGAAGATGAGCAACCGGCCTCGCATCTTGCTTGTCGACAGCAACACCGACGACCGGGCCCTCGCCGCTCTTCTGCTCCGGCGCGAGCTCCCCGACGTGGAGATCGAGGAGGTCGGCGACGGCATGGTCCTAGCAGACCGCCTGTCCCTCGGTGGCTTCGCCGTAGTGGTGACGGAGTACCGCCTGGACTGGGGCGATGGGCTGCAGGTGTTGGAGACGGTCCGCAGCCTTGCGCCGGACTGTCCGGTCGTTTTTTTTGCGTCGGCAGGCAGCGAGACGATCGTGGCGCAAGGGCTCCGCCAGGGCCTGTCCGCATACGTGGTCAAGGGCAGCGCCGGGTACCTGGAGCTGCCCACAGCTGTCCGGCGGGCGATCGACCGCAACGCGGAGTCCCGCTCATCCAGCGAGCGGCTGGCGCTCTTCCAGCGGTTGACCGATGAGCTGTCGCTTGGCACGTTCACTGCTCTGGCGGACGGACGGCTGGCTGCCGCCAATGAGGCGCTCGCCCGCATCCTGGAAGCCAAGAGCCCCGAAGTTCTAATGGGCCGCAATCTCGTCGAGCTCCTGTCAGACGAAACACTACAGGCCCAGGTCCTGGCGGCCATGGCTCGCGGAAGGGCGGTGCGGGGCCTCGAGGCGGGTGTACGCCGGGCGAACGGCGATATGACCTGGGTCCGTCTTGCCCTCTGGCCGGTCGTCGAACCCGGCAATGAGCTCGTCCGGTTCGAAGGGGCGCTGCAGGACATCACCGGCCACCGGAAGGCGGAACGCGAGCTTTCCGAGAGAGCCGCTGCGCTGGGGCGGTCCAACGCCGACCTGCAGCAGTTCGCATACGTGATCTCGCATGACCTCCAGGAACCACTCCAGCTCATCGCTCGCTACGCGCGGCTGCTCGCCGGGAACGGTTCGGTTGCCCCGATGGTGGACGGGAAACGCTACCTCGCGAACCTCGTTTCCTGCACGGACCGCATGCAGGCAATGATCAACGACGTGCTGGCCTACTCCAGAGTGGACACGCGAGGGCTTCCGTTCACGCAGGTGGAGTTCATGGAGGTCGTGCAGCAGGCCGTCGGGAACCTCAAGGCTGCGATCGATGAGAGCGGCGCTGCGGTGAGCTGGGATCGACTCCCGGCTCTGGCCGCGGATGCGGCCCAAATGGTGCAGCTCTTTCAGAACCTGATCGGCAACGCGCTCAAGTTCCGCCGCGAGACACCTCAGATCCGTGTCTACGCCGTGGAGGAGCCGGAGCGCTGCACGTTCGCGGTGGCGGACAACGGGATCGGGATCTCGCAGGAACACCTCGAGCGGATCTTCGGGATGTTCCACCGGTTGCACACTGCCGCGGAGTACCCCGGCACCGGCATCGGCCTCGCCATCTGCAAGCGCATTGTCGAGCGCCACGGTGGGAGGATCTGGGCGGTCTCGGAGGTCGGACGCGGCTCGACTTTCTGCTTCACGATTCCCAAGAGCTTCACGCGGGCATCCGGCGGCGGAGTGCCCGAGACGAAGGAGTGAGCGCATGGATGGTACGACGAAGCCGCTGAGCGTCCTCCTGATTGAGGATAGCCCCGAGGAAGCCGAGTTGATCCAGGTGATGCTCACCCAGTCCCGGCGTGAGCGGGTGCGCGTCGAGCACGTCAGCAGGCTCTGCGACGGGCTGGCGTGTCTTGCGTCCGCACCGGTGGACGTGATCCTCCTCGACTTCTCGCTGCCGGATTCGAAGGGGCTCGTCTCTTTTGAAAAGGTACGTGCGGCGGCTCCGCATGTGCCTATCGTGATCCTCACCAACCTGGACGACGAGGAGACGGCGCTTTTGGCGGTTCGCGAGGGTGCCCAGGACTATCTCGTGAAGCGCCAGGTGGACAACGAGCTGCTGCTGCGCTCGATCCGGTACGCCATCGAACGCATGCATGCCGAGAGGGCACTCTGGGAGAGCGAAGAGCGCTACGCCCTGGCCGTCAGCGGGGCCAACGACGGGATCTGGGACTGGAACCTGACGACCGGCATCGCCTACTTCTCTCCGCGCTGGAAGGCGATGCTCGGCTACCGCGACGACGAGATCGGTTTCGGTATCGAGGAGTGGTTCTCGCGGGTTCATCCGGAGGACAACACGGGGCTCCGCAAGGCGCTCGAGGCCCACCTCGCCGGCCACCAGCCGCATTTCGAGCACGAACACAGAATGTTCAACAAGAGCGACACGCCCATTTGGGTGCTTTCGCGGGGGCTTGCGGTTCGCGGCGCCGGCGGCAACGCCACACGAATAGCTGGCTCGCTGACCGACACAACGGCTCGCAAGCGAGCCGAAGAGCAGCTCCTCCACGACGCCCTGTACGACGCGCTCACGCAGCTCCCGAACCGCACGCTCTTCCTGGATCACCTTAGCCTCGCCATGGAACAGGCGCGTAGGCGCAAGGACTCGATGGTCGCGTTGCTGTTCATGGACCTGGACCGTTTCAAGAACATCAACGACTCACTCGGACACAGCGTCGGTGACGAACTGCTCATCGAGCTCGCTCGTCGTCTGACCCAGTTCCTGCGGCCGGGCGACACGGTGGCCCGTCTCGGTGGAGACGAGTTCGTGATCCTCCTCAACGACGTCCAAGGCGCGGGCGACGCGACCCGGGTGGCCGAGCGCGTCCAAGATCTGATCTGCGAGAAGCTCCTGGTCGGCGGTCGCGAGGTCTTCACCTCGGCCAGCATCGGGGTGGCGCTCTCCAACTCGAGCTATAAGGCTCCGGAAGAGATCCTGCGCGACGCCGACACGGCGATGTACCGGGCCAAGGCGGCCGGCCGCGGCTGCTACCAGGTGTTCGACCAGACGATGCACCGCAGCGTGGTGGCCCTCCTGAGGATCGAGACCGAGCTGCGACAGGCGGTCGAAAACAAGCAATTCGTGATGCACTATCAGCCCATCATCTCGCTGGAGGACAAGAGGATCGTCGGGTTCGAGGGGCTCGTGCGCTGGCGCCACCCGGAGCGCGGCCTAGTCAGCCCCTCAAGCTTCATCGCGGTGGCCGAAGAGACCGGTCTCATTGTGCCTTTGGGCTGGTGGGTGCTGGAGCAGGCGTGCAGGCACGCCAGGGAGTGGCAGCGTGTCGTGCCGATGGACCCGCCTTTGTACGTGAGTGTCAACGTCTCCGGCAAGGTCGTGATGCAGCCGGACATGTACGACCGCGTGGTGGCGATCCTCGAGGAGACCGGCCTCGCGCCCACGAGCCTTCGCCTCGAGATCACGGAGAACGTGATCATGGACCACGGTGATCTCGCGCTCCAGAAGCTGGCGCAGTTCCATCGACTCGGCGTGCAGTTCTCAGTGGACGACTTCGGTACCGGTTACTCCTCGCTGTCATACCTGCAGCGGTTTTCCTACGACACCCTCAAGATTGACCGGTCGTTCATCTCCGGGATGGACAGTGCGGGAGACGCCTCGGCCATCGTGAAGACGATCGTTGCGCTGGCGAACATGCTGAACATCGACGTCGTCGCCGAGGGTGTCGAGACGGCAGTTCAGCTCGAGATGCTGCGAGAGATCGGCTGTTCTCACGCCCAGGGATTCTGGTTCTCCAAGCCCGTGGACCGCACTGCCGCTCAGGCGATGCTGCTGCAAGCTCCGGTCTGGTGAGGCGGTCGCCGCCCGACTGGCTGGATTCCTCCGATGTACCGGCCGGCATCCTATTGGGACACTCCCCGTAATCTGTCCCGGGGCCTGCCTCGGAGTCTGCCAGAGAGTTTCCGGGGGGTGTGGCACGTGATGCCGTGGAAGCAACGCATGCGGCTCATGGCGTAGAGAGCCGGTAGGGTATCAACTTGGTATACTCCGCCTGTCAGGGCCAGTCGAGGTGGTCGAGGTCGTTTCGAAAGGAGTCCGTCATGCGCAAGAGCCCCCCAGCTTTCGTGGTGTTCGCAGCGGTCTGCCTGGTGCTGGTCGCGTGCAACAAGGAGCCAAAGCCCGACAAGAAGGGCGGTTTCGTGGTCCGGAACGAGAAGCTCATCGAGATCCCTGTCGTCACCTTGGAAACGCAGTTCACGGCCGAAGGGTTCGCCCTGAACTACTTCAACGGCGACGTGAACGAGACTGTCCGCGCCGGCGATTATCTCATCCTCTACGGTGACTATAAGCCGAACGCTCTCAACTTCTACCAGCAGAAGAGCGGCTACTACGAGCAGGACAC
Source organism: Acidobacteriota bacterium (assembly GCA_003158745.1). Taxonomy (GTDB): domain Bacteria; phylum Acidobacteriota; class Thermoanaerobaculia; order Thermoanaerobaculales; family Thermoanaerobaculaceae; genus RBG-13-68-16. The sequence goes on from PMLC01000023.1 coordinate 18,037, forward strand.
GTCCAAGGGACCAACCACCGACGCAATCACGGTCGGTCCTATGAAGGGTGAGAAGGAGATGTTCAAGTGCCGTCTCACCAAGCCCCTCCCACCGGGCGTCTACCTGCTCGAGTGCACGCAGGGCAAGGCCAGCGTCGGCTTCCCCTTCCACATCGAGTAAGGGCGCCGGGCACGCCCGGGGACTGCATGGCCTGGCAGGTGGCGCGGGATCCGGGAGTACGCTGCGCACGACGAAGCCCGCGGTGGGACTATGATCCCGGTCAGACATGGTCACTGGCATCACGAAAGCCGACGTCCGCTACGGGGCCGGGTGGTTTGCTGCGTCGCTCGCCCTCTACCTTGCCAGCGCGGCGCGTGGCCTCGTGTGGGCCGACTCCTCGAAGCTGACGCTATACGCTCTCTCGTCATACTTTCCCAGTCTCAACCCGGGTGATCACGCCGGCTGGACGCTCCTCGCCTCGGCCTGGCTGTGCTTAGTTGGCGGCGATCCCGTCGTGGCAGCGCACCGGCTCTCCGCCGTGGCCGGAGCGCTCTCGGTTTGGTTGCTCTTCCTTGCGCTCCGCTCCCGCGGCGTCGGTCCGGAGCAGGCCCACACCGCTGCTGCGCTACTTCTCGTCGCCCTCCCGGTGTGGTGGGCCGCGACCGTGGCAGAGACCTACCTCCCTGCGCTGGCGCTCACCCTTGCCGGAGGCCTCTTGCTGCGCTCCCCGGCCCGGACATTGCGATGGTCGCTGGCCGGCATCGTCTGGGGACTCGCATTGGCGTGCCATGCAATGGCGCTGTTTCTCATGGTTCCGATAGTGTGGGAAGGGGCTCGGTGGCGGAGCTGGCGCCTGCTTCCTGGCATCGTTGTCGGATCGGCGCCGGTGTGGCTCGCGGTGTTCGGTGGACCCGTGGATCCTCTCACAGGGTTTGCGGCTGGTAGCAGTGCGACGTGGCGATGGCACTGGGAGGCTTTCGTAGCGCTGGTGCGCGTGCCGACGGGGCTTGCCGGACTGATCGCCCTGATGCTCTACAGCCTCGGCCCGCTCGGCGTAGCGACAATTTGGTACGGACGACGAGAACGGCGCGCCGGGGCAGCGTGGCTCGTGAGTCTGGGTGTGCTTGCGCTACTGCTCGCGACCTACGCACCGTACCGGTTGCATCTCATGACCACGTTTCTGCTCGTCGGCATGCTGCTGGCGTTGCCGCTGCGTCTCGGTCGCCTGGCCAGAGTTGCCCACGTTCTGGTTCAAACGTCTCTCTACCTTGTTGTTCCCGCTGTGCTGACGGTTGCGGGATGGCAGGGCCTGGGCGTGCGCATCTTGCCGGGCCGGAACAACGCCTTTTACTTCCTGTGCCCCGTCAAGGGGCTGCCGTGGGGACTCGGAGCGTGGCCGCCTGCGTCTCTCTTCGATCCCGGCGCCGAGCGGTATGTCGACGATCTGGGAGCATGCGCACCACAGGGTGCCGCGGTTGTTGCGGACTTCAACGCTGGCGCCCCGGTGCGCCTCGCGCAACGGGCCCGTGGGTGGCGACCGGACCTCGAAGTGTATCCCGTGGCGGTCGACGTTGTCCTCGCCTCACGGGACCCCGTCGCTCGGCTGCTGGCCCGGATCGAGCGCGAACTGGAGCGGCGCCCCCTGGTCCTGGCCGACACCTATGAGCCCTACTACCATCTGAGTCAGGTGGCGGCGCGCTTTGCACTCTCGCCGTGCCGCGCCGGGATCCTGGTGAAAGCTCGCACAGGTCGTGAGGCGCCATGAATGACCCAACCCCTGACTGGGTGTTCTCGGATGCCGAGCGTACCGCAATGACGGTCGCCGTCGAGGAAGCGCGGGCCGCCGCGGACTCCGGGGATGTGCCCGTCGGGGCGGTCGTGCTGGGCCCCGATGGCGCAATCCTGGCGCGGGCGCACAACCGGCGTGAGGCGGACGGGGATCCGACCGCGCATGCCGAGATCCTAGCCTTGCGGTCGGCGTCTCGGGAGCTCGGGAGCTGGCGTCTCGAGGGTTGCACGTTGGTCGTGACGTTGGAGCCTTGCGCAATGTGCGCCTCGGCCGCGGTGCTCGCCCGCCTGGCGTGCGTGATCTGGGGCACCGCGGATCCCAAAGCCGGGTTCGCCGGGTCGCTTGGAAACCTCCTCGACGACCGCCGCCTCAACCACCGGGTCGCAGTCCGGGGGGGCCTGATGGCCAAGCAGGCAGGAAGCTTGCTGGAGAGGTTCTTTGCAAAGTTGCGTGACCGCGGGTAGACTCCCGGTCCCGGTGCGGAGAGGTGCCGGAGTGGTCGAACGGGACGGTCTCGAAAACCGTTGACCCCCTTACGGGGGTCCGTGGGTTCGAATCCCACCCTCTCCGCCATCTTGGCGTAAGCTGGACCGAGTGGGGACGTCCCCGCAGGGAAAATGTGGGTTAGCGTGGTGCCGCGGAGAGGTGTCTGAGTGGCCGAAAGAGCACGCTTGGAAAGCGTGTGTACGGGTAACCGTACCGCGGGTTCGAATCCCGCCCTCTCCGCCACGCCGTCCCCCTGTTGCGGCGGCCTGCCCAGCCATGGGTGCCGCCGTGGGAAGCAAGGAGCCCGGGTCCCGCGCGACGGAGCGCCCCGAACCTCGTCAGGCCCGGAAGGGAGCAGCGATAAGGGGAACGCAACGGGCGCCGCGGTGCCCCCGGGCTCCTTGGTTCGCCACGGCAGCGGAAGACCGTTGTCCGCAATCAACGACGCGGCAGGGCTTCCGGCCTCGGCTTTTTTGATCGCAGCTCTCTTCGCCGGAGTCTGGAGCCCGGAGCCCGACGTCCGGGAGGGAGGCGGGGCATGACCGGGTACCAGGTGCTGGCGCGGCGTTGGCGACCTCAGCGCTTCGACGATCTGGTTGGCCAGGATGTGGTGGTCCGGACCCTGCGTAACGCACTCCAAAGCAAGCAAATCGCGCACGCCTATCTGTTCTCGGGGCTGCGCGGTGTGGGCAAGACGACCGTTGCCCGTCTCCTCGCGAAGGCGCTCAACTGCGAGAAGGGGCCTACCTCGGAGCCGTGCGGCGAGTGTGTTTCGTGTCGGGAGATCGCTGCGGGATCGTCACTGGACGTACTGGAGATGGATGCCGCCTCCACCCGCGGCATTGACGATGTCCGCGAACTACGCGACGTGGTGAGGAACCTGCCAATTCGCGACCGGTACCGAGTAGTCATCCTTGACGAGGCCCACCAGCTCACGAAGGATGCTTTCGCCGCGCTCCTCAAGATCCTCGAGGAGCCGCCGGCGCACGTGATCTTCATTCTGGCTTCGACCGAGAAGGACAAGTTCCCGGCGACGATCCTCTCCCGCTGTCTCCAGATCGACTTTCGGCCGATTCCTGCGGATTTAGTGGCGGCGCGGCTCGCGCACATTGCTGAGAAAGAGGCGTTCGAGCTGACGTTCGGCGCGGCCCAACTGATCGCCCGCGCCACCGAGGGGTCCCTCCGCGATGCGCTGTCGCTTCTGGACCGCGTTCGAGCATTTGCGGGCGAGATGGTCGACGAAAACGCCGTCGCCGAGGTGATCGGCCTGCCGCCGTTCGAAACCGTGCTCGCTCTTTGGCAGGCGCTGGAGAGTGGCAACGTTGCGGCCGCGCTGTCACTCGCCCGGGCCGAGGAACAGTCCGGCCGAGACGCTGGCGCTCTCTACGAACAGCTGGTGCAGCTGCTCCACGCCTTGCTGCTGCTCGCCACCGATCCTCAGGTTCCTACCGCGTTTCCCGCCACCCACCGGTCCGCGCTGGTCGAAAGCGCAGTTCGCCTGGGGTCCCCGTTGCTCCTCCGGTTGCTGACGCTCGCCCTGGAGGGCAAGGGGCTCGTTGCAAGCGCGGACAGGGTCGGTGTGGCTGTGGCGGTCGCGGTCGGCCGGCTGGCGCTCTGGCCCAGGTTACAGCGGGTTGAGGCGCTTCTCGCCGGTGAACCCGTTTCGGCGGTACCACCACCTTCCTCTTCCTCATCGGCTTCGGTTACCGCCCCACCGCCGTCTACTCCTCTTTCGTTGGGCGGTCGACTCGCGGCGGCGCTCGAAGCCATGGGGGCGCACCTGCTGGCCGGCCGAGTCGGATCGGTCCGGGAAGCACGCCTCGAGGGTGAAACGCTCGTGCTGTGCTGCGGTGCGCTGCCCGCAGCGACCCGAAAGTCGCTGCGGGAGGCAACCGACCAGCTGAGTGCCGCTGCCCACCAGGCCAGGCTCGCGAGCCGAGTCCAAGTGGACGAGAACGGCTCCCCGACCCAGGTGCGGGACCAGGGTTTGCGGACAAGGGTCGAATCCGACGAGGACGTCAAGCGCGTCCTCGAGGTTTTTGGGGGACGACTCGGCAGCGTCGAGGAGAAGCCATGAACGTCGCGAAACTCCTGCAGCAGGCACAGCAGGCACAAGCCCAGATGCAGAAAATGCTCGGCGAGCTCGAGGTCGAGGGCTCGGCCGGCGGCGGCCTCGTACGGGTTCGTCTGTCAGGCCTCAAGGAACTCAAGGGCGTCGCCATCGACACCAAGGCGCTAGCCGGCGAGGAGCCCGCTCTGGTCGAGGACATGATCGTGGCCGCGTGGCAGGAAGCCTCGCGCCAGCTCGAGGAGCGGTCGCGCGAGCTAATGGGACGGCTCGGACTGCCGACGGGCATCCCGGGCATGTTCTGATGGAATTGCGTCCGCCCGCCGTGCGCGAACTGCTGGAGCAGCTTGAGCAACTCCCCGGAGTGGGACCGCGGACCGCCACCCGGTTGGTGCACCACCTGGTGCGTCTCCCTGAAGGGTCGCGTCGTCTTGCCGCAGCGCTCGGGAGGGCGACGGACGCAGTTCGCCACTGCAGCACATGCTATCTCCTCACGGAAGAAGACCCCTGCGCGGTCTGCCGGGACGAGACTCGCGACCGGAGCGTCATCTGCGTCGTCGAGGATCCGCTCAACGCGTGGGCGATCGAGGCGACGAGCGAGTTTCGCGGCGTGTACCACGTCCTCGGGGGTACGCTGGACCCCTTGCACGGTATCGGGCCCGAAGAACTGACGATCGCCGGGCTCGTCGAGCGAGTGAGGTCGGCCTCGGCGCGCGAAGTGATCCTCGCGACCAACCCGACCGTGGAAGGGGAAGCCACGGCGCACTATCTGGCACGAGTGTTGCGGCCGACCGGGACGCACGTGACCCGCATCGCTTTCGGGCTGCCGGCCGGAGGCGAGATATCGTACGCTGACCAGGTGACTCTGACGCGGGCACTCTCGGGGCGGCAGGGGATGGATTGACGGCAAATGGCAGGATATACTCGATATTTGATGGGCGGAGGCCGGGTGGCATGACGATGTTTGGGCCGAATCTGGTTGTGTACGAGGAGGAGTTTGAGCGGATCAACGCCGTCCTCGCACGCCTGTGGATGGACGCGAACGCGAAGATCGTCTTCCTCGTCGATAAGAACGGCCAGCAGATCGCAGCCAAAGGTGACCTCGAAAAGGTCGATGCCACCTCGCTCGCTTCGCTGACCGCCGGCAACGTCGCGGCAACCGACGGTCTGGCCCGCCTCATCGGAGAGAAGGAGTTCACGATCCTGTTCCACGAGGGAGAGCGGGACAATATCCACATCTCGATCGTGGGACAGCGGTTGATCCTCGTCGTCATCTTCGACGAGCGTTCGTCGCTCGGGCTGGTACGGTTGCGGGTGCGCAAGGCGGCGGCCGAACTCGAGGAGGTCCTCACCCAGATGGCGTCCAAGGCGGCGGAGGAGGGTCAAGCACCCGCCTCGCCATTTGCCGAAATCACCGACGAAGACATCGACGCCCTGTTCACCGAATGAGCTTCATCAACTACGCCTCCCGGGAGATCAACTGCAAGATCGTGTACTACGGTCCCGGCCTCGGGGGCAAGACCACCAATCTCCAATACATCTACGAGCGGACAAACCCGCAGAACAAGGGCCAGCTCATCTCGTTGGCAACCGAGACCGACCGCACGCTGTTCTTTGATTTTCTCCCCCTCGACCTCGGTAGCGTGCGAGGGTTTCGCACCCGGTTCCACCTCTACACCGTGCCCGGACAGGTGTTCTACGACGCTTCGAGGAAGCTGATTCTCAAGGGCGTCGACGGTGTGATCTTCGTGGCCGATTCCCAGGAAGCACGTATGGACGCAAACATGGAGTCGCTCGACAACCTCAAGACCAACCTGCACGAGAACGGTTTCGACCTCGCGCTAGTTCCGTACGCACTCCAGTTCAACAAGCGTGATCTCGCCGGCGCGGTCCCCTACGACGTTTTGTTTCGCGTCCTCAACATCAAGAGTGAGCCGACGTTCGAAGCCGTAGCACCAAAAGGGGTCGGTGTGTTCGAGACTCTCAAGGCGGTCGCCAAGCAAGTCCTGCACGAGCTGTCGAAGAAGTAGCTGACAGCTCTCCCCCGCCCACCTACCAGCTCACAGCCGACAGCTAACTGCGTCCTCTCCTTCCTGTATGTCTCTTGGGTGGGTGGGGAAGCTGTCGGCTGTGAGCTGGTCGGGCAGGAGGTGGAGAGCGACTGGCTTCTTCAGGGAAGGTGGCCGGGCGCCTCTTTGCCCGATCACGTTGGTCACGATTACTATTGAGAGCGTGGGAAGCCCGAACGATGGCCTGCGGCTGGTGGCGCTCACCGTGGTGGCGACATGAGCCTCTCCGCGGTGGTCCTGGCGGCGGGCGAAGGGAAACGCCTCAAGACGGCTCGTGCCAAGGTCCTGCACGAGGCCGGTGGTCGGTCGCTCCTCGACCACGTGCTCGCGGCCGTCGAGCCGCTGCGGCCCAACCGTACGGTGGTCGTTGTCGGACACCTGCGCGACCAGGTGGAAGCGCACCTTGCCGGGTGCGGGGTGGCTCTTGCGGTGCAGGACCCGCCGCGGGGTACCGGCGACGCGGTCGCCAAGGCACTGCCGCTTCTACCCGAAGCCGGTGAAGTGCTCGTGCTCTCGGGCGACGTGCCGCTGATAGCGGCCGGGACGCTGGCCTCCCTGGTGGAGCTGCGGCGGTCAAAGGCCGTCGCGGCAGCGCTCGTCACGGCAGTGCTGGCCGACGCTGGCGCCTACGGCCGGATCGTACGCAACGGGGCCGGTGACGTCGCCGCGATCGTGGAGGCCAAGGACGCGAACGACGAGCAGCGCGGGATCCGCGAGGTCAACGCGGGAACGTACGTCTTCGACCTCGCGGAGCTGAGGCTGGCACTCGGGAGACTGCGGCCGGACAACGCGCAGGGTGAGTACTACCTCACCGACGTGATCGGCGGGCTCGTCGGCGGCGGATTGGAGGTAGCCGGACTCCCGCTCACGGACGTCGCGGAGATGGCCGGCGTCAACTCCCGCGCCGACCTCGCGGAGGTCCATCGTCTGCTCAACGCCCGGGTGATCAGGCACCTCCAGGAAGCAGGAATCACCGTGCTCGATCCCGCGACCACGTGGGTCGACGGGAACTGCAGCGTGGGCCGCGACACGGTGTTGGAGCCGGGCGTACACCTGCGATGCGGCTGCTCTCTGGGCGAACGTTGCCGGATCGGCGCAGGATCGGTTCTCGATGGCGTCACGCTGGAGGCCGGCACCTCGGTTCCGCCCCTGACGTTCCGTCGCGCCGGGTAGTCCCTCGCTCCGAGACTCCCGGTTCGGGTCGAAGACCTTCCTTTCGGAGCAAGCTGTCCTCGCCGAGCCCGCGGGGCCCCGCAGGGCACGGGGTGTGCCGTTGCCACACCCCGTGTCAGCGCGGGCACAAGGTGAGGCGCCTCTCCGTCGTTTCGACCGGCTAGAATTGGGCACGGTTCTCGCTTCTCGCCGTGCTTTGGTCGGGTCCGGGAGCGGTCGGGGGCGGCCCGGGCGGTGGGCGGCGGAAGACTGGAGTTCGTATGTGCGGAATAGTCGGCTACGTGGGTCCACGGGAGGGCGTGCCGGTGGTACTCGAGGCGCTGCGCCACCTCGAGTACCGGGGGTATGACTCTGCCGGCATCGCCGTGCACTGCGGCGACCGTCTGGAGGTCTTGCGGGCGCCGGGCAAGCTCATGAATCTCACGGAGAAGGCGTACGCGGCGGGGTTGCACGGCCACCTTGTGCTCGGGCACACACGCTGGGCGACACACGGCGCGCCGATCGAGCGCAACGCCCACCCGCACACCGACGAGCGCAGCCGCATCGCGGTGGTGCACAACGGCATCATCGAGAACTTCCGCGAGCTGAAGGGAGAACTGGAGGCGCAGGGCGTTCGCTTCTCGTCGGACACCGACTCCGAGGTGATCGCCCACTTGCTTGCCCGGGCTGGCGGGGACCTCCCAAACGCGGTGCTGGCAGTGCGCGGAAAGCTCCGAGGTCAGTACGCGGTGGCAGCGATCGCCCTTGACGATCCGGGTGCGGTCGTCGCGTTCCGCAACGGCCCACCCTTGGTGGTCGGGCTCGGCGAGGGCGAGAACCTCGTCGCCTCCGACCCCGCTGCGGTGATCAGCATGACGCGGCGATGCGTCCACCTCGAGGACGGCGACGTTGCCGTCGTACGCGAAGGCGACGTGAAGTTCCTCGACAGGTCCGGCCGTGCCGTCCAACGACCCGTGGTCACGCTCGACTGGGAACCAGGCGAGGTGGAGCGGGGCGGGTTCCGTCACTTCATGCTCAAGGAGATCCACGAGCAGCCAGGCGCCGTGTCCGAAACGCTGCACGCGCTCGTTCCGGACGTCGCGGTGCCCTCGCTCGCCCACCTCGGTCTCGACGCCGCAACGCTGCGCCGCTTCGCCAGCGTGCGGTTGGTGGCGTGCGGCACATCCTGGCACGCGGCGCTCGTAGGAAAGTTCTATCTCGAGCGGCTCGCGCGGGTGGCGTGCGACGCGGAGTACGCCTCGGAGTTCCGCTATCGCGAGCCGATTCTCTCGAGCGATACGCTGGTGATCGGCATAACCCAGTCCGGTGAGACCGCCGACACCATTGCCGCGATGCGCCTCGCCGCCGAGAGCGGGGCCGCCCTCGCGGCGGTGTGCAACGTCCGAGGTTCGCTGGCAGAGCGCCTGGCCGCGTTCCGGCTGGGAACCCACGCCGGCCCGGAGATCGGCGTCGCGTCGACCAAGGCGTTCACCACGCAACTCGTCGCCCTTCTGGCGCTCGCTCTTGCATGGCGCGACGCGAAGGGCCTGCCGACCGACGAGACGACGGCGCTGCTCGAACGGGCCTGGGCGCTGCCGTATGACATCGAGGGGGCCCTCGACCATGCCTCCGAGGTCGCGACCGTGGCCGACAAGCTGCAGTACGCGTCGAATGCCCTCTACCTCGGGCGCGGAGTGCTGTACCCTCTTGCCCTCGAGGGAGCCCTGAAGCTCAAGGAGATCTCGTACCTGCACGCCGAAGGGTACCCGGCCGGCGAGATGAAGCATGGTCCGATCGCATTGCTCGACGAGAGTTTCCCGGTGATTGCGCTGTGCCCGGCGGGCGAGCTCCACGAGAAGGTGCGGTCGAACATCGAAGAAGTGCGGGCTCGCAAAGCTCCTGTGTACATCTTCGGCGACGCCGGCGATGCACGCCTGGCTGAGCTCGCAGAGGTCGTGATTCCGCTACCGGATCTGCCGTGGGCTCTGATGCCGATCGTGACGGCCGTGCCGCTGCAGCTCCTGGCCTACGAGGTTGCGGTCCGGAGAGGGTGCGACGTGGATCAGCCTCGCAACCTCGCCAAGTCCGTCACCGTCGAGTAGCAGGGCGCCGCCGGCGTCTGCCAGAGGGGCCAGAGGTGCAGGAGAACCAAGGAGCCTTGGGGCATTCTCAAGTTCACACGTTCGAACGTTCGGAAGTTCCGAAAGCGGCCGGGTCAAGCCGAAAGGGGAAAGGTCAAAGAGAAGACCGAGGCTCGGAACGGCCATGGCCTTCTGTTCATGATCTTCCGTTTGACGTTTCCCGTTTGCCCTCGTACCTCTCGTTACTGAACCTTCGAACTTCCGAACGTGCGAACCTGCGAACGGGCGTATGATCTCCGCGAACCACGGAGGCAGACATGCCCAACGAGCGTCCCCAGGTGGAGCGACGCTCCGGCGAGGATCGCAGGGGCGGCGACGAGCGGCGTGATTCCAAGCGGACCGTCGGACGAACAGTGGGGCGTAACGACCGACGTACCGGAAGCGAGCGCCGGAAGCAGG
>PMLC01000082.1 GCA_003158745.1 Acidobacteriota bacterium
CTCAGTGGAGTCAAGTGCATACCCTTAAAGGTGAAAGGGGAAAGGTCAAGATGGCAGACGAAGCCGGGAACCGGTCGCGACCTCGTAATCATGGTCTTTCATTTGACGTTTTCCGTTTGACCTCGTACCTGTTCCTGCCGAACCTTCGGACCTTCGAACAGGTGAATCGTGGCTCCTCTGCTCCTCAGCCCCCCTGCTCCTCTGCTGGACGGGTTGATAGGACCGTCGTGCCTCTGCTCCAGGCTACAATCCGGACATGTCAATACCGCGCCCGGCGGCGTTCGTGGCGGTCGGCTCGGAGCTCTTGCGTACCGAGCGGGTAGACACCAACTCGGTGCTGGCCGGTCGTCTTCTGGCCCCGTACGGCTTCGCGTTCGTGGAGAAGCGCTGCGTCGAGGACAACACCGACGCGATCGCGACCGCGATCACCGAACTGCTGTCGCGCGCCGAACTCGTGCTCGTCAGCGGCGGGTTGGGGCCGACCGCCGACGACGTGACCCGCGAGGCTGCCGCTCAGGCGCTCGGCCTCGCTCTCGAGCGGGACCCGCGCCTCGAGACGACTCTCGTCGAGCGGTATCAGCAGCGCGGCCGCGAGATGCCGGCCATCGCCCTCCGGATGGCGGACGTTCTCGCCGGCGCCGAGGTGCTGCCGAACCCTGTCGGCACCGCACCGGGGCAGCTGCTCCGCGCTGGCAACCGGATGTTGGTTCTCCTGCCTGGAGTGCCGGTCGAGTTCGAACAGATCCTCAGTCAACACTTGCTGCCGCGCTGGTCGGAGGTCAACGGCGTTCTGACCACGACGCTGCGCTTGGCGGGCGTGTACGAATCGCAGGTCGAACAGCGCGTGTCACCCCTCTACGATCGCTTCGGGCGCGAGCGCGTGACGATCCTGGCCGCACGCGGCCAGGTGCTTCTCGTGCTCTCGGCTTCGGGGGACGGCGCCCGGTCAAGACTCGCCGAGATGGAGGCGGCCTTTTCCGCCGTGGCGGGGCGGGACCTTTACGGGAGCGGCGGCGACACGCTGGCAGGCGTCGTCCTTGCGCTGCTGGCGCAAAGGGGGTGGCGATTGGCCACCGCGGAGTCCTGTACCGGCGGGATGATCGGCGCCCAGATCACCGCCGTGCCCGGCTCGAGTGCGAGCTACGTGGGCGGGGTCGTCGCGTATTCGAACGAGCTCAAACAGCGACTGCTCGCTGTGCCCAAGGGGGTTCTCTCCTCCAGCGGGGCTGTGAGCCGTGAGACCGCCCTGGCGATGGCCGACGGCGCCCGGACGCTCGGGGCCGAGTGCGGGCTCGCGGTCACCGGGATCGCCGGGCCGGACGGCGGGAGCGACGACAAGCCCGTCGGCACCGTGCACATCGCCGCGGCGACGCCGGCCGGCGTGCGGCACGCGCATCACCAATTCCCGGGCGACCGGGCCATGGTCCGCGAGATCACCGCGAACTTCGCGCTCGATCTCCTGCGGCGGTCGCTGGCGGAGAGAGAGTGAGGCTCTTCGTCGCCGCCGAGATGCCGCAGGCCGTGCGGGAGGTGCTCGCCGCAGGATTGGGGCGGCTCAAAGCCGACCAGCCCCCGGCGCGGTGGGTGCGTGTGGAGGGGACGCACCTCACGCTCAAGTTCCTGGGCGAGCAGCCCGAGGAGATCGTCGACGGCCTCGATCGGGCCGTGGCGCCCCTGCTTGCGCCGCTGCCGCAGGTGCGCGTGAAGTTGGGCGGGGGCGGCTTCTTTCCGCAGGATCGCCGGCCGCGCGTGGCGTGGGTGGGGGGCGAGGCCGCAGGACTGGAGAGCTGGGCGGGTGCGGTGGAGGATGCGGCGGCCTCGCTGGGGCTGGCGCGGGAGTCCCGGCCGTTTTCACTCCACCTGACGCTGGCTCGGCTGGACCGTCCGTGGGGAGTGCAGGCGGTGGAGCACTTCCAGGCCCAGGTCCGAAAATGGCGGTTCCCCGAGTTTGCCCCCCACGAGGTCGTGCTCTTCCGGAGCGAACTGGGGCCGTCGGGCGCGGTCTACACCGCGCTGCGCCGGTGGCCGGCGGGGGTGCCGGTCAAGGAGAGCGATGGAGCGTGACCTGATGCTGGTCGGCGCGTACCTCCTGGGCTCGATCCCGTTCGCCTGGCTGTTCGTGAAAGCGGCGGGGCGAGGCGACGTGCGCCAGATCGGCTCGGGCAACGTTGGCGCTACCAACGCCATGCGCGCCGCGGGCTGGAAGATCGCGCTTCCGATCGCGCTGCTCGACATCGGCAAGGGAGTTGCGGCCGTATTGCTCATGCGTGTCGTGACGCCCAACCCCGACTGGGTAGCCGCGGCCGGACTCGCCGCCGTCGTGGGACACTGTTTTCCCGTGTGGCTGAAGTTCGTGGGCGGCAAGGGGGTGGCGACCGGCGCAGGCGTTTTCTTCACGCTGGCGTGGCCGACGATGGTAGTCGTGGCTGCGGTGTGGGTCGTCGTGCTGGCGGTTTTTCGGACGGTCTCTGTCGCGAGCGTGATCGCCGCTGCGTCGTTCCCGGTGGCGTTCTTCTTCCTCGGGCACCCTACGACGCCGGTGATGGTCTGCGAGGTCCTCACGGTTGCCGTGATCATCTGGCGACACCGCGACAACCTGGCGCGCGTGGCTCGCCGCGAGGAACCGCGACTCGGGGGGAAGAGGCGATGAAGATCGCGGTCGTAGGCGCGGGGAGTTGGGGCACCGCCTTGGCGGGTCACCTGTCCCGGGCGGGGCGCGAGGTGTCGCTCTGGGCGCGCGAGCCGGAAATCGTCGAAGGGGTCCGGACGCGGCGCCGCAACCCGCTGTTCTTGCCGGAGTTCGAACTCCCGACCGGAGTGCAAGCCACTTCGGACATCGCGGAGGCGGTGGCCGGCGCTGCGGTGGTCGTGTTCGTCGTGCCCGTCCAGTTCGCGCGCGCCGTGCTGCGCGAGCTGAGCCCGCACCTGCCGGCCGGCGCGGCGTTCGTCTCGGCGAGCAAGGGGATCGAGGTGGTGAGCCTGGCCCGCATGGACGAAGTGGTGACCGCGGAGCTCGGCCTTGCCCAGGGGCGGTTCGTCGCCCTTTCCGGGCCTTCCTTCGCCCGCGAGGTCGCGGAAGGCCGGCCGACGGCCGCGGTGCTCGCAGGGCGGAATGGCTCCACCCTGAACGAGCTGCAGCGCGCGTTCTCGAACGAGATGTTCCGGTTCTACACCGCATCGGATGTCATCGGCGTCGAGCTCGCGGGCGCACTCAAGAACGTCATCGCCATCGCGGCCGGCATGGCCGAAGGGTTGCGGCTCGGGCAGAACGCCACCGCGGCGCTGCTGACCCGCGGGTTGCACGAGATTGCACGGCTCGGAGTGCGTCTCGGTGGGCGAGAAGAAACGTTCCGTGGTCTCGCCGGCATGGGAGACCTCGTGCTCACGTGCTACCCGGGCAGCTTCTCGCGAAACCGCAGCGTGGGCGAGCGGCTCGGCCTTGGCGAGAAGCTTCCCGACATTCTCGCCGGCCGCGAGGTCGCCGAAGGCGTGACGACGACCTCGGCGGCCGCCGAGCTCGCCCGTAGGAACGCCGTGGAGATGCCGATCACCTTCACTGTCGAGGCGATCCTCGATGGGCGGATCGCCCCGCGCGAGGCCGTGACCGCGCTGATGACCCGCTCCCTGAAAGAGGAGGCCGTCCTCTAGCCCGCGCGTCAGCAGCCGCAGAGGGGCAGAGGTGCAGGGGAGCGGAGGAGAAAGAGACCGTCCGCAGGTTCACACGTTCGAACGTTCG
>PMLC01000092.1 GCA_003158745.1 Acidobacteriota bacterium
GCCGCTGCCGGTGCTGTCGAGGATCTTCACCGACACGATGGTCGCGGCGGGCGCCGTCCCGATCGCGGATGTGTTGACGCCGAGTGCCCCGGCGACGCCCGCGACTTGGGTACCGTGGCCATCGTCATCCATTGCGTAGGCGGGAGTCCCCGCCGTGTGGTAGGCGTCGAAGAAAGCGATCGTCTTGGTGCCGAGCGGCGCCAGTTCGGGGTGCGTCCAGTCCACGCCGGTGTCCATGATCGCGATGCCGACACCCGTGCCGGTGTTCGGCGGCTGGATCGCGTTGACGTGCATGTAGGAGTTACCGAGGGCGTCGAGCTTGTGGACCTTGCGGTTGAGAACGACCGCGTCCACTCGCGTATCTTCGGCCAGAGCCGCGAGCGCATGGACGGGCACGGCGACGTGCACCGACGCGATGTGCGAGTACCGGTCGAGCACGCGGACCCCGCCGGCCGACCAGTCTCGCTCGATGCCGTCGGCAGTGTCGGCGATCCACTGCAGTCGGACCGTGGAGGCCTGGGCGGAGACCGTGAGCGCATGCACCGCTTCCGGCTCCCGGAGCTTCAGCAGCACGTCCAGGTCGGCGGTCGACGACACGGCGAGCGCCACGAGGTCCGGCGCGACCTTTTCGGTCCACGGTCGCGGATCGTCGACGAGCTGCATCAGTGGCCCGGGCGGTGCCTGCCCGGCCGGCGCCGCGCTCGCCGCGGCGGCGATCGCGAGGGCCACCGCAGCGATCAGGGTCGCCCGCCAGCCAGCACAATTGGTCGTGTCTGCGTTCGTCATGGTCCCGCCTATCGGCGCGAGATCTCGCGCCCGCAATCGAATACTGCCGGGAGCTGAGGCGGTATTCCCTCGCCGGGCTTCAGGCATCTATTGAGTTTACGCCGCTTTAACCTGCGGCGCTGTATCATTTGGTATTCGTCCGCCGGCGGGGCAGCGTTTAGATGCGCCTGAAGGGCTGCCGGCGCGGCGGAACGGGAGGACGGTGCACGAGTTGTCGATCGCAGAGGAGATCTACCGGGTGAGCCGCGCGGCGGTGGCGGATCACGGAAGCGGCCGGCTCGAGCGTGTGACAGTGGCGGTCGGGGAGCTTTCGGCGATCGAGCCAGACCTCCTCTCCTTCGCTTGGCAGGCGCTCACCGAAAGCGGTCCGGACGCCGGCAGCACGCTTGAGGTGGAGTGGCACGCCGCCCGCCAGTTCTGCGCCGCGTGCAAATCGGACAAGCCCCGCTCGGACGGGAGCTGGCTTCGCCTGTGCCCGGACTGCGGCACGCCGCTGGCCGTCACCGGGGGTATGGAGCTCGACGTGATGCGGGTGACCTTCGAGCCGGACGGGGGCGACGGCGCGGAAAAGGGGGAGCACGACGATGGCTGATACCAATTCACCGTCCGTTGTCGTGGAGTCGTTGTCATTGCGAGGAGTCCCGTCTCTGGCGGGACGACGAAGCAATCTCGTCAATCTCGATGAGATCGCCCCGGCCCCCTCGCTGTGCTCGGGGGTCTCGCGATGACCACGAAAACGGAACGTCTGAACGGGAAGCAGTCTGAGGTGGTGGACGTTCGCACACGGGTGTTGGCGGCCAACGAAGAGGCGGCGGCCAAACTGCGAGACCGGTTTAGGGCCGGCTCCGCGCTGGTGCTCAACTTGATCTCGTCCCCGGGCTCGGGGAAGACGACGCTGCTCGAGGCGACCGTGAAGGCCCTCGCGGGCCGGCTGCGCCTCGCAGGCATCGAGGGGGACATCGCCACCGAGCGGGACGCCGACCGCCTTCGGGCGCTCGGCATCCCGGCGGTGCAGATCCTCACCGGCGGGGCGTGTCACCTGGACGCCCGGCAGGTCGGCAAGGCGCTGGACGGCGCGCGCTTCCCGGCATTCGACGTCCTGTTCATCGAGAACGTCGGAAACCTCATCTGCCCCACGACATACGACCTCGGGGAGGACTTCAAGGTGGCGCTCCTGTCGGTCGCCGAAGGGGACGACAAGCCGTTCAAATATCCGGCGATCTTCGCCCGCGCGGAGGTCACCGTCATCACGAAGTCGGACCTGCTGCCGCATGTCACCTTCGACCTCGATGCCGTGAGCGCACAGGTGGCTACGCTCAACCCGGGCGGGCGCCTCATGGTCACCTCCTCGAAGACCGGGGAGGGCATCGGTGTGTGGTGCGCGATGATCGAGGAGCGCCTGACCGCCAAGCGCAAGGCGCACGCGTGATGTCGGTAGCAGAGGGGTGGGGACCGTTCGAAGGCTCGAATGTTCGAACGCTCGATGAATGCAGAGGTGCCGAGGGGCAGGGGAGCAGCGGGGCAAGAACAACGACGGTCTCGATCTCCTCTGCTCCTCTGCTCCTCTGCTCCCTCGCCACGGTGTTCACTTCTCATCGGGAAAGTCATGCCGGGGCGCGGGCGGGAGCGGCATGACGCCTGACGCCCTCCGGCAGCGGCTGCGAATCGTCTGCCGAGGCGTCGTGCAGGGAGTCGGGTTCCGGCCGGCTGTGTACCGGCTCGCGACGTCGCTCGCGCTCGTCGGTTGGGTGCGCAACGGCCCCGACGGCGTCGTAGTCGAGGTCGAGGGGGCGGGCAGGGGTGTGCGTTCGTTCATGCAGGCGCTGCCGCGCTCGCTGCCGGCTCTCGCGCGCCTCGACGAAATGGACGCCGCGCCGGTCCCGCTCGCCGGAGGGACCGCGTTCGAGGTGCTGGCCTCCGAGGAAGGGCAGCGCCGCCGGGCGCTGGTGCCGCCGGACGCGGCGCTCTGCGCGGAGTGCCGCGCCGAGATGGACGACCCGGCCGACCGCCGTTACCGGTATCCGTTCACCACCTGCACCAACTGCGGCCCGCGATTCACACTCGTCCGCTCGCTGCCGTACGACCGCGAGCGCACCTCGATGGCGTGCTTCGCCCTCTGCGAGGAATGCCAGGGCGAGTACTGGGACCCGGCGGACCGCCGATTCCACGCCGAGCCGGTGTGCTGCCCGGCGTGCGGCCCACGGCTATGGGTGGAGCAGCCGGGCGCAGGGCTCAGGGCGCACGGTTCCGATGCGATCCAGTTGGCCCGTGCCGCGCTGGAGAGGGGCGTGATCGTCGCAGTCAAGGGGTTCGGCGGGTTTCAGCTCGCGTGCCGCGCCGACGACGAGGCGGTCGTGGCGCAGTTGCGCGAGTGCAAGCGGCGGCCGACCAAGCCGTTCGCACTCATGGTTCGCGACCTCGCGACCGCCCGCAGGCTGGTCGCGCTGGAGTCGGAGGACGAGGCGCTGCTCACGTCGCCGCGGGCGCCGGTGCTTCTCGCCCCTCGCCTTCCCGACGCCGCGGTCACGCCTGGCGTCGCGCCCGGCCTGACGGACCTTGGCGTCATGCTGCCCACGACGCCGCTCCACGTCGAGCTCTTCCGCGACGCGCCGTTCGACACCCTCGTCATGACATCCGGCAACGCGAGCGACGAACCGATCTGCCGGACCAACCGCGATGCTCTCGAGCGCCTCGCGGGGATCGCCGATGTCTTCCTGCTGCACGACCGGGACGTCGTGCGCCGCGCCGACGACTCGGTGGCGCGGACCGGGCCAGGCGGGCCTGCGATGCTGCGGCGGGCCCGAGGCTACGTCCCGGAGGCGTTGCCTTTGCCTGTCGAAGCGCCCGTCCCGGTGCTTGCGCTCGGCCCGTTCCTTCAGGTGACCGTGTGCCTGGCGACGGGCAATGATGCCTTTTGCTCGCAGCACATCGGTGATCTCGACAGCGAGAAGGCGCGGGCGTTCCACGCCGAGGTGACCGAGGGCCTCGAGAAGTTCCTCGAGGTCCGGGGCGAGCTAATCGTTGTGGACCCGCACCCCGACTACCCAAGCACATGGCTTGGGCAGCAGCTCGCGAGCGAACGGGGGGCTCGCATTCTGTCGGTCCAGCACCATCTGGCGCACGCCGCGGCGGTGCTTGCCGAGCACCGGCGTTTTCCGGCGCCTGGTGCGCTTGCGGCAGCGATCGCGCTGGACGGCACCGGATGGGGTCCCGACGGCACCGCGTGGGGCGGGGAGTGGCTGACACTCGACGGCGAACTGGGCTGGTCGCGCCTGGCGCACCTGGAGCCGCTGCCGCTGGTGGGCGGGGAGGCTGCGATTCGCGAGCCGTGGCGCGTCGCGGCGGTGGCGCTGGCGTCATTGGGCGCCGCGGAGCTGCTCCGGAGCCTGCCGATGGCTCGCCTCGTGCCGCTCGAGACGCTCGTGGCGATCGTGGAACTGGCCGGGCAGCCGAACTGGCCGCGGGCCACCGGGGCGGGCCGCCTGTTCGAGGCGGCCGGCGCTCTTCTGGGCCTCGCAGCGGTCAACGGCTATGAGGGCGAGGCGGCGGCGCGCCTCGAATCGCTCGCCGAGAAGGCCGGCCCGGTCGCCCCCTGGGTCGAGGTCCGGCCCGCAGCCCGGGGATTGCTGCCGAGCGCGGCGCTGCTCGCGTCCGCGGCGCGCAGGGTGATCGGGGGCGAAGAGCCTGCGCGGGTGGCCGCCGGTTTCCACGCGACGTTCTGCCGGCTCGCCGTCGAACTCACCGCTCGCGTGGTGCCGCCGGGCGTCAAGGTGGTAGCCTTGGGCGGAGGATGCCTGGTGAACCGGCTCCTCCGCCGTGGCTTGGGGGAAGGTCTTGCCGACGCGGGTTTCGAGCCGCTGCTGCCGATGCGGCTGCCGCCTGGTGATGGCGGCCTCTCGTACGGTCAGGCGGTGCTCGGCGCCGTCGCCGCTGCCCGGGGCGTGGAGCCGTCGCTGAAAGGAGAGGCGTGATGTGCCTTGCGGTCCCGATGAAGCTGGTCGAGCGGCAGGAGGCGCTGGGCATTGCCGAGATCGACGGTGTGCGGCGCGAGGTCTCGCTCATGCTTCAGCCCGATGCCAAGGTCGGGGACTACGTCCTCATTCACGCCGGGTACGCGATCGGTCTCGTGGACGAGGAGGAGGCGAACGCGACGCTCGACCTCCTGCGCCAGGTGGCCGGCTCGATGGAGAGCCTGTGAGCGCAATGGCTCCCTACGGTGACCCCGCGGCCGTGGCGGCGTTCGCGGCGCGTGTCGCCCGCTCGGCCGAGAAGCTGCAGCGCCGCGTGACGCTGATGGAGGTGTGCGGCACCCACACCCACGCCATCGCCGCCGCCGGTCTGCGGCGGCTCCTGCCCGAATGGGTGCGGCTGATCGCCGGGCCGGGGTGCCCGGTGTGCGTCACGCCGGTCGGCTACGTGGACCGCGCGGAGGCGCTCGCGCGCATTCCCGGGACGATCGTCACGACGTTTGGCGACCTCATGCGCGTTCCGTCGAGCGGCGGCAGCCTCGAGCGGGTCCGCGCCGAGGGCGCGGACGTGCGCGTCGTCTACTCCCCGCGCGACGCGCTGCAGATCGCCCGCGATAATCCGGGCAGCACAGTGGTCTTCCTCGCCGTCGGGTTCGAAACGACGACGCCGACCGTGGCCGGGGCGCTCGCCGAAGCCGAGGCCGACCGCGTGCCGAACTTCCTCATCCTGTCCGGCCACAAGATCATGCCGCCGCCGATGCGCGCCCTCGCCCGGGATCCCGAGGTGCTGGTGGATGCCTTCCTCCTACCGGGCCACGTCTCCGTGATCGTCGGCTCGCGTGCCTTCGCGTTCGTCGCCGAAGAGTTCGCCATCCCAGCCGCTGTCATTGGATTCACCCCGACCGACGTGATGCGCGGCGTCGAGGCGTTGGTTGAGTGCCTGGCAGAGGGAAAGGCCGAGGTCATCAACCTCTACTCGCGCGTCGTGAAGGAGGAGGGGAACGCGATAGCGCAGGCGCTGGTTGACCGCTTCTTCGTTTCCGCCGACGTCGTGTGGCGCGGTCTCGGCACCATCCCGGGCTCCGGCCTCGCGCTGCGCCCTCGGTTCGCGCAACGCGACGCCTCGCTCGTCGAGGTCGAGCTGCCCGAGCCGCTCGAGCCCGCCGGCTGCCGGTGCGGCGAGATCCTCAAGGGTGTGATCGATCCGCCCGAGTGCCCGCTGTTCGACGGGATCTGCACCCCGATCACGCCGGTCGGCGCGTGCATGGTCTCGAGCGAGGGCACGTGCGCGGCGTGGTACCGCCACGAGCGCTTCGCCGGCGGCAGCGATGGCCCGGGTGGGGGCGGCTGATGGCCTTGACGGTATTGAGAGCGGAGGGGCGGAGGAGCCGAGGAGCAGAGGAGCGGGTGCTGTTCGAACCTTCGAACATTCTTGGCCCTTCTGCTCCTCTGCCCCTCTGCTCCTCTGCCGATCCAAGACCGCCGGAGCGCGGCAAGGGGGTCGCATGAAGCCTCCCGATCGGATCCTGCTCGCTCACGGCGGTGGTGGCCGGCTCACGCAGGAGCTGGTGCGGGAGCTGTTCCTGCCGGCGCTCTCGAACCCGGCATTGAAGGTTCTCTCGGACTCCGCGATCCTGCCGGAGCTGCCGCCGGGGCGGCCCGCGCTCACAACCGATGCGTTCGTCGTGGACCCGCCGGTGTTCCCCGGCGGCGACCTCGGGTACCTCTCGGTGTGCGGAACCGTCAACGACCTCGCGGTCGCGGGCGCCACGCCGGTCGCCCTCACGTGGGCACTGGTGCTCGAGGAGGGACTCGAGCTCGACCTGTTGCGGATGTTCGTGGCGGGCGCCGCAAGGGCCGCGGCCGAAGCCGGCGTGAGCATCGTCGCGGGGGACACGAAGGTCGTCCCGCGAGGCAAGGGCGATCGCGCCTATGTGACAGCGGCGGGACTAGGCGTCGTGCCTCCAGGGCGCGACCTCGGCGACCACCGTATCGCTGCGGGCGACGCAGTGCTCGTCTCGGGGCCGCTGGGCGACCACGGCGCGACGGTGATGGCATGCCGGCACAAGCTCGAGGGTCGAGGGCTGCGCTCCGACTGCGCTCCGCTCGCGGGTCTCGTGGCCGCGCTCCTCGCGTCGGGGGCCGACGTGCACGCGATGCACGACCCCACCCGAGGCGGGCTCGCCACCACCTGCAACGAGGTCGCCTCCCGGTCAGGGTTGCGGGTCGTGCTCGAGCAGGGCGCCGTGCCGGTCCGTCCCGAGGTACTTGGAGTCTGCGAAGTGCTCGGCCTCGATCCGCTGTACGTCGCGTGCGAGGGGCGGGTCGTCGCCTTCGTGGCTACCGGCGACGCCGACCGCGCGCTGCAGGTGCTGCGGGACCACCCGCTCGGTCAGGGTGCCGCGCGCGTAGGCCGCGTGTCGGAGCGCGGGCGCGGCGAAGCGCCCGTCGTGCTGCGCACCCTCTACAAGACGGAGCGCGCCCTCGACCTGCTCGCGGGCGCCGAGCTTCCCCGCATCTGCTGACATGACAGCCCGGGCTCCCGCGCTTCCTGGAGTGTGAGGGCGCCCACGATCGGCACGCCCACGACCCTCTCGCTGGTCCCGCCGGGGTAGTGGTTGGCGGTGTCGATGAAGTTCCCGCCCGCCCCGTCGTGCGTCAGCGCCTGCAAGGTGCCCACGGTCGCGCGGTCGTTGGGCTGTCTGTCTCGCCAGTACCCTTCCGCATTACCTGCGAGCCTCCCACCGCCTGCGTCGTGAGGCTCGGATCCGTTGCCTTGGCATCGTGGGGCACAAGGGCAGTGCCTGAGACAGAGATGTTAGGATAGTGAACAACGTAAGGCACGTCGCCCGTGCAGCCCCTGCCGACGCGCCACCCGTGGAGGATGCGATGAGGCTGGCCATTCAAGGAATCGGGTTGACTCTACTCGTGGGTGCGCTCTCCGTCGCAGTCGCCCAGGCGCAGGGCGCGGGCGACGCCCTCGCAAACGGGCTGAAAGCCTACGAGGCCGCCGACTACGCAAAGGCGCTCGAGGTCTGGCGACCCCTTGCCGAGGCTGGAAACATCGAGGCGCAGTTCTATCTCGGTTACATGTACGACATGGGCCAGGGTGTGGTCGCGGACCCGGAAGTAGCGGTCAGCTGGTACCAAAAGGCGGCGTCCCTCGGTCACGCCAAGGCGCAATACGACCTCGGTCTGGCCTACCTCAAGGGGCATGGCGTGAAGCCCGAGCCCGGCGAGGCCGCGCGCTGGCTCGAGAAGTCGGCCAAGCAGGGCCACGCTCCCGCCCAGTTCGCCATCGGCCTGCTCTACCTCAAAGGGAGCGGCGTTGCCAAGGACGAGGCGGCCGGCGCGTCCTGGGTGACCCTGGCCGCCCAGCAGGGGCACGTCCCTGCGCAGGAGGTCCTCGGTTCGCTCTATGCGCAGGGCGTGGGAGTGGAAAAGGACCTCGCCAAGGCGGTGAGATGGCTGCGCGAAGCCGCCAAGCAGGGCAGCCCGGAAGCGGTTTACCGCCTCGCCCAGCTTAATCCGGCGGCCGGAGCGAAGGCGGGTGACGCCGCGACCCTGGACAAGATCCGGCGCGCCGCCGAGCTCGGCTACGCGCAGGCCCAGTACGACCTCGCCGCGGCGCTCGCCGAAGGGAAGGGTGTGGAGAAGAACGAGACCGAAGCGGTGGAGTGGCTGCGCAAGGCGGCTGAGCAGGGGCAGCCGCGCGCGTGCTACGACCTCGGCCACATGATCGCCCAGGGGCGGGGAGTGGCGAAGGACGAGGCCAAGGCGGTCGAGCTCTACCGGCGCGCCGCCGCCGACGGTTTCCCGGAGGCGCAGTACGCGCTGGGACTCGCCCTCGCCACCGGCACGGGGACGGCCCAAAAGCAGGACGAGGGTTTCTCGTGGATCACGAAGGCGGCCGAGTCGGGCCTTGCGAAGGCGCAGTACGCCGTGGGCTCCATGTACGTTGAAGGGCGGGGCGTGGGCCGCGACTATGCTCAGGCGATGACCTGGTTCAAACGTGGCGCCGACCACGGAGATGCGGATTCCATGTATGGGCTAGGCAACCTCCACGCCAACGGCTGGGGTGTGGCGAAGGACCCAGAGGAGGGGAAGAAGTGGTACTGCGCCGCGGCCCGTCACGGCCAGCCTTGGGCGCTCAAGATGTTCAAAGACCGCAAGCTCGACGATGAATGTCCCTCCGTGTCAAGCCAACCGACGCCGAGTCAGCCGTCGCCAAGCCAGCCGCCGCTAGGCCGGCCCATGCCGAACCAGCCGCCGCCAAGTCAGCCGGCGCCGAACGGTCGATGAGCGCCTCGCTCGGCCGCGCGTCCCGGAGACGCTCCACCCGAGAGACCTTCGTGGCTGGATCGCCGCCAAGACTGATGGTGACGCTCAAATGAGATCACTCTCGCTCGTCGAGGAATCGTTCTCGCGTTGACCCATGCCTGCGACACGGCGAGGCAGTCGAATGAAGCGACGCGATCGCCACGAAACCCTCGCATCAGGAAGGCTGGGGTGCAGGCTCAGGCCCTGGTACTTCCTCGCAGAAACAGTCTCCGGCTGCCCCTTACCCGCAATGAGAGCGGATCTGCAGGTGGTCGCTTCGGCGGTGCTGGCCGGCTGTTGGCAATCATGCGATCTCGGCGGAAGATGGGCCACCCGGCGGGCGGCCGCCACACTTCGTGCTTGTTATTGTCCAGAGAGTCTCCTCGACTACCGCTGTCATCCTGAGGCCCGCCGCAGGCGAGCCGACGAAGGACCTCCCCGAACCCAGCCCGCGACCGGACCCGTGCGCTTCCGGGGGATTCTTCGCTCGCTGCGCTCGCTCAGAATGACGGTGATGCCTTGTTGTCCTCCACTTTCATGGTTCGGGGAGCGCTCAAGGTCCATGAGGATTGTGAGGAGTATTGCCTCGAGTTGCATTGGCGTTGAATGATCCGGTGCTTTCCCGCGCAACAGGCCACGCGATGCTTCCCGTGATGTGGGCCGTGTCCACGTCGACAAGAGAGTGGCCCGCCGGTCTTCCGGCGGGCCACTCGATGAGATCCAATTCGGGACTCAGTACGGGAAGTACAGGCCGAGGGCCTTCGAGAGGAAGACGGCGATCTCGGAGCGCTTGACGTAGTTCTCGGGGCAGTAGTTGCCGCTGCCGCAGCCGCCGGTGATCCCTGACGCATTGAGGGCTTCAATGTACCGGAACGCCCAGTAGCTGGTCGGGACATCGCTGAAAGTCGCCGTTGCCGGCGCCGGGGCGACCTGGCGTAGGTACCAGATCGTCCACTTGTAGATCTTGGTGTCCCCGCCCCAAATTGCGAGAATGTTGTAGGTGTACCCGAAGTTGGGGCTGTTGTCGACGACCTCAGAGAACGGCCCGAAGTCGATCCAGGTGTCCGAAGTGATTGCCGCCGTGGGAGAGCAGGCCTGAATGAGCCCGTTGGTGCCATAGTCGCTGAACCTGTAGAAGCCGGCGCCAATCGCGTAGGACGCGCTGGGTTCGTTGTAGAAGAGCCGCACGTACTCCACGACCGCTCCCGACGGGAGATGCACGGGCCACCCGACGGAGACATTCGCAGTGGTGAGCGATTGGATGTACGAGCCGTTATGGTCCCCCCAAGCACCCGCGCGGAGCGCCGCGTCGAAGGCGGTGGCTTCGTAGGTCTCCCAATTGCTCGTCCCCCACTGGTCAGTGCTGTTTAACATGGGATCCGGCGCAGGTTCCGCCGCCCGGACGTTCGGCGAGGCTGTGACTTCACCCGACACTCCACCGAGATTCGCCTGCTGTGCGAAGGCCGGTACGGCCATCACGAGTGCAACGACCACAGCCACAGAAAAAACGAGGTTTCTCAGACGCATAGATCCTTCCCTTTCTCCCCGGATAGGGGAATCCTTGAAGCAACATTCTTCGGCAGCCAAGAAGACACGATTAAGACCCTTGTGTTGAGTTTAGGTAGCCCGCATCTCACTGTCAAG
Source organism: Acidobacteriota bacterium (assembly GCA_003158745.1). GTDB lineage: Bacteria > Acidobacteriota > Thermoanaerobaculia > Thermoanaerobaculales > Thermoanaerobaculaceae > RBG-13-68-16. The sequence goes on from PMLC01000092.1 coordinate 10,719, forward strand.
TCATCGAAGCGCCGTTTGTCGCAGCGTCGTTGTGGCAGCTGGGTCTCATCTCGGTCTCAGTCAAGGAGATTCGAGCCATCGGGCCAGTCCACGCCCTCCCTCCGCAGACCCCACCGGGTCAGGCGAAGGGGTCGGGGCTGCCGCGGAGCAAGGGAGAGGGATGCCTCCGAAATTGGGGTTGCCTCCAAGTTGTGCAATTAACGTTGAGAACTTTCTATCCCTCTTCGAAGCAGGGCGGGTAGTTTCTACCTGATTCGTGGCTTCGCTCCCGGGTAATAAGTGCGCTTCCGGGTGGGGGTCCGGAGGGTTAACCTGGAAGAGCGTTCGAGCCTCGAGTGGTGGCCCAATGGCGATCTCGAAGGGCTGGAAGATGCTCCCGCAGGTGTTGGGTTGGTAGCAGATCGGGTGGGGTTGTTTCTGAGGGTGAAATGATAACAAAAGGGGGGAAGTTCCTTTTGAAGTGTCGGTGGAAGTGCCCGGACCGTGTTTTCGGTGGGCACGAGTTCAATCCGCGCCTCGTAAGCTCCATTCGCGCCAATGTTGTCCCTAGGAAGAGTGGAAGAACTCTTCGGGGTTCAGATAAGGAGGCTCCCATGAACAGACGTAACGGTGTATTCCTCGCGTGCGTTGTGGTGGTTGCTGGTGCTCTTGGATCGCTGGGATGGGCCCAGAGCGCCCCAAAGGAAAAGGGAAAGGTGCTCGAGGTGGCTAAGGTGCATGCAACAGCTCCGGCGGCCACCGACATTGACAAGACCGTCACGCTCGACGGCCTCCTCGTCAAGAAGGGGCCCCAAGACTGGTCTGCTGAGAAGGGCGCCACGATCGAAGGCTTCGTCATGCAGGTCGAGACGGATCGGGACGGCGATATCGTCGTGTTTCTGGCTCCCGCCGCCGACCAGACGGATAGCAAGCAGTGGGTTCTGGCGGAAGTCCCACCCGATTGGCAGAAAGCAGCCCCGGAACTGTCTAAGGTGAGCCTCCACAAGCTCTATGGGAAGCAGGTCAGCGTAACCGGATGGCTCTACTACGACAACAAGGGCGACCAGGACCCTCGCGGCACTCTCTGGGAAATCCATCCCGCCACGAGCATTACTGCCATTGCTCATTGAGCTGGACGTCACGAGCGGCGCCGGGCACAACCGGCGGCCTATCGGCGGGGCGGCTTCGGCCGCCCTGTTCTTTGTGCGGCGCCGGGCCGGGGACGGCATGCAGGGCCGCATGACTACGGCACGCTGATCGGTTCGAGCGACACCGAGCTGAGCCAGCTGGTGGTTCGAAGCACCGGAGGGGCGGCGTGCGCCACCGCGATCACGGGCGTCCACGGACCGATGAAGATCGAGCCGGTGACGGGCAACGCCTCCGGTGGGACGTCGCAGACCATTGGCATTTTGATCACGAGTGACTCGCCGATCCTGAGTCGCGCTCGTTGATGCGCGATCCAATGCGGCAGGCGAGGACCGTCGCCGAGGCGGCGGCCGTCCACGTCGCGATCGAGGGATCTCCCAATCCGCCACAATGACCGATCGCACCTCGATTCTCGGCCTCATCGGGGCTAGAATCCGGGCGTGAGATCGACAGCACCAGAGCACAACAAGGCCGGGGCCTGGCCCTTGGGTTTCCAAGCGGAGGAAGCCAGCGAATGAAATCACCCCAAGCGCGAGTGGTGATCTGCGGCTACTACGGCTTCGGGAACGCCGGCGACGAACTGATCCTCGCCGGGATGCTGCGCGAGCTGCGTGCGCTGCGGCCCGGGCTCACCGCGACCGTGATCTCCGGCAACCCTCCAGCGACCCAGGCGAGCCATGGGGTTGATGCGGTTCACTGGCAGGACGTGCCCGCGATCGCCGCCCATGTCCGCGCAGCGGACCTGGTGCTCGTGGGCGGCGGCGGCCTCTTCCAGGAGTACTCGGGGATCGACCCGGACAGCCTGTTCACCGACCGGCACTACGCCATCACGTTCTACGCCGAGCCTGCGATCCTCGGCGCCCTCTGCGGGCGGCCCGTCATGCTGTACGCGATCGGCGTCGGTCCCCTCACTTCGGAGCATGGGCGGCGGACCGTGCGCGCCGCCTGCGACGCCGCCCAGGTCATCACGTTGCGGGACGAGGAATCGGCGCGCATCGTCGCCTCCCTCGGCGTCGATCCGGCGCGCCTGCGGGTGACCGCGGACCCCGCCTTCGCTCTGCCCGTTGCGGATGGTGCGTCGGCGCCGGCGGGCCTCGTCGAGGCGTCGCCCGGGGGGCCAGGACTCCTTGTGGGTGTTTCGTTGCGCCACTGGGACGTGGGGGTCGCGTCCTACTTCTGGGAGCACGAACTGGCGGCCGGGTTCGACGCGTTCATGGCGACGCACGAGGCTCGCCTGCTGTTCGTGCCGTTCCAACACTCCTCCCGCACCTCCGAGAACGACACCGCGGTGGCGGAGCGGGTGCGCTCCCTGTTGCGCGACCCCGATCGCGCCGCGGTCCTCTCGGGCGAGTGCGATCCGGCCGAGCTGGGGGCCATCCTGGGCCGCTGCGACCTGGTGGTGGGGATGCGCCTCCACGCGGTGATTCTCGCTGCGGTCTCCGGCGTGCCCAGCGTGGCGCTGGCGTACGACCCCAAGGTCGATCAGGCGATGCGGCAGGTCGGCGCGGAGCAGTTCGTCGTCCCCCTCCCGGACATCGAGGCACGGGCCGTCGCGCTTCGGATGGGGCAGGCCCTTGCCGAGAACAAGGCCCGCCGCAAGGACCGTGGCGAGCGGGTCGTACGCCTCGCAGAGCTGGCGCGGAGCAACGCCGCCGCGGCGATCGATCTGCTCGACCGCGGCTCGGTGACGCGGGAGCTGAGCCCGGCGCTCTCGGAGGTGGTCGCCCGTACCGTGACTTCCCGGTTTGAAGTCGAGGCGG
>PMLC01000113.1 GCA_003158745.1 Acidobacteriota bacterium
TCCCATCTCGCTCAGGATGACACTTAGCGTGTGTAGCGGCCGCCAGCCCCGCGGCCGGCTTTCTTCCGAGACCACCGCCGCGACCCTCACCCCGGTCCTCTCCCGCACGTGGGAGAGAGGGCACGACACGGCCGGCCGGCGGCCGGCTGCTACATTCCCCCACCACCGTCTGCGGCGGGATTTGGAATGAGCGTTTTCCCGAACCCTGCTTCGTCTTCCGCTTTCAGTCTTCCGTTTCTCGTTTTCCGTTTGACCTTTCCCCCATCCGACTTCTGGTTTTCTTTTCCCTCCGTTCTGTGTCTAAATGGCATGGGCACGGTCCAAGCAATGCCATGGCTGCGGACGGGCGGGCAGGAGGCGCCGAAGGTGGAGTCGGCAGATGAAGCAGCTCTGCTCGCGGCCCTCGCCGAGGGCGACCGGGCGGCGGCCGAAGCGCTGGTCGACCGCACCTACCGGAACGTCTACGCCCTGCTGTGCAGCCTCGCCCATGACCCCGACATCGCCGCCGACCTCACGCAGGAGACGTACCGGCGGGCGTGGGCCGCAATCGGGTCGTTCGACGGGCGGTCGCGGTTCGGCACGTGGCTGTACCGCATCGCCACCAACACGTTCCTGAACCACGTCCGCCGCCCGCACGCGGTGGTGCCGCTCGACGAGGAGCTTGGGGCGACGCTGCCTGACGGCGCCCAGCGCCAGGATGACGAGGTCATCGAGGCCCAGACGCAGGAGCGGTTGCGTAAGGCGGTCCTCGGACTTCCCGAGGAGCTCCGCTTCACGGTGGCCGCGAGGTTCTGGGCGGAGGCGCCGGTCGTCGAGATCGCGAAGGCGGACGGGATCAGCGAGGTGGCCGTTCGAAAGCGGCTCAAGCACGCGTTCCGGCTGCTCGCTGTTAAGCTCCAGGAGGTTGCACCATGAAGAAGCTCACACAAAGGGAGATCGCACGGCTGCTCGCAGCGCGCGCGACACCGGAGCCGCCGGCCGGCCTTGCCGAGAGCATCAAGGCCGAGATCCCGGGCTCGATCCGGCTCGACCGGCGGACGTTCCAGCCGGGACGACGGTGGCTGATGCCTCCGCTGGCTGAGGGACTGCACCCGAGCTGGCTCGCCGCGGCATCCGTGTTGCTCGTGCTCGGCGTGGGGATGGTGGCGGCCCGTATCCCGGCTCAGCCCGACGACGTGTGGAAGTGGATGGCACTCTCCGGCGTGGTGCACATCGACGATATCGTGGTCACGGCCCCTGCGCCGACAGAGCCCCAGGGGATCGCGGTCGCAATGGCGCAACCGCCCGCGTCCAGAGGGTTCCGCGTGACCGCCCCGTCGCGGCAGAAGGTGCTTTCCGTCGCCCGCGGCGCCGAGAATAGGGACGAGCTGGGCTCAATTGCCAAGGACGCCGCAAAGGCCCCCTTCGCGCCGGAGCCCGGGAGCGTCGCGATGGTTACGACGCAGTCGACCGGAGCGCTGGACCTGCGCGTGAGCGACGGGAAGGCGGCACTTCCCGGCACGACGATCGCCGCGACCCGAGCCGACGCCCCGGAGCGAGGCGCGCGCAACGTTGTCTCGGACGCCGCAGGCCGCGCATCGCTGCAGGACCTTTCCCCCGGCGAGTACCGCGTCCGGTCGGAACTGCAAGGGTTCGAACCGGTCGAGGCGAAGGTCAAGGTCGCGGCCGGCGCTTCCTCTGAGGTCGGCGTCACCATGCCTCAGGCCAAAATGCGCGAGGAGGTCAGCGTGACGGGCACCGCGCCGCCCATCGCCACCTCGGCGCCGGTCGCCCCCGTGAACCGGCCGGGCGTCGCCCAGGCAAAGGGCGGCATCGGCGAGAGCGAGAACGCGGTGACCGTGGCGATCCTCGACGAGGCCGGGCGGCCCTGCGAGGGCGTCACGGTGACGCTGGAGCGCCTCGGCCAGGGCGCGCTCTGGAAGCGGACAGCGAGAACCAATGCCAGCGGGACGGCGACGTTCCGGGGCGTGCGACCGGCCAGCTACCGCGCGCTGGCCGAGGCGCCCTCGATCGCGCCCGCGCAGGTGGTGGTCACCGTGGCCTCCGAGCGGACGCCCACGCACGCCGAGCTGCGCGTCCGCACCCTGCCGCGGCATTAACCTGCCGGGGCCTTGGGGCGCCGCCGCCCCCGGCCGCGCTTCAAGCGCGGGCGAGGGCGCCTACCCCGTGAACCGATTCCGGTTCAGGCGCGGGTCCGGATCAGTCCTTCACGAAGATCGACAGTACCCACGTCACGACGCTCACGATGAGCGAGCCGAGCAGTGCCGGCACGAACCCGTCCACGTAGAACGCGATGCCGATGGCGTCGGCGATCCGGGCCGCGAGCAGGAGCATGCACGCGTTGATCACCAGGAGGAACACGCCCAGGGTGAGCACGATGAGTGGGCACGTGAGGATCTTCAGGAGCGGTTTGACCACCGCGTTGACGAGGCCGAGGATCAACGCCATCCCGGCGTAGGCCAGCCATGCCTCCTGCCCAACCCTGATCCCTGGCACGAACCACGCCGCCGCAACCAACGCCAAAGCCGAGATGAGCCACCGAAACAGGAGCTTGCCCATTTATCGCCCTCCGGACCTGAGCACCAGGATAGCCTGCCCGCAGTCGCCAGCCAAGCGTCGCCATGCTCTTGCCTTCCCGGCCCGGGAGTGCTACGAATTCACAAGACGTGCCACGGAGGCGCCATGCCGGAACTGGGACGGTTCGGGGTCTCGATGGAGAGCGAGCTCCTCGCGAGCTTCGACGCGCTCATCGCCGAGCGCGACTACGCTTCGCGCTCCGAGGCGATCCGGGACCTGGTTCGCAAGGAGTTGGTCTCCCAGAAGTGGTCCGACCCGAACGCCGACGTGATCGCGACGGTGAGCATCGTCTACGAGCATCACGAGCACCACCTCGCCGACACGCTCGCCAAGCTCCAGCACCGTCACCACCAGGCGATCGTGAGCAGCACGCATGTGCACCTCGACCCCCACAATTGCCTCGAGGTGATCATCGTGCGGGGGCACAGCCGCCAGGTGCGGAAAATCGCGGACGCGCTCGTCGCCACGCGCGGCGTCAAGCACGGCGGCGTGGTGGCCACCACCACCGGAGCGCTGCTCCCGTGACCCGGCGGCCGCGCGTCGGGCGCCTCCGGCCAAGGACGGGGCGGTAGTGCACATCCCGGACGGGTACCTCGGGCCGCAGACCTACCTCCCTGCGTGGGGGGTGATGGCGCCGCTGTGGTCGTGGGCATCGGCGCGGCTGAAGCGCACGCTTTCGGTGCGCCGGCTCCCGATGATGGCGCTCGCCGCCGCGTTCACGTTCGTGGTGATGATGTTCAACGTGCCGCTCCCCGGCGGCACGAGCGGCCACGCGGTGGGCTCGGTGCTGGTGGCGGTGCTGCTGGGCCCGTGGGCGGCCGTGGTGGCGGTGTCGCTGGCCCTCGCGGTGCAGGCGCTGCTGTTCGGCGACGGCGGCATCACCGCCCTCGGCGCAAACTGCCTCACGATGGCGGTCGTGATGCCGTTTGCCGGGTGGTGGACGTACCGGCTCCTCGCGGGCTCGAGCCCGGCCGGGTCGCGGCGCCGGTGGGTGGCCGCGGCCGCCGGCGGGTACGTCGGCGTCAACGCCGCGGCGCTGGTGACCGGCGTGCTGCTCGGGATCCAGCCTCTGATCGCCCGCGATCCGTCCGGCCGCCCGCTGTACTGCCCGTTCGGCCTCGGGGTCGCGGTGCCCGCGATGGCGGTTTCGCACCTGCTGGTGATCGGGTTCGTGGAGGCGGCCGTCACCGCGCTCGCTCTCGCCTACCTCGCGCGAACGGAGCCGGGCCTGGCCCTCGCCGACCAGACCGCGGAAGGGCCGAGCAGCCGCGGCCTCAGGCGCCTCGGGCTCTCAGTCGCGGCACTCGCGCTGCTGTCGCCGCTCAGCCTCGTGCTCGTAGCCCGCTTCGGAGGAGGCACGGCCTGGGGCGAGTGGAGCGCCGGCGAGCTCTCCAGGCTCACGGGATACCTACCGTCCGGCTTCCAGCGCCTGTCCTCGCTCTGGCGGGCGCCACTGCCCGACTACGGGCCGCCCGGCGCGGAGGGAGTATCCGTCGTGGCCCAGGGCGTTTGGTACGTGGTCTCCGCGGCGCTCGGGGTCGCAGCGATCGGGGCGGCCGTGCTCGTCCTCCGCCGCCTGTTCACGAGGAAGGAGCGCGATGGCCACGCTGCCTGAGTGGCTGCGCCCCGGCGCGAGGCCCGTCAGCCTCCTGCCGCAGCGGGCGACGGCCCACCGCCTTCTGCGGCGGACCCTCGGTGCGATGGGCCGGTCGATTTCGCTGCTCGTCCGGGAGCCCGACGGCCCCGGCGTTGGCGCCCTGCGCACGGCGGACCCGCGCGCCAAGCTGCTCGCCGCGGTCGGCCTGATCGTGGCTACGACGTTCCTGCGCGGTCTGCTGCCGCTCGCCGCGTGCCTCGCCCTCGCCCTGGCGCTGTCGGCGGCTGCGAAGGTGCCGGGCCGCCGCCTCCTCCCGGTCATGATTGCCGTGCCGCTCGCCTCCACGGCGCTGTTGCTCCCGGCCACGCTCAACATCGTCTCGGGCGGCCCGCCGCTGCTGGTGCTCTGGCGCTCGGCAGGCGGCGCGTTCGGCCCGTGGCGCCTGCCGGAGGTGGTGGCGGTCACCGCCGACGGCCTCCTCGTGGCCGGGCGGATGGTGCTGCGAACGACCGCGTGCGCGGCGCTCGCCCTCCTGCTCGCGGCGACGACGCGGCCGCAGCGGCTCCTCGGCGGCCTGCGCTCGCTCGGCGTGCCGCAGGCGTTCGTGATGGTGCTGGCGATGGCGGAGCGCTACCTGGCTGTGCTGCTGCGGTCGGCGCAGGAGCTGCACCTGGCGCGCCTGGCGCGTAGCGTCGCCCCGATCGGCGTGCGCCGCGAGGAGGCGTGGGCCGCGGCCGGCGTGGGCGCGGTGTTCCGCCGGACGAGGAGCCTCGCCGACGCGGTCACGCTCGCGATGGTGTCGCGCGGGTTCACCGGCGAGGTGCGCCTGCTGCGTCCGGCGTGCTGGCGGAGGACAGACTGGCTGCTCGTGGCGGCCGCCGCGGCGGTTGCGGCAGGGTTGCTGATCCTGGACAGGAGGCTCGCGTGAGCGGCTCACAAGGCGAGACCGTCTTCGCGGTCGAAGCGGTGCGGTTCGCCTATGCCGGCCAGCCGCTGTGCCTGGACGGCGTGTCGTTCGACGTTCGCCGCGGCGAGCGGCTGGCGCTGGTCGGCGCCAACGGCAGCGGCAAGTCCACGCTCCTGCACCTGCTCAACGGCCTCTTCTTCCCCGGCGAGGGCCGCATCGCCTACCTCGGGAGCCCGCTCACCGAGGCTGTACTGGATGCGGCGCCGTTCGGGCCGCGGTTCCGGCAGGAGGTCGGCTTCCTTTTCCAGAACTCCGACGCCCAGCTCTTCTGCCCCACCGTTGAGGACGAGCTCGCGTTCGGGCCGCTGCAGATGGGGTGGACGCAGGCCGAGGTGTTTCGCCGCATCGAGGACACCCTGGCGCTGCTCGAGATCTCCCGGCTGCGCGGCCGCTTCCCTGCCGGGCTGAGCGCCGGGGAGAAGAAGCGCGTCGCGCTCGCCTCGCTGCTCGTGCTCGCGCCGTCCGTGCTGCTGCTCGACGAGCCCACGGCCGGCCTGGACCCGCGCAGCCAGTCGCTGCTGCTCGAAATCCTGGAGGCGCTCCACACCCGCGGCCTCACGCTCGTGACCGCAACGCACGACCTCACGCTGCTTCCGCACCTGGCGGACCGCGTGCTCGTGCTCTCCGAGGAGCACCGCCTGGTGGCCGACGGCGAGCCGGAACCCGTTCTGGCCGACACCGAAATGCTGCTGGCGGTCAACCTGATCCACGCGCACTCGCACCGGCACGGGCGGCTCGTGCACACCCATCCCCACCAGCACGTCGTCGCCCACGAGCACGTCCACGGCCACCATCACGAGCACGAAGACCAGGCAGAGCCCAAGAAGTGAAGAGTTCAGAGTGAAGAGTTAAGAGTTAGAAAGAAAACCGAAACTCGGCGTGTACGTTGCCGCCGCGGCAACACGCCCCGTTCTTTCAACTCTTCACTCTTCACTCTCAACTCTTAGCTCGTTTCTCGCGGCGGCGGATGCCTACTGGGTCTTCGCGAACACCTCGTTGCGAAGAAACCTCTCCGGGTCCCACGGCGCCGCGTCGCCGCCCAGGTAGCGGTGGAACCAGTCGAGGTGAAGGTCGTAGTAGAAGGCCATCTCGTACCACGACGGCCAGTGTCCCGCCTTGGAGAACACCGCCAGGCGCGACGGCACTTTCATCTCCTGCAGATCGGTGAAGAACTGGAGCGACTGGGTGTACGGCACGCGGAAGTCCCGCTCGCCGGTGATCACGAGGCACGGCGTCTTGAAGTTCTTGACGAACTCCGACGGCGACCACGTCCGGTAGTCGGCGCTGCCCCATGGCTCCCCGCCGAGGTCGTGCTCGGGGAACCACAGCTCTTCGGTCGCGGAGTGCATCGAGCGCAGGTCGTAGACGCCCATCATCGACGCGATCGCCTTGAAGCGGTCGGAATGGCCCTCGAGCCACATCATGAAGTAGCCGCCGTAGGACCACCCCATGGTGCCCATGCGGGCGGCGTCGACGTACGGGAGCTTGGCGAGCGCGTCGGCCACGGCCATGACGTCCTCGTACACCTTGCCGCCCCAGTCGCGGGTGATCCCGTCCACGAAAGCCTGTCCGTAGCCGTTCGAGCCGGTTGGGTTGGGGAACGCCACGATGTACCCCGCGCCCGGGTAAACCTGCCAATCACCACGGTAGGAATCCAGCCACTGATCCTGTGGGCCGCCGTGGACGTTGAGGATCAGCGGGTACTTCTTGGCCGGGTCGAAACCGTGCGGCTTGACCAGGAACACCTCGACCCGCCTGCCACCGGGCGCGCTCACCCACATCGTCTCCGCTGGCCGAACGTCCACCTCGCCGAGGAGCGCATCATTGGCGTGCGTCAGTTTCATCCCGTGAGTCCCATCAAGCTCGCTGCGGTAGATCTCGGCTGGCTCGCCTACCGAGCGGTGGACGTACACCACGCCGCCAGGCCTGAGTTGCCAGGCATCGATCGCGGCGTCCGTGAACAGCTGGTGCTCCTTTCCGCTCGCGAGGTCGATTTGGTAGAGGGGCGTATTCCCCTCGAAGGCAACCTGGAACACAAGGCCGGAAGAGTCGGGCAGCCATTGCAGCGCGGTCACCCAGTCTCGGAAGCTCTCGGTGATGACCTTGCTCTTTTTCGTCGCCCGGTCGTAGAGCGCGACGCGGAACAGGTCGGACTCGTAGCCCGGAATCTTCTGGGCACGGTAGGCGATGAAGCGGCCGTCCGGCGAGTAGGCCGGCGAGCCGTCCCACGCCGGGTTGTCGGCAGTGATGTTGGCGGCGTTCCCGGGTTTGCCGGTTTCGTCGATCGGCACCAGCCAGATGTCGGCGTTGGTGGAACGGGCAGGGACCGCATCGTGGTTGGAGACGATCGCGACTTCGCGAGAGCCGGGGGCGAAGGCGTAGCCCACGTCGCCGCCGAGACTAAACGGCGGGGCGTCGAACTCGCCGGGAGTCACGTCGGCAAGGGACCCGTCCGCGACCTTGAGCAGCAGCACGTGGGTGTACGTGCCGTCCCGCCATGAGGTCCAATGGCGGTATAGCAGCGCGTCCGCCATGTGCGCCTTGAGCGGGCCTTCGCTCCACGCTTTCTTGATCTTCTCGTTACAGGCTGCGTCGGCGCCGCACTCGGGGTAGAGCTCGGACGTCAGCGCGATGAGGCGCCCGTCGGGGGACCAGATTGGGTCGCTCACGCCCATCGGGAAGCTCGTCAATTGACGGGGCTCGCCGCCGCCGAGCGGGAGAAGGAAGAGCTGAGTTCCGTCGCCACTCCGGTCCGACACGAACGCCAGGCTTGCGCCGTCGGGCGACCACCGCGGCGCCGTGTCGAGGTGCTGGCCCTGCGTCAGCTCCCTGTCGCCGCTCCCGTCGGCGTTGACGATTCGGATCGCCGACCACTTCTTCGCCTTGGCGAGGTCGGTTTGGGTCGTCACATAGGCGATCCGGCTCCCGTCCGGGCCGGGCTGTGGGTCGGAGACGCCGACCACGCGGTACTGATCGGCGATGGTGAAGGGTACCTTGTCAGCCCGACTGAACTGTCCGAAGAGAAACGCCACGCCTGCGAGCGCGAGCACAGTGCTGTGCCTCATGATCCCTCCAGCGCATGTCACGGTACCAACCGACATTTCCCAAAGAGCTCCGCAGCGCCACCATCGGAGACGATCCCACGCGATCCGCTGCCAACCTACCACCTTCGAGAGCACTTTCAAGCCCTCTGTCCAAATCCGGCGCGGTCATCCGTCTCTTGCCATGAGCCAAAGCGCTGCGTCGACTCGACTCGCGTCTATGGCATGAGGCGGCGGCGAACGGTGTGAGCGACCGTAATGGCCACCGCCGTGGGATCGGAATGGCCACAACCGTTCGAAATACGGACCCAGAAACTCGAGACGCCAGCTAGGACGACGTAGAGCAGCTATC
>PMLC01000021.1 GCA_003158745.1 Acidobacteriota bacterium
CCGAGCAGCTTCCTCGCCGGTTCCGCAGAACTCAAAGATGACCTTCCCACAGTCGGGCCGACCCCTCCACCCCGACCACGCTCGGCCCAGGCCGGCGCCGTCCTTGCGCCGGCCGGCAAACCGGTACGGGCCGGTCCCCACCGGCTCCGCGATCGTGCCGCGGCGGGCGTCCTGGCTTCGTGCGATCAGGACGAACGAAAGCCGGTTGAGAAGGTCGGGTTGGCAGCCGTTGGTCTCGATGAGGACGGTCGTGGCGCCCTCGCTGCGCACCGACACCACCCCTGCAAGGTACTGGGCAACGGCCGAAGACGGGCGGCTTCTGGCTCGCTCGAGGCTCGCCACGACGTCTTCGGCGATCAGCCGCTGGTCGTTGTGAAAGAGTACGCGGCTTCGCAGAGTGAAGCACCAGTGCGTCGGGTCCACTTGCTCCCACCGGGTCGCCAGCGCAGGCTCGGGCTTCATGTCGCCCGAGAGACTCACGAGGGGGTCGTAGAAGCTCGAGAGGACCGACCACCGGACGTTGCGGTTGCCGATATGCGGGTCGAGGGATATCGGGAGATCGCCGAAGGCAACCACGAGCGGCGTCGCCGTCGGCCTGGCGCAGCTCGAGAGCGCGACGACTGCCGCTCCCACGACGAGAGCGGATCGCCGCATTCGGGCGCTCCGACTGATGAGTCGCATGCCCCGCCCCGCAGTCGTCGTCGGCCCCGCCTCTTTGATCGGATCTCGCTCGCAGAGATGGGGTGGGCCGTCTGGACGCGTCGTGCCAGAGCAACAGTCTCAGTTTCGCATGGTTATATGAGTACACTATACCCCGTTCGCCGGTGTGACACCTAGCGACGGCGGCGACACGTTGCGGCCGCGATTGGGCCGACGAACACCCATCGGCCTGATCCCGGCGTGGTTCGCAGGCGGCCCATTCGCCCGGAGCAGGGCCGATAGGGCCAAGGCACTTGTGACCTTGCCCACACCGCTAAGTTCCCATATCGCGAAGATAGTGTACGGCGAGGTCGCGTTCGCCCGGCGCGGTAACGCCGGACATTCCTCGTGGGGCAGCCGGCTCGGCACGGCATTCATCAACCGTGTGATCCCGGCGATGGACATGTTACGAGAGCTCGTCCCGTACCCCGCGACCCTGCCGGAGGACCCCGCCAGCCGCTGGGTGCTCTTCGATCCGACCGTCGAGACGTCCGACTTCGGTGAGCCATTGCCGGGAATCACGGGATGTCCTCCGCTCGCGTGCTCGATCGCATCCGAAAAGAGGCGGGCGATGATCCCTCGGCGCCCTTGCGGGCATCGGCGTTGACAACTCCCCGAGCGGCACTACCATCGCTGTAGGTGAGGAAAGGACTCTCTGTCGCCGATCCGCTGGCCCGCCCGGCCTGATCGCCACGTTTCACTCCCGGGCCGTACTGCCCGTCCCGCGGATGAAGCGATCTCTGTGAGCACCACGCTCGGTCCGAAAACTCACCACTGATGGAGGAGACGACCATAAGAATGAGATGGAAGCTCACCGAGCCGCGGAATCGCCCCTATCTCATCGCCTCCGTCATTCTGCTGGTCGGTTTTGGCAGTGCCATCGTGATCTATCTGACCGCCGCGATCGTCCCGGACACCCTCTTGGAGTTCTCACCCGACTCGTCCAAGAAGTACCTGCGTGATCTTCAGCTCTATGGCGGAACCGCGAACGTGCTCGCGGTGGAGCTGATGGACTGGTTCAACGGGTTGTGGCACGGGAAATCACTTGCATTCACAGTGGCCGTCATCACTATTGTCGTTTGCCTCGGATACCTCTTTTTCGCCGTACTCCTGCCTCATGACGCAAGTCAGGACACCCCCGGGCACGACGACCCGGGCCGACCGCTACCAGGATAGGTCCCTCAATGATGGTGTCGTCCGAGGCTGCCGTCGACGGTACAGCGCAAAATCGGAAGCAGCCGCGGCCCGGCTTGGAGCGGTGTCGCCACAGGTCTGCCAGCGCCACTCCTCGTACCCGGAGAGTGTGTGCAAGCAGCGCACTCGCGCAGGCCGGCGCATTGCACGGCCTCCGGCCTACGTTGCAGTTGAAGCCATCGGCGTCACTCGAGGCCGCGCCGGGCGCGGTTGCTACTTTTTCGTCTTGTCTCCGGCTGGCGGCGTAGACACTGGCATCGCGGTCGCAGGCGGGGTCTGGGAAGCCTTGAGCCACGACTCTGGGTACAGCACGCCAGCCACGACGCGGCGCGGGTCGAGGTACGTGCGGGCGGCATCACGGAGCGCGCGGCTGGTCACCTTCGTCACGAGATCGTCGTACCGGAGCAGGCGCGTCGGATCGTCGTTGAAGCGTGCCGCCTCGAGCAGCTCTCCGAGCCAGAAGCCGTTCTCCTTGAGGTCCGTCTCGCGCTGCCGCAGCTGTTGCTCCTTCACCTTGCCTACGAGATCCTCGGCGAAGCCGTTCTTCTTCGCCGCATCGAGCACGCCNNCTCAACCGGCTCGCGGGAGATCGAGCCGTACGAGCCGATGCCGTACACGCCGCCCATGTCCTCCCGCAGCACGTCCCGGAGCCGGATGCGCAGCGCTTCGCCGAGCGCGCCGATCAGGTGATCAGCCTCCGGGCTCCACTTGGCTGGCCCCGAGAACGCGATGCGGAACTGGCTCTTCGGCTCGATGCCCTTCTTGACCTCGACCTTCACGACGCCCTTGGGGGGCCGGATCCCGACGTCCTTCCAGGTCTCACGGCGCCCGTGCGAAGGCAGGCCGCCGAGGTAGCGGAGCACGAGCGGGCGGATCTGGTCGAGCGTGAATGCGCCGACCAGTCCGAAGGTGAAGCCGTTGGCGTCGCCGAAACGCTCGCGCCACACCGTCTCCGCGGTCTTCAAATCGACCTCGTCGAGGATCGCGACGCTCATCGGCCGCCTGCGGAAGTGCCCTTGCGACATCGCCACCTGCATGGCGTCGCCAAACACCGTCTCGGGGCGCGCCAGGCGATTCTCAATCGTGGCTTTGGTCCGCACCTTCCAGGCCGCAAAGGCCTTTTCGTCGGCGCGGGGCGACGTGAAGGTCAAATAAAGAAGCTGGAACATCGTCTCGAGGTCCTGCGGCGAGGCGCTGCCGCTGACGCGTTCCTCCAACCCGCCAATGTACGCGGAGGCGCGGGCGATCTTCCCGGCGAGCGCCTTGCCGAGTTCGATCCTGTCGAACTGGCCCCAGCCGCCCTCCGAGAGCACCTGCGAGGCGTTGCTGGCCGAGACGTACCGGTCGTCGCCGACAAGCGAGGTGCCGCCGGGGTTGAACCCGCCCAGCAGCACTTCGTCGTTCTTGAAGTCGGTCGGCTTGAGGAGGACAACGACGCCGTTCGAGAGCTTCCAGCGCGTCACACCGAGCGGGACGATCGTCGTTTCCTCGCTGATGGTCGCGGGTTGCGGCGGCGTTGGGACGAGCGGCTCCTGCCGCACGCGGTCCACCCAGGGCTCGGGTTTGCTCATGTCGGTCGCCTTGAAGATCTCCCGCAGCTGCTCGTCCGACGGCAGCAGCTTCGCCGCCTTCTCGGGCCCGTTCACGAGGATGACGCGGTTGGAGTCGCCGCTCCACTGCCGGGCGAGATGGTTGATCTCCTCGACCGAGACGGTCGGAAGCAGGCGCTGGGCGAGGCCGAACTCCACCTCGATGCCCGGCATCGGCTCATGGTCGAGGAAGAAGCGGGAGATCTCGTCGCTGTAGCCGTCAGACTCGGTCTTGTCGCGCTCCTGGTAGGTTGTTTCGAGGTTGCGAAGAAACCGCTTCTTGGTCCGGTCGAGCTCGGAGGAAGCGAACCCGTTCGCGTCCACGCGTGCCAGCTCGATGAGGAGTGTCTCCAGCCCACGCGCCAGCCTGGCTTCCTGGACCCCGGCAGTCTGATAGACGAGGTCGCGCGTGCGAACGAACGAGCCCGAACCGGAAGACGCGTACAGGAACGGCGGGTCGGGCCGCTGGCGCAGCTCGGCGAGACGGCTGTTCACCATCCCGTGGTAAAGGCCCTCCACCAGGTTTCTGCGGTAGTCCGCGACCGTGATGAACGGCCTCTTGGGGAGCTTGTAGTACACCGCCACGCGCGTCGAGGTCGCCTCCGGGTCGGTCGCGGTCGAAACCAGGGTTTCGGCATGGTCGGGAACGGGGAACAGCGTCCGCGGGCGCGGTTTCTGAGGGTTCTCGAGCGACGCGAACCGGGTCCTGATCGACTGCTCGATCCGCTCCGGGTCCACCTCGCCGACGACGATCACCGCCATGAGGTCGGGCCTGTACCAGTCGCGGTAGAAGCGCCGGATGGCGTCGTGCGGCGCCGTTTCGATGATCTCCTTCCTGCCGATCGTCAGGCGCTCGGCGTAGCGGGAGCCCTTGAACAGGGTGGGGAACTGCTTGTCCCGCATCCGGGCCTCCGCGCCCCGCCCGAGCCGCCACTCCTCGACCACGACGCCGCGCTCGGTGTCGATGTCCTGGTCGTCGAACGAGACGTTGCAAGCCCAGTCGTAGAGGATCGCGAGCGCCTTTTCAACGACGGCCGCGTCGTCCGTCGGGACCGTCAACATGTACACGGTCTCGTCGAAGCTCGTGTACGCGTTGATGTCCGGGCCGAACTTCATCCCGATCCGCTCCATGAAGTTGATGATCTCGAGCTTCTTGAAGTTCTTGGTGCCGCGGAACGCCATGTGCTCAACGAAGTGAGCCAACCCCTGCTGGTCGTCGTCCTCCAGGGTGGATCCGGCGTTGACCGCCAGCCAGATCTCGGCGCGCTTCTCGGGGCGCGCGTTGTGCCGCACGAAGTAGGTGAGGCCGTTGGCGAGAACGCCGGTGCGAACCGCCGGGTCGAGCGGGAGCTTCGCCGACTCCGGGAGCGTCGCCGCGAGCGCCGAGACAACAGGAGGGGAGGGGACCGAAACGGGGGTCTGGGCAGGCTGCTCAAGTGCGGGAAGAACAACCGATTGCGCGGGTTTCGCCGGCTGCGCGGCCGCGAGTCGTCCGTAGAGAAGGGGAAGACACAGCAGCACGAGACCGCAGGTGAGTGTCTTGCGGATCCGGGTCATGGTTTCCTCCACTTCTCTACACGATGGGTTCACTGCCCTGCCGGGAGGCGGCGATGAAAGGTCATTGTTGCCCACAGGCACCGGCGAACACGATCCCACCTTGGGGCTGGCTCGTCAACATCTGGGGTGTGATCCGGTGCCGCATGGTCGCGGTTCCCCCGGGCGTTTGCGCGCGCCCCTCCTCGTAGTCGAACAGATGGCGCGATACCAAGCAGGTGCCGGCCGGCAGACTTTATGACGCCGCCGAAAACCGGGCCCCTAAGGTCACCTTGAAAGGAGAGGATACGGGTCGTGACTCTGGCGAGGAACTGATAGTCAGTGGGACACGATGATAGCGTGGCCCGTGAACTGCTCGATGCTGTGTTCCGACACATGGTTCTCGCCCTGCAGGCCTTGGCCCTCAATCTGGCGGCCGCCGCCAGTGTCGGTCCGGGAGAGCCCTGATCGCTCCTTCAGTGGGAGGCGATGAAGGTGTCGATCTCGGCGTGCCACTCGTCGGGCTCGAAGGTCCCGGGAGCGGTCTCCTCCGCGAAAAGGAGGTCGACGATGTAGCGCGGCTGCTTCCCCCCGATGTGCATCGCCTTGCTGCACGAAACACAGTAGACGACGACATCCTCGACCGGCATCTCGGCGGCCCTCGTGCGCATCCGCTGCTTGACCTCACCAACCGGGAGCGAGCCGTAGAAAGTGTCGCCGCAGCAGGTGCCCCTGGTCCTCGTCCTCTCGGGCTCTACGACCGAGATGTTCATTTTGGACAGGAGGGTCCGGATGGCCTCCTGGACCCGGGCCTGTTCGCGGGTCGGGCAGGCGTCGAGAACGGTCATCAGCGCGCCGTCGTATTCCGGAAAGGGGAAGTTGGTGCTGGCCGCGAGAACCTCCCACAACGAGATCGTCGAGACGTCCTCGTAGAGCTGGCGATATCTCCTGTCGCAGCCCGGACACGTGTTGATGACCCGTGCAGGGCGCTGCAGACCCGGTTCGTGCCTGCAGCAGGTCAGGTGCTCGTCGACATCCCCAAACTCCGTCCTCAGCCATTGCAGCAATCTCCCGGCCAGCTCGGGCTTGTAGAGCATGAGCGCACATCCTGGGGCGTATACGGTCTGCATCGGCTTCCTCCCTGCCGGCGAGGCGGCCCGGGTGGGCCGGGGCGCCAGCCAGCAGGGTAAGGCACGCTCCGCGTCGTCGCCACCGGAAACTCAGCGATGAATTCGCGCGTACCACGCCGGCGCAGCGGACCCGTTCACCGGCACGGGTTCCGTTACCGGCGAAGTCTCCCGAGCTGACTGCGGTTGGCGGTTCGAATCGGCCCCGGGCCTTCCGAGCGCCTCATCGTGTGGGTGTGCGACGCGTGCCAACCGAGGGCGTGTGAGGTCTTGGAGCGACAGCCGGCTTTCAGCGCCCGAGGATCAGGCCGACCGAGTAGAGGACCGCGAACGCCAGCTCGAGCCCACCGGTGATCGCGAGTGCGCGGTTGAGCGACCGGCCGCTCTCGCGCGCCACGACGAGGCATACGCCGGCCGCCGCCGGCAGCGCGAGCAGCGAGAGCAGGACCCACTTTGGCGCCAAACCGGTGGTGGAAGCCGCGACGGGCACCGCGAACGCCACCCCCACCAGTGCGATGAACTCGCCGCGCGCGAACCGCGTCCCGAATCGCGCCGCCAGTGTCCTCTTCCCGGCAGCGCGGTCGGTGGCGATGTCGCGGAGGTTGTTGACGGCCAGGATCGCGACCGCGAGCAGGCCAATAGGCACCGCTGCGAAAACCGCGCCTTCCGTGAGCGTTCCGGCCTGGACGTAGAACGTCCCGCACACGGCAGCCAGGCCGAAGAACACGAACACGAACAACTCGCCGAGACCGTGATAGCCGAGCGGGAAAGGGCCTGCCGTGTACGCCCACGCCGCCGCGATCGAGGCGACGCCGATGGCCACGACCGGCCAGCCGGCGACGGCGGCCAGGTAGACGCCGGCAAGGGTCGCGAGGCCGAAAACGATCCAGGTGCCCGCCAGCACCTGCCGGGGGCGCAGCAGCCCGGCCTGGGTCACGCGCATTGGGCCGAGGCGCTCGACCGTGTCCGCGCCCCGAACAAAGTCGGCGTAGTCGTTGACGAAGTTGGCCCCGACCTGGAGCAGCAGGGCGCCCACAAGACACGCGCATGCGGGGCCCGGACGGAACTGGCTTGCCGCAAACGCCGCGGCGCTCCCGACGATGACCGGGGCCGCCGCCGCGGGGAGGGTCTTGTGGCGGCTGGCCAGTACCCACGCCCGCCACACCGGCACTCGCCGAGCCGCCGAATCAGCCGATCCGTCCTTCACGAGCACGAGTGTAGCCTGGACCATGCACCCGACGGACGAGATTCAATGTTCGTGCCTGCTTCTTCTTGCTGCGCTCGGCCACCCGGCCAGGGACCTTTGTGGCCCTGGCGGCCGGGCCAGTAGCTCCGCGTAGCATACGCAGTTGGCCCTTGTCTCGTGCACCGCCGGTCGGGTCGCATCGTCGCCGAGAGGCTCGTCCAGCACCAGCGCAACTTCCCCCAGAGCACGCCCTCGCAGTGGCACAGAGCGGCCGTGGATAAGTCGTCACGTGCGCAAATCACGCCCCCGGCGCCCGCCACCAAGGCTCGTGGCCGATGAGTCTGCATGCCACTCCTTGGCCTCCGCCCAAACCTCCTCACAGTGCGGTCGAAGAACTATCACCTGGCATGAACGACGCGCGCCAAGGGAGATTCTGTCAACCCAGGCGGACCTGGCTCCTAACACCATAGCCACAAGCCCTCCGCTGGATCGTGGCCGTGGCGCTCGACCGCAGGTGTACCGGGCTCATCAGGCACAGCGTTGCGAGGGAATTTGACAGGTGGTCTAAATGCAACTAGAATTGTTACATTATGGCGGCGAACTCTCGCTTCGCGGTTGCGGTTCACGCCCTCGCGGTGCTGGCGTGGCACACCCAGGCGCCGTGTTCCTCGCGCGAAATCGCGGCGTCCGTGGCGACCAACGCGGTCGTCATCCGCCGCCTGCTCGGCCAACTTGCCCGCGCCGGCGTCGTCGAGGCCTCCTACGGCGCCAGGGGCGGTTTCCGCCTGGCTCGCCCCGCGGCGAAGATCTCTTTGCGCGACGTCTACGCCGCCGTCGAGGAAGGCGGGTTCTTTGCTCTGCGGGAGACGCTGAACGACAAGTGCCCGATCGCCTGCCGCATGAAGTCGATCCTCAACGACGTGTTTTCCCGCGTCGAGGCCAAGGTCTTGCCTGAGCTGAAGCGCACCACCCTCGCCGACATCGTCGACGATATCGAAACCGTGGCGTGAGTTTTTCTTGAGGTTGACTGTGACCAAGGAGGTTTCAGATGACTGACACCGCTGTCGCGCATATCGCCACCCCCGAGGACCTGCTTGCCGCCCTGGGGCATCGCTACGCCGTCAAGAAGTTCGACCCAGCCGGGAAGGTCCCCGACGACGTCTGGAAGGCGCTCGAGGAAGCCCTGGTCCTTTCGCCCTCGTCTTTCGGCCTGCAACCATGGAAGTTCTTCGTCGTGGATGACCGGGCTGTGCGCGCCAAGTTGCGCCCGGCCTCATGGGACCAGAGCCAGATCACCGACGCCGACAAGCTCGTGGTCTTCGCGGTGCGAAAGTGCTTCGGTCCCGCAGATGTGGAGCACTTTCTCGACCGCATCGCCGAGGTCCGGCGCGTGGATAAGGAGACCCTGGCGAGCTTCAAGCAGATGATGCTTCATTCGGTCTCGCAGCCGCCGGAGCAGGTCGAGGCATGGCTCACCCGGCAGGTGTACATCGCGCTCGGCGTGTTCCTCGCTGCCTCGGCTGCGCTCGGTGTCGATGCCTGTCCGATGGAGGGTTTCGACAAGAACGAGTTCGACAGAATCCTCGGTCTGTCACCGAAAGGCTGGAAGGCCGTGGTCATCGCCACGGCTGGAGTGCGATCGGCGGAGGACGCCTACGCCAATGCCGAGAAGGTGCGTTTCCCGCTCAACGAGGTCGTCCAGCATCTGTGATGCCGCACGAGTCCCCAGTCCAGAGGTATTGACGCCCTGCGGTGGGCAAGGCACGGGCCGTGTGGGGTGGGGAGTGGGAACGCGCTTAGCAGGTTTTTGTTGGCGGAGAGGTGACCTGGGGACCCGGGCAAGCGGCAGCAACGCCGCAAGCGGGGCTCTTGGTTCCACAGTTGAGCCAGATGCGTACCCGGCGCCCCTCCCTGACTCATTCGTTTGTTTGGGCGAACGCGCCTACAGCCAGTTTCTTGGCGTACTCGCTGACGTCCGGGGGCCACGGCGCCACCAACTCATCGAACCGCGCGCGGTCCGCGCCGAAGAGCGCGCGAATCGCCTCCTCGAAGCCGGCGAGGTTTCCGGCGACGGCGGACATGAAGCGGTAGGCCGCTTCCTGCGCGCGGCGCTGCCGATCCCTGCCCTCGTTGGTCTTGCGCGCCTGCTCGACGAGCTTGCGCAGTGCCACTGAGGCCCCACCGGACTGTCCGCTGAGCCACTCCCAGTGGCGCGGCAGCAGCGTGACCTCCCGTGCGACCACGCCTAGCCGGGGCCGACCCGGGCCGCGCGGCGCCGCGAGGGACGGCTCCTCGTCCGCGGCCACGCCCGCCCCGGCGCCAGCGGCGCGTGCGAGGCGCTCCACCGCCTGTTCGGTGCCGACGCTGAAATCCAGGTCGACCTGCTCGCTGGTGGCGTCGTCGAAAACCAGCACCGGGGCACTGCCGTCCCGATCGAAGGCCTCCTTGGCGGCACGCGCGGCCTCCTCGATCGTACCCGAGGCGATGCGCCGCATGCCGGCAAAGGCGGTGTAGCTTGCCCGTTCGGTGGAATCCATCTTCGTCCTCCCGGTCGCCGGAAAATCCTGAGCGACGCGAGGTTGCATTGTACCCGGATGAAAATAGGATGTCAATATCACCCGGATACAATAATTCGCAGCTGGCGGTGATTCGAAGAAGGTGACTGAGCGTCGGAATGTCAGGCCGCCCTTTGGCGATCTCTCCCATGCGCCTCGGCTCCCACCGGTGACGTTGCAGGTACGCGAGCCTGACCCCGATACGCGGCGCCTTGAGCAAGCGGCAAAATCGGCCAACTGCGTACGAGGCGCCTCTCAGGGGGCCGTGGTCCCGCACATACGGTGTGTCTCATGGGGGTTCGCTTTCGATCAAGGGATGGCGGCGACACCGCCGAAGAGGTATGGCTGCGGTACTCGGGGTACCGGCCACGCGAAGGCGTCACGCCGGCGACCATCCCGGCTTGGCGGCCGGGTGATGGTCGGGTACGCTTCCTCATGATGCCAACCGAGACTCGCGGCCGCAAGGAAACCTCGGACCGACTCGCCCGTCGCGCCCTGTTCAGCTTCATCCTCACATTCATCGCATCGAGGGCCGTCGTCTTTCTCATCATGTCGGGCCGTGTCCCGAACATGTTTCTCTTCCTCCACGGGACACACGTTCATCATCTCAATTATGGCATCTTCCTGCTGGCGGCCGTCGCGGGTTACGTCGTCCTTGCCCGGCCCGCAGGCCGAAAGCTCGAAGCTGCAGCCCTCGTGTACGGCGTTGGCATGGCCCTCACCTTCGACGAGTTCGGAATGTGGCTCCACCTCGGCGGCAGTTACTGGCAGCGCGCGAGCGTCGACGCGGTGGCGATTGTGGCCGCGCTCATCGGTTTGGCGGCGTACGCTCGTTCGCTCAAGAGCCTCGAGTCGCGGCATCTCTGGGCGTTCTGCGCCCTCGTTGTCGCGCTCGCCTGTTTCACGGCGGTGATGTTCTGGGCCGGCGGGAGGATCGGCCACGTCGTCGGCCCAAAGCTCGAGGAGCTTGAATCCTCGTCCTCGCCCTAGGCAAACTCAGCCTTGCGCGAACACCTCGCAGTGGGTGCCCAGGTGCGCACCCGGCACCGTTCCCGTTCCAGGGCGTGCGATATGACGACGACGCAGCCGCCGAATTGTCCGAGGGCGTCCCTGAGGGCATACACGGGTAAGTCCGACGTTGGCGGCGAGGGTAGGGCGGAGACTCCCTGGGGTTGCGGCCCGAACGGGGTTCGCGCTCAGACTATCTGGGTGCGCGCGGATCTCGTTTGGTCGACACGGCGCTGAGGCAGATTTCGCTTGTTGGAAGCGGTGAGAAAACAGTAATAGGTACCGATCCGCGTGGTCCGGATGAACCTGTTTCGCACGTTGCCAGATGAAAATTCAGCGACACTGTCTCAGTATAGACCTTGACGTAACCAACGTTGCGGCCGTCTCAGCGAAGGGTGTACGATGCGCACAGTTATTTGACAAGGGAGATGCACGGGCCGCCGACGGGCCTGCTGGCGCTCGCCCGACATCTCCAAGAGCATGGAGGGACCTATGAGACGAGGTGTTCGAAGAGCAGCGATTGTCCTTGTTGTGGGCGGTCTCCTCGTCGCGGGGCTGACGTTTGCCGGCGCGGCGCCGCCCTCGGGTCCGCAGGAGAGGATCTCGCGCGCGACGGCGGCCCTCGACCGGGTTTCTTCTCGCGTGGAGCGGGCGCGGCTCGAGATCACGCGGCTGCAGGCTCTCGGCCTTACGCCGCCGGCCAGGCTCGGTGAAGAACTGGCGCAGGGTAAGGCCGGCGTGCGGGCGATCCTCTCTTCGTTGTTCGGCCTGCACTGGGACGTCGTCCAACCGACACTCGCCGCCGCGCATCGCATCGAGGCGGCGATCGCCGAGCTTGAGAAGAGCCTCGCAAACCGAAAGCTGTCGGCCGCGATGAAGAGCACCGCCACGACGCTGTTGGCCCAGTCGCCCACCGGGAACGGTGCAATCACCGGCAAGGTGACGGATCAAACGACCGGAAACCCGCTGGCTAGCGTGCAAGTGGCGGTGAATGCGACGAGTTGCTGCTCCAGCGTGACGGCAACCACCGACGCGTCCGGGAATTACCTGGCGAGCGGGTTGGCCACCGGAACCTACACGGCCTACACGATCAACTCGCTGGGCTACGAGAACGAGTTGTTCAACGGGATCCCATGCGGCCCGTACGGATGCTACTCCGGCAACGGCACCCCGATCGCAGTGACCGACGGGGCGGTAACCCCCGGCGTCAACTTCGCCCTCGAGCCATTTGGCAGCCTCTCTGGAACGGTTACCGACGCGACCAGCGGCCTGCCGATCGGGAACGTCGAGGTCGATCTGTACGACGCCACGGGCTACAGCCAGGGGTACACGTTCACCAACGCGGCTGGCAACTACCAGTTCTCTCAGCTCGCCCCGGGCACCTACTACGCGCTGGCCCGAAGCAACGCTTACATCAACCAGCTCTACCAGGGGATCCCGTGCGAGAGCGGTTGCACCGTCACGAGCGGGACGCCGATTGCCGTCTCCCCCGGAGCGGTCACAGGGAACATCGACTTCGCGCTCCAGCTCGCCGGGAGCGTCTCGGGAACGATCACAGACGCCGCCTTGGGAACCCCGCTCTCTGCCACGGTGTACCTCTACGATTCCAATGGCAACTACGTCACCAGCGCTTGGACCGACTACACCGGTGCATACCAGGTCGTCGGACTGCAGGGAGGGACCTACTTCGCGGCGGCGTGGAACTGGCAATACGCCGAAATGCTCTACGACGGGATCATCTGCTCGCCGTCGTGCACGGTCACGAATGGCACGCCGATCAGCGTCACCTTCGGCCACGACACGCCGAACATCGACTTCGCCCTGCTCAAGTTCGGATCATTCTCCGGTCGCGTGACGGATCTTTCAACCGGTTTGCCAGTCACCACCACGTCGATCTCGGCCTACGATGGAGGTGGTTCCTTTGTAGGCTACGGCTACTCCGATCAGACCGGGGACTACGCGATCGGCGGTCTCCTGACCGGAAACTACTTCGCCGTCGCTCATGACCCGAGCTATATCGACGAACTATACAACGGGATCGTGTGCGAGCCGTCCTGCGACCCGACGACCGGAACCACTATCGCAGTTACGCTCGGCGCTACAACTCCCGGGATCAACTTCGGTATGAACCTCGGCGGCGGGATCATGGGAACGGTGACCGACTCGCTGACTGGAACACAGCTCTACGGGATCGAGGTTGACATCTACGACGCGGCCGGGAACCTCGAACAGACGATGTACACGAACGCATCCGGCGACTTCACGGTGACCGGCCTCCTCACTGGCACCTACTTCGCGCGTGCGTGGGATTCGAGCTACCACGCGTATCTCGGCCAGCTCTTCAACGGGATCCTCTGCGACCCGAGCTGCGCGGTGACGACGGGCACGCCCATCGCCGTGACGCAGGGACACGCAACGAGCGGGGTCAACTTCCCGCTGCAGAAGCTCGGCAGCATCGCCGGGCACGTCACGGACGGGACCAGCGGACAACCGCTCTCGTACCAGTACGTCACGGTGTACGACTCCCAGGGAACCTACGTTGGGAACGGGTATACCGACGGCACGGGAGCGTACACCGTGCAGGGCCTCAAGACGGGGACTTACTTCGCGATGGCCGCGGCTTGGGGGTACGTGACGGAGCTGTACAACGGCATCTCCTGCCTCACGCCGTGCACGGTCACGAGCGGAACGCCGATTTCGGTGGTGCTGGGCTCCGTCAGGACCGGCGTCGACTTCTCACTGGTGAGGCTCGGTGGAATCACGGGGACCGTGACGACCGCTGCCAACGGCCTCCCTTTCCCGTACGTCAATATCGCGCTCTACAACACAAGTGGCGGCCTGGTTGGCTACTCGTACAGCGGCAGCGACGGGAGCTTCGGATTCTCCGGGCTCCAGCCGGGGAGCTACTTCGCGACGACTCAGAACAACTACGGCTATGTCGACGAACTGTACGACAACCTCGACTGCGGCGGCTCCTGCACCGTGACCTCGGGGACGCCGATCGTGGTCTCGCTCGCGACCGTCACGGCCGGTGTCAACTTCAGGCTGCACTTGCCTTACTTCGCCGACGTTCCCCTCAACTTCTGGGCGCGACGCTTCATCGAGGCGTGTTACGTCGCCGGCGTAACAGCGGGTTGTAGCACGCAGCCGATGCTCTACTGCCCCGGTACCGCCGTCGACCGGTGGCAGATGGCAGTGTTCCTCTCAATTGCGCTGGCCGGCAGCAACGTCCCCACCAGCGGCACCGTCCCCGGCATGGGTGACTACAACTGCATTGCCGGCGGTCAGTCGGTGTTCGGCGACGTTGCGCCGACTGATTCGGGTTGCAAGTTCATTCACTACATCGCGGCCAAGGGGATCACGTCGGGGTGCGGCGACGGCGACTACTGCCCGAGCCTGACGGTGGACCGCTGGCAGATGGCGGTATTTGTGGCAAAAGCGATCGCCACGGGTCCGATCCCGGTTTCAGGCACGGTCCCTGGCCTTGGTGCTTACGACTGCGAGGCGGGCGGAACGTCGGTCTTCGGTGATGTGTCGCCCACGGACGGCGGCTGTCGGTTCATCCACTACATCGCGGCGCAGGGAATCACGGCGGGGTGCGGCAACGGGGACTACTGTCCGAGCACAACCATAACGCGCGATCAGAGTGCGGTGTTCCTTGCCAGGGGTTTCGGCTTCAACAGATACGGACCGTAGAACTCGCAGTCGGAGGGGTAGGGGACAGGCCCGCCCTCGGCGTTCGGGGGCGGGCCCGTCCGTTGGACCCGTTCGGTATCGATAACGGTGGATTACGGCTTCGCCAAACTCGTCGGTCCTGACACCAGACCATCCCGAGTGCGAAAGAGCCCTTCGTGAAAGACCGACCTTACCTCCGTCTGGCTCCGAAGGTCGGCGAAACTCCCCGGCCAAAGGTGGTCCCGGGGCTGGCTGTAAAATGGTGTTCTCGGAGGTCGTTCATGAAGAAAAGCTGGTTTTTGGTGGCGGCAGGAATGGCGGCGAGCCTGCTGGCAGGCTGGGTGATTCGCGGGGCCGAGATCGACAAGGCAAAGGATCTCCTGGCGGCCGACAAGGTCTTCGCCCAGGCGTCCGGTGAAAAGGGCCTTGAAGCGTGGTTGGTGGTCATGGCGCCGAACGTGCGCGTCTTTCCCGGCGACGCGATCGTCGAGGGTTTTGACAAGGTGAAGGCGCTTTACGAGCGCGACAAATTCGATCCCAAGCCGCTCCAGTGGGTGCCCGTGGGAGCCGAGGTTTCGGCCTCCGGCGACATGGGCTACACCTACGGGACCTGGGCGCGCAAAGTCAAGAACGCCAAGGGCGAGACCATCAGCCTCGCGGGCAAGTACGTCACCGTCTGGACGCGGGCCAAGGGCGGACCGTGGCAGATGGAGGCGGACATCGGCAGCGTCGATCCGCCCAAACCCCCAAAGAGTTGAGCGGCACCTCTCCCCTCATCGTCATCGGCGCGGGCGCCTCGGGCCTCATGGCCGCGTTGTGGGCGGCGCATTCGGGGCGCGAGGTCATCGTTCTGGAGGGCACGGTCGACGGGGGCCGCAAGATCCTCATCAGCGGGGGCGGTCGGTGCAACATCCTCCCCGCGGAGGTTGCATTGGGGCGATTCGTGACCGGCTCCTCGCCGCACGCTCTCAGGAACATCCTGAAATCCTGGCCGCTCGCTGAGCAGGTGCGTTTCTTCGAGGGCGACCTCAGCCTGAAGCTCGTGGCCGAGGCCGCCTCGGGCAAGCTCTTCCCGGCGCGCATGCGGGCCCGCGAGGTGCGCGACGCGCTCGTTAACGAGGCGCGCCGCCGTGGCGCGCAGGTGCGCTTCAGCGCGCGCGTGGCGGACCTCGTGCGCGAGGGGGCCGCCTGGCGCGTGCGCCTGAACGATGGCGACACCCTGAATGCGTCGGCCGTCGTGCTGGCCACGGGCGGGCGCTCCGTGCCCACCACGGGCAGCGACGGATGGGGCTTCGAGGTCCTCGCACGCATGGGGCACACGATCCGTCCCACTTATCCGGCGCTCGTGCCGCTGACGGCCGCGCCGCCGCGCCACGGCCATTTGGCGGGCTTGTCCCTCGAAGTGGTCCTCACGGCGGAGGGCGCGGGCGGCCATCGCTCCGAGAGGGGCGGATTCCTCTTCACGCACAAGGGCTACAGCGGCCCCGCCGTCCTCAACGTCTCCCACGTGGCCGCGAAGCCGCGCGGGGAAGGCGAACCGCGCGGGCGGATCCTCGTGAACTGGGCCTGCCGCAGCGCGGCCGAGTGGGATGAGGATCTTCGACGAGGCTCTGGAACCGTCGAAAGCGCGGTGGCGCGGCTCGTGCCCGCGCGCCTGGCGAAGACGCTGTGCGAGGAGGCGGGCGTGCCCGAGGGCGCGCGCCTGCCCGAGCTCCGGCGCGAGGACCGCCGCCGTGTCGTCGGCCTCCTCACGAGATATGCCCTGCCCTGGACGGGGACCGAGGGCTACGCCAAGGCCGAAGTGACGGGGGGCGGCGTGGACCTGGGGGACGTGGACCCCCGCACGATGGAAAGCCGGACGTGCCCGGGGCTCTTCATCTGCGGGGAGGCCCTCGACGCCTTCGGCCCCATCGGCGGCCACAACTTCCAGTGGGCGTGGGCCACCGGGAGAGCCGCGGGGCTGGGAGCGGCACGGGGGAAAGGACAGCGACCAGGGTCAAGG
Organism: Acidobacteriota bacterium; assembly: GCA_003158745.1. Lineage (GTDB taxonomy): Bacteria > Acidobacteriota > Thermoanaerobaculia > Thermoanaerobaculales > Thermoanaerobaculaceae > RBG-13-68-16. Next base: position 16,569 of record PMLC01000021.1, read on the forward strand.
GCTTAGGGACTCGCGAGAGAGGGAGGACTCACCGCAGAGGCCGCCCAGGACGCGACAGCGTTCGGGAGGTAGACGTGACCAGGAGCCGGTGTGTCCCACCGTCTCACGGTTGTCGGAGATGACGACGCCCCAGCGCGGTTCGGTGTCTCAGTCGGAGAAACGTACGCCAGGGCCGAGGACACCGATGAATAGGGCGGAGACGACGAGCGCCACTACAAGCCAGAGAAGGCTGAACGGCATGGGGCGCGTGGCGAGCGTCTGGCTGCTTGCCTTGTCGGCGACCATCGCAGGGAGAAAGAGAAGTCCGAAATTCAGGCCGAAGGACGCGCCGGCTCCCGAAAGAAGGATGAGGCTCGGGCTGATCGGATTGAATATTGATGCGACCGTCATCACCGTTCCTCCGGCGAAATAGGCGGGCAACACGAGACGCCGCAGATCCGCCAAAGCGACCTCGCCACGGTTCGCCAGGTCGAGCACGAAGTGGGCAATCCACCGAATGGCCAAGGCATACAGAGCCGCCCCCGCGAGTCCAAGAACGCACCGCCACAGCCAGGGCGGAGAAAGTCCAGCGATCACGTTTGCCCAATCGCCGCTGTTCGATACTGCCGAGACAACAAGGTACCCGGAGTTCAACAAATTGTTGGCGCCGAAGATCCAGAGAAAGTAGGCCAAAGGGGTCAGCGTGCGAATTCGGCGCAGAACCAGAAGGGAGAGGACACCGACGATGCAATTTGCGGACGTGCCGGCAGCGGAAACGAAGCGGCTGGCATCGGCGTTCTGAAGGGCAACTGTGGAGAGGGACAGAATCCGGTTGCCCGTGAGCCAAGATGCCATTCCATGGCCGAGCGCTTCGTGGACCATGTCTGCGGCGATACACGCGATGGCTCCTATGGAAGCGAGCGTCAGCAGGCTGGGGTGTGAGGATTTGGCGGGAGCGACGGGAGTCTCCGCGAGCATGTGAGACAAACTAGCACAAAGGGGATTGAAGGTGATGTGCGGGAGCGGACGTCCTATCATCCTCGTTCTGTTTCCGAGGGGCCCGTCCCGCCGCATCGCTGAGTGTCCGGCTGTCGCCCGCGCCTGGGTTGCTGGCCTTGCAGTCCGCCAGACCGTCCTCCGCTTCACCGGCGCCGCGCCCGGTGCCGCTCTAGTTGGTCTACGGCCTCCTTCCGCGTCCGGGGATGCCTCGTTGACCTTCACCTCTTCACGCTCTCCGAGAGCTGATCTCCTTGGACATCAGATTGGGCCCTCCTTCGTGTCCAAAGAAATCGGGGGCGCTTCAGTGTCCCGGCCCGGACTCCTGTTCCAAAGTCGGTTAGAATTCCCTGTGATTATGGCGAGGCGGGAACTTTGGGATGATAACGCCATTGTTCCGCGCGCCTTGTGTCAACGGCATTTCACCTGGGTGCTTCGCCCTCAAAGGAGATCCGATGAAACGAAATCTGCAACCTATGGTTGTTGCCCTCACGTGTGTCCTGGTGGCCCCAATGGTGTTCGGTCAGACGGATCAACCTGGATCGAGGGACTACCCTGGGATTTCTCGTATGCCGGGGTACTACATCAGCAGTTACAAGGAGTCACAATTTGACTCTTTTGCGTTTACGACCAAGGAAGGCGGCAAGGAGAAGAAACAAGCGGTCGAGGGAAAGCGGTACGATTTCAGGTACGACGCCAAGAAGGACGCTGGCTTGACCACCACCTCCCTGCAGATTCTGCGTAACTATCAAAATGCAGCACGTTCGGCAGGCGGGCAGGTGCTGTACGAATATCCCGACGGCAGCGCAGATGACCGCGAAACGACCATTCATCTCGTCCAAGGCGGAAGTGATGTCTGGATGGCGATTGTCACTCGCCAGCACCCCCCTTCAGCATACTATCTGACCATCATCGAGAAACAGGCCATGCAGCAGGAGGTAGCGGCAGACGCAAATGCGATGGCTCACGACCTCGACGAAACGGGCCGGGTCGCCCTCCACGGCATTCACTTCGACACGGGCAAGTCGGAACTGAAGCCCGATTCCGAGCCCGCTCTGATCGAGATTGCCAAGCTGCTCAAGCTGAACCCCGCGCTGAAGGTCTACATCGTCGGCCATACCGATATGACGGCCGACCTTGCTATCAACATGAAGTTGTCGCAGACGCGGGCCCAGTCGGTGGTGAACGCCCTGGTTGCCCAGTACGGAGTTGGCAGCTCGCGCCTGATCGCCTTTGGTGCTGGCCCGTATGCTCCGGTGGCGTCCAACAAGACCGAGGAGGGGCGGGCAAAGAACCGACGCGTGGAACTAGTGGAAATCGCGACCAATTAGTCGTTCCACGCTCCAGCACAGGTGGTCATTGCAGTGCTCATGGAGGTGCATCAACATCCAAACAGCGCACGCGGAGTCATGCCTGGCTACCCGGTATCCTTCTTGCTGCGCTGCTTCTGTTTGCCATTTCAGGGCAGGCCCAGGAAGAGTGCCGGGTGCGTATCTGGCGGAAGTGAGGAAGCGCGGGCTAGTTCGGCTAAGTACGTACCTGGCACTTGCTCCCCGGCGCGCGTGAGGTCGCGGCTCAACCCGCCTTGCGTGGCGTGGTGATCCTCCGGGGGCCTGGAGCGCTCCGGGCGCTGCGCTTCCACGGCTGCCCCTGGATTCGAGGTGGCGGCGGCGTGCGCTGCGGAGGCTCGTCTTCCGGCGGTGCGGTCGGCTGCGCAGCGCTCGCCTGCTGTTCCAGCGATACGCGCTCGGCCTCCTCGTCCTTGACGAGGCAGCAGTGCTTGTATTTCTTTCCGGAGCCGCAATGGCACGGCTCGTTGCGACCCGGGTGTTTCGCGCCTGTCTCAGCCATCACTCGCTCCTTTCGGTTGCTACCTTATCACGGCGTCGCCATCCGAAAGATCGTGCGACGGTGATACCGGGGGAGCCGTCGGGCCAAGCTACCCAGCCGCCAACGGTTGGACCGGTTGCGGCTTTGCGCCCATGATCAGGAGCCACAGCATGATCGCCATCTCTCCGAGGAGGGCGGGAAAGGCGATGCGAAAGACCATGTCGTAGTACTGCGGCAACAGCAAGCCCGAGAAGCTCATGGCCAGATAGGCGAAGCAATTGATCATCAGCCAGAGGCCCAGGACGCGGGGTAGAAACCCCGACCTGAACACAAGGACCCCGAATGGAAGGAGCCAAAGACCCCAGAAGACCTGGGAGACGATGATTCCCTGGCTGTGCAGATTGAGGAAGAGCATCGCCAGGGCGTCCCGCTGAGGTTTGTCAAATACGGACAGGAAGTCGGCACCGCGAACGAGCGCGAGGGCGGCGAACTGGTTCAGCTCGTTCAGAAAAGCCAGCGGGACCTGGACAAAGACCAGTATCGCCATGAGCGATGCGTGGTGCTGGTTCACCCCCTTGAGCAGCCGGTAGAGCACCAGCGCGAGGAAGATGAAGACCGTCGAGGCGATGAGGTTGCTCACGGCGCCGAGACGGAAGAGCGACTCGTGCGCGAGAATGTTGCTGGCTGTCGCGGTGGCGTTCCCCCGCACGAAGATTCTGCCGGGGACGTACATGAGGTTGAAGAAGCCGGTGATGCCCACGAGCAGGTACAGCACTCCTGCGACTCGCGCGGTCCTCTTGGTTGAGTTCATCTCTCCTCCCCGAATGGTGACGGTTCACGGCGTGGTGAATCTCCAAGCTCGAGCCCGGTCCTGTTGGGCTGGTATGCGAAGGGCCGGAAGTACGAGTCCTCGTGGCCAAAGCCACCCTTCGACGGCTGGAGCCGGCCTGCGCTCACTCATTCGGCTGCGAATCCGGCGGCGCGACGCGGCTCCAGCGACCGACAAATCCCTGACGGAATCGTTCGCGCTCCTCCGGCGTCATCCGTTCACAGCGCTCCATCATGCGGTGACGCCAGTGCCCGTGTCGGCCCATCGAGCCACGCCCTCCAAAGAGGACCCTGCACAGTATCACCAGGCCCAGAGCGTGCCAGTAGCTGACGACCCTCAGGCCGAAAAGGGCCGGCATGAGCCAGTTCCACAAGGCCATGACCACGAAGCCGAACAGGGCGACGAACAGCACCGCGAAAGGCAAGAACATCAGCATGCGAACAAAACGATGGCGTCTCATCTCTGTCACTCTCCCGTCTTCACGAATTCGTCGTAGATGGCCCGGAGCCGGCGCCGCAGGTGAAGCACCGCATATCGCTTGCGCGAGAGCAGCGTGTTGACCCCAACGCCCGTCCGGGCGGCGATCTCCTTGAAGCTGGTCCCTTCGAGCTCGTGCGCGATGAACACGTCCCGTTGCTCCCGCGGCAACTCGTCGAGGGCCTCCTCGAACTCGCGCAGGAGGACCGTTCGCGCGTAGACCTCCACTGGGCCGGCGTCCTGCGATGGCAGCACGTCCTCCAGCAGAAGCTCCTCGCCCTCGTCGGAGACCGCCACCGGGTCGCTTCCGGACGTCTCGAACCTCTTCGTGCGAAAGAAGTCGATGATGCGATTGCGGGCGACCTTGAACATCCAGGCGCTCCATCGCTGCACCGGCTCCATCAACCGATAGGCCTCGACGACCTCGTAGAAGACGTCCTGAAGCAGGTCCTCGGCGTCGGCTTCGTTCGGCACGCGCTTGCGGATGAAGTTGCGGAGCCGGGACCTCTCTCCCGCGATGATCTCGGCGATGTGCCGGTCATGCTCGGTCATCGTGGCCACGGTCGGCGACTCGTCCATACACCCGTGTAGACGAACGGCGACCGCGAATATTGTAGAGGCCTGAATCGGCGAAACGCGAGGACGTCACCGACCATGAGCTCGGAGCGCCGGCCTCTCTCGGGGTCCGTAAGGAAGGTCGGGCGCGATCGACTATCTCGACGTGCGAGACATGAACGTGACCGTGGAAACGGCGCCGACGCGGGAGGCGGCGTCCCGCCAGGACGAAATGTACCGGGAGGCGGCAGCCGCCTTCGCTCAAACGCTGCAACGACTAGCCCGAGGATACGAGTCCGACGCCGACCGGCGGCTCGACCTCCTGCAGGAGATCCACCTGGCCCTGTGGCAGAGCTTCGAGGGGTTCGACGGTCGGTGCTCTCTCCGGACCTGGGTCTACCGCGTGGCGCACAACGTAGCGACATCCCACGTGATCCGCGAGCGGCGCTTCAACTCCCGCACTCTGGTCGGCCTGGATGAAATCGAACCGCCGTCCACCGGTCACGATGGGGAGCGTTCGGCGGACCGCCGCATCGTCCTGGAGAAGCTCGCGCACATGATCCGGAGCCTCACCCCGGTCGATCGCCAGGTGATCCTCTCGTACCTCGAAGGCCTCGACGCCGCCTCGATCGCGGAGATCACCGGCATCTCCGCGGGGAACGTCGCGACCAAGATCCACCGGATCAAACTCCTTCTGGCCCGGCGGTTTCATCAAGGAGGACACGATGGCAAGTGAATCGAACGACGGTCTGGCAACCCTCTGGCAGGGTCAGCCCGTGACACGGATCGAGATCTCCCTCGACCAGCTCCGGTGGAGGGCCCGGAGGTTCGAGAGCCGGATCCACTGGAGGAACCTGCGGGAGTACGCGGCCGGCGCACTCGTCGTCGGCGTCTTCGGATACTACGTCTGGAGGATCCCGGCGCCGCTGGTCCGCCTGGGGAGCATGCTGGTGATCGTGGGCGGCCTGTTCGCCCTGCGCTCACTCCACGTGCGCGGGGCCTCCGGGAGCGCACCGGTGAACATGGCGTTCAGCTCGTGTCTGGAGTTCCACCGGAGGCAGCTCGAGAGGCAGCGCGACCTGCTGCGGGACGTCTGGACGTGGTATCTGCTGCCGTTCGTTCCCGGGCTGGCCGTCTTCCTTGTTGGGCTGCTCGGGTGGACGCTGGCGCAGCCGAACGCGCCCGCACACAGGCAGCTCATCGTGGGCGCGTTCGTCGCGACGGCCCTGGGCTGTGGCCTCGTGCTGGCCGCAGTGGGGAGGCTGAACCGATGGGCGGCGCGAAAGCTCCAGCGCGAGATCGACGCGCTGGCCGCCCTGGAGGAGAAGTCGTAGGCGTCCGCCGGCGAGGTGGTCAGGTTCCGTCACGCGGCCGTTGGCGGCCGTGTGACGGAGCTGCCGAGCCGCTGGGGTACCTGCTCCGCCTCAAGCTGCTCGTACGCTTGCGGATTGCTCGCCCAATCTCCCGGCGTCGTGGCGCAACGGGGGTCCGGACCGCCGTTCTCCGTTGCGATCCACGGCTTCCCCGAAGGAAGACGGGAGGCGACGAACAGGATCTTCGATGGGATGCTCTCGACGCAGGCGTAGAGGTGCAGATCGGAGACGTTGTAGTCGGCGGAGGCCAAGAAGGCCTCGATGTGCGCGACCGCCGTCGCGTTGTCGGGGTCGCCGGGATTGACCGCGGCGTCCAGCGTCTCGGAGGAGAAGCTGGTCAGGACGACGCGAATGCGGGAATCGAGCGCGCGCACGGCTTCGGTGAACGCGGCGAGCTGGGTGAGGTACTGCTGGTCGGTCCCCCGCCAGAAGGGAAACAGCGGCTTTTCGGTGGCGTTGAACGCCTCGTTCTCGCACTGCGCCCATACCTGGGCCCCGCTCGCGACCAGCGGCAGGATCGGCGTGAGGGCGGCGGTGACGGCCTGCTGGTACGCGGCGTGCGAGAGGCACGGGAACCCTGCGTTCGGCCACTGCGACGGTGTCCCATAGGTCGTGTCGACGTTTGCGGCGTCGCGGTTCTTGAAGGTGATGACCACGGCGATGCCCGCCGAGAGGAGCGGCGTGGGGTCCGGGTCGTTGCCCTCGAAGGTGAGGTGGAACCGCACCGACCCGGCGCCGAGGTCGGCCAGGATGGCGGCGGCCGCCGGCCCGGTCGCCTGGCTGCCCAACACCCCGAACCGGCGGTCCGGGGCGGGCTGGCCTTGCGCGGCGAGCGCACCCGCGAGCAACGTCGCACTCGCCACCACCGCAGGCCCGCGCATGCCCGGAAAACCTGACTACCCGAAACCGCATTCCCCACAATCCTACCTGGCGTCCGCGAAGCGATCGCCGCGGGCACCGCGGTCGCGACGTGATGGGATGAGGAGGTCGGTCTCCTTGGAGCGGCGTGACTGGAACGTCCGCATCTAGGTTCACTTCCCACGCGCACGACGGCTAGGACTCGCAGCTCGAGTGCAGGCCCCAAGATGGTGAGATGGTGATGCCTCCTATGGTACCGATACGGCAAGGTCGTGGGGTTGTTCCCCATTCCGAAGCCGGACCGACCGTCGCTCCAGGATGACGAGCGGCTACGCCGGGGTCGGTGACGGCGGTACCGCCTGCTCCGGGAAGATCGCGAAGCCGGCGTCGAGTTGTGCCAGAAACTCCAAGGAAAAGGCGCGATAGGTCACGAGGAAGGGCAGCAGGATCACCGTCCCGACGTAGGGGAGCACGACGAGGAGTAGGCCGACGCAGCAGGTCATCAGACCGACGACGACGACCCCGACCCCGAGTGCGACGGCCAGCCCGCACAGGAAGAGGCCGTAGAGGAGAAAGCTCCCGAAGTGGCGCTCGATCCATGGGACGAGGCGGCGCCATGCCTCGACGGCGCCGATTCCGTCCTTGTACATGACCGGCACGACGAAACTGTCGAGGAACAGCGAGACGTAAGCGCACGCGATGCCCCACACAACCGCGGCGAGGGCAGCCAACCCCGTGATCGTGATCGCTCGAACGCTGCCGAAACCGAATCCGGAGAACCCGCCCGCGGCAACGACGGCGACCGTTCCCAGCACCGCGAATGCAAGCCCGCAGGCGAGCAGGAAACCGAGCCGCCAGAGGAACAAGGAGTCGCCGCGCTCCGCGAAGCGGCGCCACGGCTCTGCGATCCTCGCGCGATCGTGGACCACGTTGTCGAGGAAGATGAACTTGCCACGCGACGAGATCCACAGGAGCAAGAGGCCGATCACCGCGACCACGGCCGCGCCGAGGATGATCAGCGCGAGCCAGTGCGGGTGCGCTCGCAGGTGCTCCCAGGCGCCGCGCAGGGCCTGCCGGACGTGGAGCGACGCCGGATGGCCGCGACTCATGTTGAGTCGGGTCCCCCCTCCGCCGCCACCGCCGGCAAGCCGCGCCAGCCAGGCCGAGAAACCGATCACAAACCACTTGTCGAGGTCGAACGGGCTGAAGAGGATGCCCTTCATCCGCGCCCAGGCGTGCCGGAGCGGTGCCACGTAGCCGATGTCCATCGTCCCTCCGTCTCGATCGTCGTTCCAGCATACGTCCTTCTTCCAGTTGTGTTGCACGATCAGAGCCCGTGCGCGCGGCTCGAGACCAGAGGATCGGTGCACCGTGTCGGGCCAGGTCAAGCCGCGACTCTCGATCTTCCCCTGGACCGCTTTCTCCGGGCAGCCTCAAGGTCGCGACGCGGCGAGTAGCCCTCCGATGGAATACTGCCTCTAAGCGAAGACGTGGTACCGATCAGAGGCGAAGCCCTGCTCTCAATCGGGACCAGCCACAACCAAGGCCGCGGGGGGGATCGGCGTGCTCGCCGAAAATCGCCCGGACGGCCTTCGCGGAGCTCTCGCGGTGCTCGACGGCCACGCGTCGGCGCGGCGCCGGAGGTGGTCGAGCGAGGCCGTCTCTCCTCGGAACAACGCGCACGGAACTTCTGAACCCAACCACGCCTGACCGCGCCAACCGCCAACCAGGCGTCGAGTACTTCGACTGCTTGCGCACCTGGCACTCATTCTGGCACCTATTCCCCTGCGCCTCCGCACAGGCAGAGCGGCAGCGGTGCGCGGGGCGGGACTGGCTTCATCAGGTGCCGGGTCCGGCTGAGTTGAAAGGAGTTGGTGGATGAACGGCACCAGGCGTGGCTCGTCACCTGTGCCGGACCTGGTATCTATCTCGTGGTCCGGCAAGATCGTCTCCTCGCACTCGACCACGAGGCAGAAATCGGTGGCGTACACTTAAACAAGAGGTGACGACAATGAGACGGTTTGTCCAAAGGTCGCTGGTGGTCTTCACAGCTATCTGGTTCTCGGTGTCGGTGGGTGTGGCTGCCGCCGCCGGCGGGCGCCCGATACTCTCGGTCTCGGCGCCGGCGTTCGGGTGCCCTGCGACCGAAGGAGCGTTCGTCGTGCTCCTCGACCCGGGACGGGGGATGCTGCTGCTGTCCGGCGCAACGTTCGTGGGCGGCCACCGGGTAGGACGGGCAAGCGGGGGCGCGTTCCGGGTTGCTCTCCCGAGAACCGGGGCCTGGGAGCTCTCGCGCGCCGGTTCTGCCGTCGGGCCGGTCGCAATGTGGGGTGCAGCCTATCGGGTGAGCACCGGCGGCGTCGGCGGGTGCGTCGCTTTCGATCACGAGCAGTTCTCCAGCGAGGGCGACCTCGTCACCTACGTCCAGTGGCTCGTCAACGACGTCTACCTCAAGCTGCCGAAGGCCGAGCGCGAGACGTTCCCCGCCCTGCGACTTTGCAATCGTACGGTCCGTCTGCGACTGCAACCCGCCGGATACGAGCCTGTCGTGGTGCAGGAAACGGAGGGCGCCGCCATCGCTTTCCGCGTACCGGGGACTCCTCGGGTCCTGTTGCTGCGTCCCTTCGTGCTCGACGAGGCGACCGAGCGAGTCGCAATCGACCTGTCGGTCGCCGACCAGCCCGACTTGCAGAGTGCCCAGAAGCGCTCACTCGGGTTCGTCGTCGCATCGGCGGCCCAACCGGCGACGCTCGCCGACCCTGCGATGACGATCCAGGTCGAGTCAGCTAAATAGGTACCAATCTCCGCGTCCTCGCGCCGCTGCCACCCGGGTGTGCAGGGGCACCGGCGAGGACCTACGATCCACGCCCGCAGGGAAGGTTGTTGCACAATAGATCAAATGAGNNGGTACCTATCGGTACCTATCTGGTACCTATCTATCAGCGTCATACCGGCGACTCAACCGCAGCAACCGCGTGCCGGGCACTGATCAGTTGGTGAGGAGCACGTGGAGCAGTGGATCGCGACGCAGAGGAACATGGCCGCGAGGTGAGCGCCCTCGAGAAGGGCCTCAGCCCGCTCGAGCTCGGAACGCGAGGTAGGCCAGGATGATCGCGAGGACAAGCAGGAAGAATCGGGCCATTCCCATCATGTTTGTGTGGGCCACGGGCCTGGTCTTCTTGGGTTTGATGCCCGTAACGGCCGCGACGGTGGCGATGATGACTGCGAGGCTGAGCAACATGAGCCAGTTCATGACCTCACTCTAGCAAACGGCGTGCGGGTTGTCGCGCAAGTGATAGGTACCGGATGGGGCACAGTTGACCGACTGTGCAATCGGCACCACGTTCGGCGGTGCCCATAGAAGGATAGAAAGCTCATTTGTCACGATGACCAAGGATACGCTGGCCAGGGCATAGTCCACGCCTTCGTAGTAGAACGGGCTGGGGGCGATGACGGCGACACAGTCGGCGATCTGCGCCGGGAGCTTGCATTGGAGAGTCCGAGCCTTCCCGGGATCCGTCGTGGGAATTCAGGAACCCCGTGCCCCGCTGCACTGATGTGCTAGCCAGGATGGTGAGATGGTGGTACCCGGCACCGATCATTTTCACAGGGGTGGCGTGCAATACACCAAGTGGGATACCTGGTACCGATTTGGTACCGATTGGGCGTACTGCGCGTGCCGGTGGGAGGCTCGGTGCTGCTGTTCCTGGCCGGTGCCGCGCTGTGCCTGTTCGCCACGACCTCGATGGGAATCCTAATGGCCACGGTGGCCCGCTCGATGCCGCAGTTCGGGATGCTCGCGATTCTGATCCTGTTACCAATGCAACTCCTTTCGGGCGGCTCCACCCCACGCGAGAGCATGCCCCGGTTCGCGCAAGACGCGATGCTGGCCATGCCGAGCACCGACTTCGTCGCACTCGGCCAGGCGATCCTCTTCCGCGGCGCCGGCATCGACGTGGTGTGGCCGCAGTTCCTCGCACTGGCCGTGATTGGCGCGGTCTTCTTCGCCATTTCGCTGAACCGTTTCCGCAGAACCATCGGAGCAATGACATGAGGGGGTGCTTGGAGCACTGTACCATGAGGCCTGGTGTTGTGCCCTACGGAGGAGAATGAACGATGGATGTGAAGGTCGCTTGATGCCTTGCGCGTTCGCCCTGATCATTGCGGCGGCTGTCGCGCATGCCAACGTGATTCTCGTACCGGCGGCGGTGTCGGTCGCGGGCGGCGCCATGGTCTCCGTGACGGTGATGGTCACCAACCCCGGCACCGCATCGATGACCTGGACGGTGAAGAAGTCGCTCCCTGCGCGTCTGCATTCCGGATCGAGCCACTCGGAGGATGTGGTGCTGACGACAGACGTCCCGGATGGCGGGCGCATCATCCCGCCCGGCGGGTACCTGCAATTGTCGTATCGATTCCCGCTGCGTCCCGGATTGTTCGGGCCGGTCGTCCTGGAACTTACGAAGGTCGAATCCCAAGCCGTAATGTTCTCCATCCTAGACGGCGAGGATGCTGCCCGCGCCAGCGTCGGCGTGGCCGAGCTTCCCGCGGACGATCCAAAGACGGTCGCGCACGAGACGGCGCTGCGCCGGAGCACGGGGCCATTGCCGGGCCTCTCGCGTTACGAGCCCGTCTATTTCGGCGTGGGCGGCAACGGCGGTCTCAACGCCAAGTTCCAGCTCAGCCTGAGATACCAACCCATCGACCTGATCCCCTTCTACCTTTCGTATTCCCAGACCTCCCTCTGGGACCTGCACGACAGCTCCGCTCCATTTCACGACACCTCCTACCGTCCCCGGGTCTTCTTCCAGAAGGAGCAGCTGTGGGTATCCCAAAGCAACAGGAGCTGGTTCGGGCTCGAGGGCGGTTTCGGCCACGAATCCAACGGCCAGGGCGGTTCGCAGTCGCGCAGCATCAACCTTGTCTACGTGCGCCCCCGCCTCGACTGGGTGGCGCCTGGCGATTACCATTTCTTCATTTCTCCAATGATCTACGGCTACCTCGATAAATCGGACAATCCCGACATCGCGGCCTATCGCGGGCATGCGGACGTGCTGATCGGTGTGAACAAGAACGGCTGGCGCCTGAGCACGACCCTGCGCAAAGGCGACGACGCTCATTTCGGTAGCATTGAGGTCAACGCCGTCCTGCCCTTGCGATCCAGCGAGCGGTTCTTCGAGCGACTCGGCGCCCGCGGACTGAACGGCTACTGGTTTGTCCAGTACTTCAACGGCTGGGGCGAGACGATCCTCGACTACAACCTCAAGGTCAACGCCCAGTTTCGCACTGGCCTGATGGTGGTCCCATGAAGGAGGCAGGGGTGAAAAGGCCTATGCCGTCCGGTGCTTGGGGTCCATCCGCAAACACGGGTGTCCTTTTCATTAAGGTTGTCTCAAAACGGGGATGCGAGGCTGACTGAACGATATCCCGGTGGGTGAGCGGCTGGCTATGGGCAAGGACTTCGAGGGCACAGGCGACGAGGCGGCGGACGCCGCGAGGTTTGCGGCGGTTGTGGCGAAACCCGAATTCGTCGAGGTAGACCTGGAAGTGTCTTCGACTGACGGCGCCGTGGTACGTGCCAATCCAGAATCTCCGGACCAGGGAAATCGTGTGGTGGGCTTTCTGAATCGGCTCCCCAGATCCTCGGGGGAGCCGATTGACGATAATCTCCCGGTGCCTCCGGCCACGGATCGTCGACCGGTTGTGCGTCCCATAGCCATCGGTGGTGACACGGTGCCCTCCACTGACGTTTCGTTCGACATCGGTACCGCCTCATCGGTACCATCATCGGCATCATCGGTACCGCGTATCACCATCTCACCATCCCTGTGGGTGCGTTGCGTGAATCGACTGTCACCTCCTCAGTTCTCTGTATGCAGTCATGTGCGGGCGGGTGCTGGTGTAATCGAGGGTTTGGTCGCTCCACGCCTCGTACTCGGAGAAGGCGCCGTGGACGGAGGGGGGAAAGGTCCCGCCTTTGAGGCCGACGATGGGGGTGGCGATGCGTTCGCGAATACTGCGTCCGTGGGTCGCGGGAGATGCCGGCGACGCATTTGGCGATCTGCGCTGGGACCACTCGACAATCCCAACGGAGCGTCAAAGGCGCTACCGGGATCTGTCACGGAGCTTCAGCGACTGCGTGCCTGGCAGTTCTGACGTGCTCCCCAAAATGGTGAGATGGTGATACGCAATACCGATAGTGTGCAGGTACCGATGGTGTGCAAGAATGAGAGTATGTGCGACGTCTCTCTCTCGGCGCGCGTTGCGACAATGATGGCTGCCGCCACCCTGTGCGCCGGAGCGGCGTTCGGGCAGGGCCGGATCGCGGCGCGAAATGCCGACGTGCTGACCCTGTCGGTCGGTTCGCAAGACGGCGTCAGGGCCGGAATGCGCGGCGATGTCGTCAAGACGGTCGGGACGGGCGCAACGGCGCAGCCATCGGTCATCGCCTCGTTTGTGGTCACCAAGGTCGGCGAGCAAACGAGCGAGGCACGGCTGGAGAAGATCGAGGCCGGGTTCGAGGGCGAGCCGATGGTGGGACTGCGGGTCGCCTTCGACGAGCCGCTGAAGAAGCCGGAGGCGGTGTCTCCTCCAGCGCAGGCGACTCCGCGCCCGACGCCCGCCTCGGGCCTGCCGGACGATCCCGTCGAGCTCATGACTCAGGCGAACGCGGCATGGGAGCGGCAGGACTGGGAGAACGCCGCGAAGCTGTACGAGGCGCTGCTGCATGCCCTGCCGGACTATCCGGTCGCGGTCAAACGCGCGGCGGCGGCGCGCGAAAAGGTGGAAGCCGCGCGGGATGCGGAGGCGAAGGCCCGGCGCGCGGCCGAGGAAGTCGCGCGGCAGGAAGCGCTGGCGCGGGAGCGCGGGAACATCCACCTGTACCGCGAGAAGGCGAGGGCCCTTCTCGACGGCGGGAGCTGGGACGCCGCCGTCGAGTGGCTGAAGAAGATCCAGGCGGCGGACCCGGACGACGCCTACCTGGCCTCGGTGATGGGGGACAAGCGCCGCGAGGCCGAGAAGGGACTGGCCGACAGGCGCTACGACGACGCGATCCGGTCGTGCGATGCGGCGCTCACGGTCTCGGCGTCGCCCGCGTTCGAGGCGTTGCGTCAGCAGGCGCGCACGGAGCAGGTGAACGGCTGGCTCGGCGAGGGCGACGCCGCCCTGGCGCGAGGCGACACGCGTGCCGCGCGGGCCGCGTGGGACAGGGTGGATTCCGTCGACGCCAACAACGCGGGGCTCAAGGAGAGACTCACCAGGCTCGACTGGGTAAAGATCCCTGCCGGGACGTTCCAGATGGGGTGTGTACCTGCCGACATCGAGTGTTCCGGCGACGAGAAGCCGCGCCACGCGGTCACGATCAAAACGCCGTTCCTGATGATGATTATGCCGGTCACGGTCGGGCAGTACCGCCATTTCGCCAAGGCGACGCGGCGCGAGATGCGCTCGGCGCCGCCGTTCGAGCAGGGCGACGATCACCCGGTCCTCAACGTCCCCTGGACCGACGCCGTGGCGTACTGCGGGTGGGCAGGCGGCCGCCTGCCGACGGAGGCGGAGTGGGAGTACGCGGCGCGAGGCGGCAGGGACGGGCTGAAGTATCCCTGGGGTGGTTCGATCAGCCACGACAACGCGAACTTCAAAGGGACCGGCGGGCGCGACCGGTGGAAGTACACCTCGCCCGTCGGCTCGTTCGAGGCGAACGGGTTCGGCCTGTTCGACATGGTCGGGAACGTCTGGGAGTGGTGTGCGGACCTGTACGGAGACAAGTATTACGCGAGCTCGCCTGCGACCGACCCGCAAGGTCCCTCGTCGGGAAGCTCACGGGTGTTGCGCGGGGGCTCGTGGGAGTTGGGCCCGGGGTTCGTGCGCATCTCGCTCCGCGGCTGGATTGGGCCATCGGGCGGTGTCGACAGCGGGGGGTTCCGCTGCGTTCGGCCTTGGGCCCCGTGACCTGCAGGATGAGGAGCCTCGTGGAGGGACGCATCGCGGCTCCCTTCGCCACCGAAGCCAACCGAGGCTGACACGCAGTCGCCTTGCCTTCGTTCCAAGTTAGAGGAAGAGAAAGCGGATGAGGACGTCGGGAACCCCGGGTTCCGAGTAGGGGAGGAGGTATCCCCTGTCAGCGATCGCCCAGGTCAGCCCCACCACCAAGGGAACGACAAGAAGGTGAGATGGTGATACCCGACACCGATGCTTCATCGCGGTCCCGACGGCCGGACCGGTCCCGGGGCCGTTCGTCAACCTTGCCCTGTTCGCACTGGTGGTAGTCGGCCTGGTACTTGCCCTTCTCACCCGCGCCGATCGGCGCTGACGCCGCCCGGGATCTGGAGCGCGGGTGCGCCCCACGTGAGCGCTGCGACACGTGAGCGCTGCGAGGCTTGACATCGCCACGATCCGAGACTAGAGTCCGCGCTTCCTCTCGCGAGAGGGTGAACGGAGGCGACGTGCAGCGACAGACCAACAGGCTGTATGGACAACCCGGCGGCGGCGTGGATTCCGTCCGCCCGGCGTGTTTCCCGACGCCGGCCGGCGATTCCAAGCCATCCGTTGACGGAGCGGTTGCCCCGTAGAGTCGCGCTGGCGTCTCGAGCGTCACCCGACCCGGGGGCCATCCCCCGGGTTTTCGTTTCGAAAGGAGATCTTCAAGATGAAGGGAACGATCGAAAGCTGATCAACCGAGCCAGCGGCGCAGCCGCCCAGCGTTCGCGCGGTCGGCGGTCTGCGTTCCGCGACTGGCTTCGGAATCGGAAGATCAGGCGTGGCTAGCTCAGTTGGCAGAGCACGGAGCCAATCACTCCGGTGTCGCGGGTTCGAATCCCGTACCACAACGACGGTCTGAGAAACCGTCTGTTCTTCCAAAGCCTCCGGGGGGCGGTTCGTCCGCGCCTCCGGCCGCCGCCGCGGGTGGTCGGCGCGGCGGCCGGCGACAGGCGACGGCGCTTTGCGGCGCGCCGCCACCGACACGCCTCCACGTTCGTGTGCAAAGGCGGAGCGCCAGCTCCCCTCCACGGACCGCGCGGCGATGCGGTCGGCGGAACACGCGCGACCCCGCGTCCGAGCCTGGGAGGGCGGGCGCGCCACTCCTCGGAGGTCGCAGTACCGGCAACAACGCGGCCGGGAGGGCTGCAGGAGGTGCACCATGGCATTGATCCGAGTCGTGAAGATCGGCGCCAACGAGCGCGGGCTGCGTTTCGTGGGCAAGGAGTTCAGGGGCGTGCTGCGTCCGGGTTGGCACGTCGCGTTCGACCCGCTGTTCCGGGCGCGGGTGGACGTGGTCTCGGTGCGCGAGCCGTGGCTCGTCCACCGCGACCTCGAGGTGATCGCCCGCTCCGGCGCGCTCGGCATCGAGGCGTGCGTGCTGGACCTCGCGCAGCACGAGCGCGCGCTGGTGTGGATCGACGGCCGCTTCGCCGGCATCCGCACCCCGGGGCTGTCCGCGGTGTGGACCGTGTTCCACAAGGTGCGGATCGAGGTGGTCGACGCGCGAGCGCTGCGCTTCGAGCATCCGGAGCTGGCGATGATCCTGAGCCAGCCGGGCGTCGAGGCGGCGCTCGAGACGATCAACGTGGAGGCGGGGTTCGTCGCGCTGCTCTTCGTGAACGGCCGGTTGCGGGACACCCTCGCACCGGGTGGGCATGCCTACTGGCGCGGCCTCGGCCGCGTCAAGGCGCTGCACGTCGACCTGCGCGAGCAGGTGGCCGACGTGGCGGGGCAGGAGATCATGACCGCCGACAAGGTGACGCTGCGCCTCAACGCCGTCGTCACCTTCCGGGTGGTCGACCCGCAGCGCGCGGTCGCCGAGGTCGGCGACCACGTGCAGGCGCTCTACCGGCAGGCGCAGCTCGCACTGCGCGAGGTGATCGGCACGCGCGAGCTCGACGCCCTGCTCGCCGACCGCGAGGCGGTGGCGTCCGAGCTGGTCGGCACGCTGCGCGCGAGGGTCGAGCGTCTGGGCCTGCACGTCGACACCGTCGGGATCCGCGACCTCATCCTGCCGGGCGAGATGAAGGAGCTGCTCAACAAGGTGACCGAGGCGAGGAAGGCAGCCGAGGCCGCCCTGATCACCCGGCGCGAGGAGACCGCGGCGATGCGCTCGCAGGCCAACACCGCGCGCATCTTCGAGTCCAACCCGACGCTGATGAGACTGAAGGAGCTCGAGGTGCTCGAACGGGTGGCGGCCAGCGCGAAGCTCGAGGTCGTGCTCTCCGAGCCCGGCCTCGCCAACCGAATCACGAAGTTGCTGTGAGCACGAGCGGGCGGCCAACCAGCCGCCCGCTCCTTTCTTCAGTGGACCGTTCGCCGCGGCTCATGCTGTGGCGCGGTAGGAGCGGCACCGGCCCCAGACGCTCCCGACGTTGGGGGGATCATCCGATGCCGCCACGGCGCCCGCGTGTTTGACACCGGCCAGCACCCATCTGGCAGTCTCTGACCCGGCGAGAAGGCGAGAAGGCGAGAAGGCGTGATACTACCTGGCGACTGACCGCGCCGTATCTGCTTCGCGTCGGCGGCAACCGTTGCCCGGCGTGCTCGAGGAACAACAACGTGAGATCGTCATACACGGTACCCGTGCACGGTACCCGTGCGGTACCCGTGCGGTACCCATGCGGTCGTTCTCCCTTCGTTTTTGGGCTTCGAGCCCGCACGGTTCATCTGGCGAGCTACACGCCACGCCGCAAGCCGGGAGACCGTGCTACTCATGCAATCAGGTACCGATCATCCACGAGATCCTATCTGCTAGGCTAGCAGCCGGATCTCTCGTACTCTGCGGCCAAATAGTGGGAGGGGAGACGATGGGAGACAAGGGCGGCAAGAAGGACAAGCAGAAGGAACAGAAGCGGAAGACCGACCAGAAGCAGCACGACGCCAAGGTCAAGCAGGACAAGCAGCCGAAGAGAAAGACCGGATAGGGCCTCGCGAGATCCGCGGGGGCGCACAACGCGTCACTGGGTGGCCGCGTTGCCGAAGGCCTTCCTGTGCGCCTGTCCTCGTGCTCGGAGAAGCTACGATCGACTGAGCACCATCGCCAAACTCGTTGGCCTTTGCAGCCATGGAAACGGTACCGGTACCATCAGGACTGGGGCCCTGATCGCCATGCTTCCCGAAGAGCGCCCGGACCGCCTTCGCGGAACTCTCGCGGTGTCCGACGTGCGCACGTCGGCGCGGCACCGGGGATGATCGGGCGCAGCCGACTCTCCTCGGAACACCGCCCACGGGACTTCTGAGCCCAATCACGCCTGACCGCGCGAACCGCCAATCGGGCGTCGAGTCCGTCGGCTACGTGCGTACCGGGCACCTATGCCGAATGCAGGTCCCAAGATGGTGAGATGGTGATCCCTGGTACGGCTTGAGGGCTCCGAGTTGGGGAGGAGGTAGCCTCTGTCAGCGATCGCCTTGGTCAGCCTCGCCACCAAGGGAAGGACAAGAAAGTGAGATGGTGATACCCGGTACCGATGATACCTGGCACTCATTCGCAGTCGTGTCTTCGAGACCGGTGGAGCCGCCCGAGGCGTTCGACGGCACCTGAGAGCAGGCGGCCATCAATCGGACGTCAACGTGTCAGCTTCCTTCAGGTGGTCCGTCGGCGGCCGGGGGGCCGCGTCGCGGTTGCCTGCGGTGTTCTGCCGCACCGACCCGTCTCGTTTCGGGTGTGGCCGGAAACGGCGTGCGACTCTCCTCAACCCGTCGTCAGCTCGACGGGAGCGAGGGAGGCGAAGTCGGCACGGCCGAGGCCCAAGGACTCGGCGATCGCGATGTTGCCGGGGAGCGGCCTGCCGAGCACCGTACAGGCCCAGGCGTCGAGGGCGACGGGGTCGAACCCGGCTGCGACCGTCCTCACCTGCTTGACGTCGGAGAGGCTGCCGCCCGCCGGGCCGTGCTCCATGAGAACGCGCGAGGCGTCGACGATCGTGAGCGTCGGTCGCATCATCGCAGCGAGCTCGGCGATCGAGCGCTGCACGTCGGTGTGGAGCATCATCCGGTTCTTCGCGGTGATGCCGAACCAGTTCTTGAGCCCGCAGGAGACGCCGGTGAGGTCGTGGTGCTTCGCGGTCGGGACGTTGATGATCTTGGTGGCGATCACGAACGGCTCGAGCACGTCCCAGGTGCCGAGGCGCTCGGAGATCTTGACCGTGACGTAACGGCTTTCCTCGGGCACGATGACGTCCGCGCCGGCGGCCTGGGCGGCCGCGAGGATGCCGCTGATCTGCAACGCTCGGCGCGACTTGGCCAGCGGGCAATCGCACACGATCACGCGGCGGGCGCCCGCCGTGCGGCACATGCGCACGACCTCTGCGATGACCTCTGGCTGCGTGTTCGCCGCCTGCTCCGGCGTTCGCTCCCAGCCGAGGCTGGGCTTGATGAGGACGACGTCGGCAGCGGTCACGAGCGCGGCCATGCCGCCGAGGCGCTCGACCACGGCGCGGACGTTCGCGCCAGGGTCGGCGCCGCGGGCGATGACCATGCGCGGGACTGCGCCGGGGAGGTCGACGCGATGGTCGCCGATGCGGCGCTCGGCGTGGCGCGCGAAGCGCTTGAGGCGATCGGTGAGGAACACGGCGCTCACGCCCAGCGCGCCGGCGCCGGCTACGGAGCCCGCGGCCCAGAGCAGAACGCGGCGCCGGGTGTGGCCGCGCCGGGGTGCGGGTGCGCTCGCGCCGCCGGCAGCGGCGGTCGCCTCGGCCGCGGTTTCGGAGGCGCCGGGGACGTCGTTCCGGATCGTTCCATTGCCGTCAGTCATTGGCGTTCTCCTTTTTCAGTATACGCAGTCTGCGCGCCGCGGTTCGCCGCGATGCGACGAATCGTCCCGCACCTTGAGGTTCCTCGGTGCAAGCGATCAATGCGTCGAATCGGTACCAGATTCACCATCTCGCCTCGTCAGCTTCCTGTACGTGATTCTAGCCGGCCTCGTGGCGGCATCGCCGAGCTGCTGCGTGCGCCACTCCTCGTACTCCGACGAAGTCGCTGGAGCATCGCCCTCGGGTTCCCAAGGCGATGGAAGCCGGCGCACCACGACCACCGGCCGCCCTTCACTCCGCGGCTCGTTCCCGGGCACGGCCCGGACTCCCGCGCCTCACCTTGGTGCCTTCCTAGTGCGCAGCGTCACATCCGGCCCGGCTGCCGCGAGGAGATACTCACCATGATCGTCAATCGGGAGATGACCGCCATGGCCGCCTCTTCACGAAAGCTCCTGCGAATGAGTGCCTTGCTCGCCGGTCTCTGTGTGGCAGGGGCGTTCGCCCGCTTCACCCTGTCCGCCTCGCCGACCGGAGACGTGACCGTCTACACCGACGCGCTCGGTGCCGGCTGGCAAAACTGGTCGTGGAGCAGTACGGTTGACTTGGCGAGCACGAACCCGGTCCACACGGGAACGGACGCGATCGCCGTGACCTTCACCGCGGCGTGGGCCGGGGTCTACCTGCACGTGTCGCCAGCGCTCGACGGCACGCAGTTCGAATCTCTCGTCTTCTGGATCCATGGCGGCACGGCCGGCGGCCAGCAGATGCGGGTCGTGCTCTACGACGGCAGCGGCAACGCCGCCACGCCCGTCACCGTGACCCCGCCGGGCGCCGGCCAATGGACGCAAGTAAACGTGTCGATTGCTTCCCTCGGCGCACCGGCGCAGATCTCCGGTATCGTCTGGCAGGACACGACCGGCGGTGCGCAACCGACGTTCTCGCTCGACGACATCACGCTCGTCGCCTGGGCTGTGCCGCCCACACCGACTCCTACGCCGAGTCCTACCGCCGGGCCTGCTCTCTCGGTGAACGCGACAGCCGCTCGACACGCGATCAGCCCCGACGTCTACGGCATGAACTTCGCCGACGCCTCGTTCGCCGCTGAGATCCACCTTCCAGTCGACCGCTGGGGCGGCAACTCGACGAGCCGCTACAATTGGCAGATCGACACCAGCAACACCGGCAGCGATTGGTACTTCGAGAACATCGCGCAGTCCGTCGGCGCCGCCGACGCTTTCGTCGCGCAGGACCGTTCCACCGCCACCCGTACGCTGATGACCATGCCGATGAACGGATGGGTCGCCAAGCGGCGCCTCGACAACCACCCATACGACTGCGGCTTCAAGGTCTCGAAGTACGGTGCGCAGCAGTCTACCGACCCCTGGGACCCCGACTGCGGCAATGGCGTCGACACCGGCGGTAGCGACATCACCGGCAATGACCCCACCGACACCAGCATCTCGATCAGCCCCGACTTCGACGCCGCCTGGATCGCCCACTTCATCTCGCTCTACGGCAGCGCCGCGCAGGGCGGCGTCGCCTACTACGACCTCGACAACGAGCCGATGCTGTGGGACAGCACCCACCGTGACGTCCACCCCAGCCCGACGAGCTACGACGAGATGCGCGACCGTACGCTCGCCCTCGCGGCCGCGATCAAGGCCGCCGATCCGACGGCGAAGACGCTTGGCCCGGCGGAGTGGGGTTGGACGGGGTACTTCTGGTCGGCGCTGGACTGGGCACCGGGCGGCGACTGGTGGAACCATCCGCAGGACCGCCTCGCGCACGGCGACGTGCCGTTTGTCGAGTGGTACCTCCAGCAGATGGCGGCCTACGACCAGGCTAACGGCCAGCGCATCCTCGACTACTGCGACGAGCACTTCTACCCGCCGTCGGTGGCTCTCACAGGCGCCGGCGACGCGGCGCTGCAGGCGCTGCGCCTGCGCTCGACGCGGCTCCTGTGGGACACCACCTACACCGAGGAGACCTGGATCGGGCAGCCCGTCTACCTCCTGCCGCGCATGCAGGCCTGGGTAGACGACAACTACCCTGGCACGAAGCGCGCCGTGAGCGAGTACAACTGGGGCGCGCTCGATTCGATCAACGGCGCCCTGGCGCAGGCCGACGTGCTCGGGATCTTCGGTCGCGAAGGCCTCGACCTGGCGACGTTGTGGGGACCGCCGACCTCGACGCAGCCCGGCGCGTTTGCGTTCCGCATGTACCGCATCGCCGACAACGGCAAGGGTTTCGGTGAGAACTCGGTCCAGGCGACCAGCGCAGACCAGGGCCAGCTCTCGGTCTACGCGGCTGAGCGCGCGGCCGACGGCGCGCTCACCGTCATGGTCATCAACAAGACCGCGATTCCGCTCACCTCGGCGCTGTCGCTGTCGGGCTTCGTCCCGGCATCCTTGGCCCACGTCTACCGGTACTCGGCCGCGAACCCCGCCGCAATCGTCACCGAGCCGGACGAGGCCGTCAGCGCCTCGGGCCTGACGACGACGTTCCCGGACAACTCGATCACGCTGCTGGTGATTCCGCCCGGTTCCGCAGACCTCGCCGTCACGTTGGCCGGGACGCCCGACCCGGTGGTGGCCGGCTCGCCGCTGACCTACGCGGCGACAGTCCGCAACGACGGTCCGGCCACAGCCACCGGCGTCACGCTGGTCGACGTCCTGCCCGCCGGCGTCGGCTTCTCCTCGGCCTCGGCAGGCTGCACTAACGCGGCGGGGACGGTGACCTGCGCCCTCGGGGCGCTGGCGTCCGGCGCCTCCGCCTCGGTGTCGGTCGTGATCACGGCTGCGGCCACCGGCCAGGTGAGCAACACCGTGACGGTCTCGGCCGACCAGCCTGATCCGAACGCGGCGAACAACACGGCCACCATCACGACCTCCGTGGGCCCTACCCAGCCGGCCGGCGTGTCCGTCGATATGTCGGCCGGAGCCGGTAGCACCGGCGACCTCAACGGCGTGCTGGAGCCCGGCGAGGCCGTTGTCGTCGCGCCGTCGTGGCTGAATCCTGGCGGCGCGCCGCTCGCGCTGACCGGGAGCGTGACCGCGTTTGCCGGCCCGCAAGGCGCCGCCTACACCATTGTGGACGGAGCAGCCGATTACGGCACGATCGGGGCCGGCGCGACCGCGAGCTGTGTCGCGACCGGCGACTGCTACGTGCTCGGCGTCTCCAACCCTGCGACGCGCCCGGTCACCCACTGGGACGTGAGCTTCACCGAGACCCTCTCGACCGGTCAGGCGATTACTCGCTCCCTGCACATCGGCAACTCTTTCACCGACGTGCCGCCCTCTCGTTGGGCCTACGGGTTCATCGAGACGTTGCTCCACTCGGGCATCACGGCCGGTTGTGGCGACGGCGTGTTCTGCCCGGCCGACCCCGTGAGCCGCTGGCAGATGGCTGTCTTCCTCGCCAAGGCCAAGACCGGTGGTTCCGTCCCGGTCTCCGGGACCGTCCCCGGAATGGGCGACTACAACTGTGTTGCTGGGGGGAGTTCTGTTTTCGGAGACGTTTCCCCTGACGACCCGGGGTGCAAGTTCATTCACTACGTTGCGGCGCAGCAGATCACGGTTGGGTGTGGCAGTGGCGACTACTGTCCGAGCACGATCGTCTCACGGTGGCAGATGGGAGTCTTCCTTGCGAAGGCGATTGCGACAGGAGCGATACCGTCCTCGGGGACCGTTCCCGGGATGGGCGACTACGACTGTGTTGCTGGGGGGAGTTCCGTTTTCGGAGACGTTTCCCCTGACGACTCGGGGTGCAAGTTCATTCACTACGTTGCGGCGCAGCAGATCACGGTTGGGTGTGGCGGCGGCGACTACTGTCCGAGCACCGATGTCACCCGGGATCAGATGGCGGTCTTCATAACCAAGGCGTTCGCCCTCAGGCTCTACGGACCGTAGGCAGACAGTGCGGCCTGAGATCCTGCCCATGACGCGCCCGACGCCGGAGGTGCCCCGGTATGCGTTTCCTGTCGATGGGCGGGCCGGACAGGGGCGGCGCCACGTCCTCGCTTGGCACGTCGTCGTGCCCTTGACCGCCGAGCTGTAACGCTCCCCCGTAGTGAAGCCACCTTGAGTGCTTGTCGCGCGCGGAACTCGTNNACGGTACCCATTTACCCATTCACGCGGATTGTAGGAATGCAGCCACGCGAATTTGGTCTTCGTCCAGGACAAGATCGCCTTTTTGAGTGCCTTGCTGTCGCGGTCGTGACGTTTGTCGGTCTTCACCAGCACCAGTCCCAAGACGTTTAGACAGAAACCTAGAAATGCCGCCCCTTTGAAGTTCGGGAAGCGGCTCATCTGAGTGATCTCGTCATAGATGAGTCGGCGGACCTTGAACTTTACGACCCTGTCGGCAGGGCCGTCGAGGCGGTTGAAGTTGAAGTTGAATAGCTCACCCCATACGGAATTGTGCTAAATGAACCAACACAACCTTTCTGGTGAGCGCACTTGGGAAGCATCAAAGATGACTTCGACGATCATGTCAGCCAAGTGATCGTAGAAGGTCCCTTCGGAACGCTCACTCCTCCGCACACGGAGCCGAAAACCGGGGGGCACCCCTTCCTTGTCAAGTATCTCCACCGCGTCCTTAATGAAGCTGACGACGACGCGAAGCCGAGCGCATACCTCACTGTCCCACGCGCTAGTTGAAGATCCGTTGAGCTTATAGAGGTCGCCCGCGGCCCGCTCTATGTAGCCCTTTGCTCGGTACAGGACAAACGAGTGGTTCCACAACGAGCATGTCACATAGTCGCGAAACGTCATCAGTACAATTCGGCAGTAGGCCTTCCACTGATCCGCCTCCCAACGTTTCATTTCGGACAAATCTGGGTCAAGAAGGGTTCCGATAGCTTCAACCATCTGGTAGTTCGAGAACATGGACGCACTTAGCGGTTTGTGATAGCCGAGCAACCCGGACTCGTAGCCCTCGGTTTCATGAAACAGGAAGGAGTCTCTGTTCGCCAAGGCCGCAGTTACGAGATTGTTGGCGAACGCCTTCACCTGGACGCCGTACTTCTTCGTCGTCGCGATCTCGCGAAAGACCGCAAGGGCTGTTCCGGGGGAGGAGTCGACGATTGTGCGGCAGAAACGTATGTCGGCGATCAGGAGCATGATGGCGTCCGCGTAGCCGACGACCTTCCGTGGCTCTCTTTGAGGCGCGCCGTCAACGTCCACGCTATCTCGGCGCAACATGGCGTCCTCCCGGTCTGTGGCGTTGCGGACTAGCGCCCTTGCGGAGTGCGCGAACTCGTCAGCAATGACGGGAAGCTCGGAGGGTGAGCCCTTGAGGATCACGCGATAGAGGGCCCTCGCATAGCGCTCTGCGTTCGCTGCGCCATATACAGATGGCCGGATGAAGGCAAACCACACCCAGCCCAAGAAGGTGAGGAAGATGGCGCCACCGAGGATGGCCTGCCATTCGGCGGGCGTGAGGGAATGCCCCTGCGGAACGGGCCAGCCCTGCGCTCGCCATAAATCGGTGAGGATGGCAAGGAGGCCCACTGCCGCAACGACGGCGAAGGTGAGCTTCTCAAGTGGAAGCGGGGCGACCCTGATTCTGAACTGGTATCGGGGGTCCGCAATCATCCAGACCAGTACCATGAGAGCGAGCGCGGCGAGGAACTCCGCAAAACCGAAGAACTTCGGGGCGTTTGAATCAAGGGGAACGAAACGAATGGTACTCAACCACTGGGTCGCCGACATCCTCCTACCTCCACCTCATCCAGCATAGAAGATGGTCCTTCCCGTTCCTAGAACGGCAGGGCCGCAGAGAGCCAGCATCATAGCTATCACCACTTCACCTCCTTCACCTCGTCAGCTTCCGGTACGTGATCCTGTGCGGCCTCGTCGCG
>PMLC01000032.1:0-9774 GCA_003158745.1 Acidobacteriota bacterium
GGGACGGCGCTCATGACGACGCCCCTCCCCTTTCGGACGCCCGCCGCAGCTGCCCGATGTCGATCTTCTTCATCTGCATCATCGCCTGCACGACCCGGTTCGATCTCGCCGGGTCCGGATCCCGGATCAACTCGGGCAGGGCGGCGGGGACGATCTGCCACGACAGGCCGAACCGGTCCTTCAACCACCCGCACTGGCCTTCCTCGCCGCCTGCGCTGAGCCTGCTCCACAGCTCGTCCACCTCCGTCTGCGTCTCGCACGTCACCGCCAGCGAGATCGCCTCCGTGAACTTGAACTGCGGTCCGCCGTTCAGGCCGATGAACTCCTGTCCCTCCAGCTGGAACCTGACGATCATCACCGATCCCTTGGGCCCGGGGCCCGCATCGCCATACCGAATCACCTCGAGGACCTTCGAGTTCTTGAAGATCGAGGTGTAGTGCTTCGCCGCGTCCTCGGCGTTTCCGTCGAACCACAGGAACGTCGTGATCTTCTGTTTGCTCGCCATCGGTCGTCCTTCCTTTCCAGGCCAGGCGCGCCTCGGGTGTCCGGGGCCCGCCGCCGTTGTTCACTGCTCGATCGTCTTGGGGTCCATCCAGAGGACCTCCCAATGGTGGCCGTCGGGGTCGTAGAAGCTCCAGCCATCCATGAACCCATGGCCCACCGGGTCCATCGCGCGGCTGCCTCCCGCCGCGACCGTCGTGTCCTGGCCCACGGTGACGTCGGCGTCGACGGCCCGGCCCGGCGTCCGGCGCCGGTGCCCGACGAGCGACGGGCGGTGCTCCTCGAGGTTCGCTGCGGCCGCCATCACGAGACTTCACAACCCGTCAGGGAGGCCGGGGGATTCCCCAGCCCGCTCGATGGCGACCGCCCGCCGGCATACGCCGCCAGACGGTCGGCCTGTTGCCGCCGAAACTCCCCGAACCTCGATACATGACATCGCCATCTGGAACCGGAATTGCGATATGGGGCGAGGGGTGTCCCTCCGGGAGCGGCGAAGAGCCCGCGCTTGCGACGTCAGGCGCTCGCGCGCCTCATCCAGCGGCTATACGCCAGAGCCGCCCCGCCGCTCGCCAGTGCAACGAGCGCGAGCAGACCGACGAACGGCAGGACCGCGATCGAGATGGCCAGCGGCATCCACGGCAGCAACCGCTTCACGCCGCGAACGCGAGCAGCTTGATCCCCGCCGCCGAGCCGATGATGTAGACCACGATGGCGGCGCCGCTGGGGATGAGCAGTGCGGTCTGCAGCTCCACGTTGAAGATGTAGTAGATCGCCAGCATGACGAGCGACAGGCCCGTGAGCAGGGTCAGGCTCCCCTACGGCGCTCCGGTAGTCCGGCTGACGCGGGCGAACGCGCCCGGAAGAGCGCCGTCCCTCGCGACGGCGAGCGCCACCCGCGACATTCCGGCGATGTACGCGTTGGCGGTCCCGAAGATGACCACGACCGCGAGGATCGCCGTCCCTACCGCCCCGTACACGTCAAGGACGTTGGAGAAGATCGCGGCGAACGGCGCCACGCTTCCGCCCGCTTCGTACGCCCCGGTCCCGACGGTGACGAACGCCACCGAGCAGTACATGAGCCCGATCAACACCACGCTGACCAGCACGCTGCGCTGGAGGTCCCGCTTCGGATCCTTGAACTCCTCGGCGACGTTCGACACGTTCTCGTAGCCGAGGTACGACCAGAAGATCAACGCCGCGGCGGTGCCGACCGGGAGCAGGCCGTGGGGGAGGAACGGCGAGAAGTTCGCCGCCTTCACCGACCCGATCGACAACGCGACCGCGGCGAGGAGCATCGCGATGATCGCCGTCACGATCCCCAGCTGCACGCGATTGGAGAAGACGATTCCGCGCAGGTTGATCAGGAAGGGAGGGAGGATCACGGCGCACGCGACCAGGTGGATCTCGAGGCGCCCGAGCGGGAACGCGTACCCCAGGTACGAGGCGGCGATCAGCGTCACGGCCGGCGCGCCCGCGATGAACCAGAGCGCGAACAGCCACCCCGTCGCCGCGGCCGCGTCCCGCCCGAACGCCTCCCTGGCGAAGGCGTAGACGCCGCCCGACTCGGGGTTGCGCGCGGAGAGCGATGCGAACGTGTAGGCGAACGGACAGCTCGCGAGGCTGAGCACGCCTCACGCCACGAGCGACGCCGGCCCCGCGAGGTGCGCCGCCAGCCCGGGGAGCACGAGGACGCCGGAGCCCAGCACCGAGCTCACCTACAACGCGACCGCATGCCGCAGCGTGACCACCTTTCGCAGCACGGCCGGGATAATATCGGAACCTCAGCTTCGGACCGAGGCCAACGCGCGGAACCGGATTCTCCACCCTTAGAGGTGGGATACGTCACTAATGATCCGGCCAACCTCGGCCGGTTCCAAGCCAGAGGTTCGCGCAAGGAAGGCACCGCCAAGGTCTGCGGTAAACCGGGATGGGGTCAGCACAGAGAAGGCCCCATGGACGACGCGCGTCCGGGTATACGAGATGATGCAGGCCGCGCGAGCCCGTGTGATCGACACGTATAGCAAACGCGCAGCCTCCAAGACAAGGCCCGGATACGGTCGGCGCCAAGCCCCCGGGAGAATTTCCTCTTCCAGTCCCGGGACGAAGACGATCTTACCGGAGAGCCCTTTCGCCCCGTGCATCGTCATCACCCGAACCCGTGGTGGGAGGACGCCCGTGGCGGGGACCGGAAGGCCGAGTCGCGTTAATACCGCCTGTAGCAACGGCCCCTGCTGCTCGTCGGTGTCGGCCCACAGAAGGTCCCGAAGCTCACCCAACGTCATTCCCGCCGGCAGCGCCTTCGCGAATGCTCGCCAACCCTGGGCGTCCGCAGGGGCGAGAGCCAGCGAAAGAGCCGAAGAAATGTCCGCCAAGTGCTGGTCGACCGTATGGCTGGACTGCCAACCCCGAAGCTGCGAACAGATTGACCCCGCCGCGTTTAGAGCCTTAAGTCCTCGCGCACTGAACACACCGGCTGGAGGCGTCTGGTAGAAGACGGGCTTGTAGTTGAGGTTGCTCGCTATCACGGCGTCGGTTACGGCGGTACATGTAACAACCCCTACGCCTGAACGAAGGCCCAGCAAGACGCGATGTGCGACATAATCGTCTGGGTCGCACACGATCCGGATTGCTGCGAGTACCCAGCGGCCAGCTCGAGAGTCCAGGAACCCCTCAGCCCGGGGTGGCTCGTACTCTACTCCAGCGTTGTCGAAGGCGGCAACCAGACCGGGAAGGAGAACCCCCTTGTTGCCGAGGAGCACGAGGATTTCGCGAGGGTTTATGCCAGCCGCAATCAGGTCACGGCACGACTCGGCTACCGCTCGAGCCTCCGCCTTACCACTCGAGAACCGCCACAGGTGTACGGTGCCTGCCAACGGAGGTGCTGCGCCTAGATAGAGCGAGGCAAGAGCTTTCGGGATTCGGTTTGGCTGCGGGTGCGAGGTAATAATGGCGTGCCCAGCCGCGAGGATGGTGGGTGTGCATCGGAAGCAACCGTTGAGCGTGTGCTGCCCGCAGTTCGGGTACTTTATGACGAATTCCGCCAGACCGGCTGGGGCTGCCGACCGAAAGGAGTAGATGCTCTGATCATCATCACCCGCAATGAAGACCCGGGCACCTTCGCTGACCACGCGATCCACAAACTGGACCTGCCTCGAAAAAGTGGACACTTGAAGAAGCCCGCGGAAGGGTGAGAGGGTGTTCGCATGAGAGAGCGGAGGAAGTTCAGTCGGGAGTTCAAGACGGAGGCGGTGAGGCTGGTGAAGGAGAGCGGAGCGACGATCGGCGAGGTTGCCCGGGACCTGGAGATCCGGGCGGACATGCTTCGGCGTTGGAAGCGGCAGGTTGAGGAGGAGGGGCGGTCGGCGTTTCCTGGGAGCGGGCGGCTGGTGGATCGGGATGAGGAAGTCCGGCGGCTGCAGCGGCAGCTGCGGCGGGTGACGATGGAGCGGGACATCCTAAAAAAAGCGCTGGGGATCGTCTCGGAGGAACCGTGATGAAGTTCGCGTTCATCGAGCGGAACCGCCAGGCGCACCCCATCCGTGTCATGTGTACGGTGCTGGAGGTCTCCGCCAGCGGGTACTACCGGTGGCGGCAGCAGCCAGTGTCGGACCGGCAGCGTGAGGACCGGCGGCTGAGGGTGGAGATCGGATCGATCTTTCGCGCCAGCCGGCAGACGTACGGCAGGCCGCGGATGCACCGGGCGCTGCGAGACCGGGGCATTCGGTGCGGACAGGCGCGGGTGGTGCGTTTGATGCGGCACGACGGGTTGCGGGCAAAGAAGGCGCGGAGATTCCGACAGACCACCCGGGCCGCCGCGTCGCGCCCCACGGCGCCCAACGTGCTCGATCGGGGGTTTACGGTGGCGGCGCCGAATATCGCGTGGGCCGGTGACATCACGTACCTGTGGACCGAGCAGGGGTGGCTATACCTGGCGGTGATGCTCGACCTGTACTCCCGGCGCGTCATCGGATGGGCGACGGCTGAGCGGCTGACCGAGTCGTTGGCACACGCGGCACTCCAGCGGGCGTTGGCCGAACGGCACGTGGGCACGGAGTTGGTCCATCACACCGACCGGGGAAGCCAGTACACCAGCGCGAGCTACCAGAGGCTGCTGCGGACGCACGGGCTCACGGTCAGCATGAGCCGGAAGGGCAATTGCTGGGACAACGCCGTCGTCGAGAGCTTCTTCGCGACGTTGAAAGTGGAGCTCGGAGAGCGCTTCCCCTCGCGGGCGCTGGCCCACGACGCCCTGTTCGAGTACATCGAGATCTTCTACAACCGGGCGCGGATGCATTCCTCGATCGGCTTCATCAGCCCGGCCGAAGCCGAAGCGAGGTTTGAAAACGAGGCCGCGGCGTGACGAGACGGGCTATTCTTGGTGTCGACAAAACCGAGGCAGAAGCACACTCGAGGTCCATGGAGTTGAGATCCTGGAACTCGTCAACCACAAGATCCTCGATGTTGAGGAGACCGACGGCGCTCAGTGTCCCCGCAGCCATGTGCTTCACGCACTGGCGCACAATCTCGCCGGGTAGCACGCAGGAGTAGGCTTGCGTGCGCGGCCCGTGGAACGCGTCGAACTGAGCTCGCTCGGCGGCCGAAATGGCCGGGGTGGGCGGCAGGTAGCTCGGCGACCCCCACTGGCCGGTGCTCCAGTAGGCTTCATGCTCCAGCCGGATCTTCTCGCGGCGGTCCTTCCCTATCTTAGACTCTTGCCCGAACTCAGCGTCAAAGACGTTCTCCAACTCCCAGGCGTCTAGCACCAGAGGATCAGACGGGTACGCAGCCAGTAGGCCAGCTGCGCGGAGCGTCCGCAACGCAAGGGAGTGGAGGGTCGAAACGCGCACCTGAGCGGCGCTTGGCTGACCATTGCGTGCGCAGTAATCACAAACCCGGTGCCGGAGATCAAGGGCGGACGCGCGAGTGAAGGACACCACGTGGACAGCGGCAGGCTGAACGCCCTGCGACAGGAGCCAGCGAACCCGCTCTTCGATCGCCGACGACTTCCCGGTTCCGGGGCCAGCCACTAGGCGCGCCTGGGGAGATGGGTCATGGGCGGCGGCCTGCTGGGCAGCCCCTGCACTCCGAATCTGTACCGGAGTCAGCGCCATGGAGAAG
Organism: Acidobacteriota bacterium; assembly: GCA_003158745.1. GTDB lineage: Bacteria > Acidobacteriota > Thermoanaerobaculia > Thermoanaerobaculales > Thermoanaerobaculaceae > RBG-13-68-16. The sequence goes on from PMLC01000032.1 coordinate 5,620, forward strand.
ACCCTCTGATAATGATGCTCTCAGGCTCTCTGGTCGCGAACAGTGCCTAGAACGGTGCGAAGCTGCTGGCGGCGAAGTGGTCGGCGCGGACCGCGTTGAAGAGTGTCTGGAGCGCGTCGAAGTGCTGCTGCTCCCAGTCGGCGAGGAACCGGTAGAACGCCTTGATCTCCTTCTCGGGGGCCTGGTCGGCCGCCTTCGAGAAGTACGTGAGGGCGTTGGTCTCCAGCGTCATCCCGATCGAGAGGACGCCGAGCTCGAACTCCGTGGTCGCGGCCTGCTCGCGGAACTTGCCGGTGAACAACGCCTGGTTGATGGCGCGCGCCTCCGGCGAGCGCAGGTCGATCTTGAACGCGTCGGCCCCCTTGGCGTTGTAGGCGCCGGCGATGCCGCGCAGGAACGCCTGGTGCTGGACCTCGTCCGCCGCCAGCTTGGCGAAGAGCTCCCGCACGGCTTCCTTCTCCGCGCGCTCGGCCGTCATCGAGTAGAACGTGTAGCCGTCGATCTCGATCTGGTACGCCTTCTTCAGGATGTCGAGCACCTGCTGATTTCCGCTCATCCCGCCACCTCCGCCCTCTCTATCGATCCGGCGCCGCGGCCGGGTCTCATGCAGGGACCGCAACGAGCTTCTCGGCTTCCGCGACGAGGTCGTCCGGGCCCATCACCATCCCGCCCACGCGTCCGTGGAAGGCGACCGGACGGCGGCCCGCGACGATGGCGCGGACGTCCTCGACCATCTGGCCCGTCGAGAGCTCGGCCACGAGCACGGCCTTGGCCCCGAGCGCGGCCTTCGCGAGCGCCTCGGCCGGGTACGGGTACAGCGTGATCGGGCGGAAGAGGCCGATCTTGAGCCCCTTCTCGCGCGCCTGGTCGATTGCGGTCTTCGCGATGCGCGCCACGGTCCCGTAGGCCACGATCAGCACGTCGCAGCCGCCCTCGGTGTTGTAGTCCTCGTGGCGGACCTCGGCGGCCATCGACTGGTACTTGGCGTAGAGGTCCCAGTTGTGCTTCTCGAGCTGCTCGGGGTCGAGGTACAACGAGTTGATGACGTTCCTCTCCCGGCCGGCGCACCCCGTGGTCGCCCACGGCTTCTCGGCGAGCTCCTCGGGCTTGATCGTCTTCTTGAACTCGACCGGCTCCATCATCTGGCCGATCAGGCCGTCGCCGACGACCATGACGGGGTTGCGGTACTTGTCGGCGAGGTCGAACGCGTCGATGACCAAATCCGCCGCCTCCTGCACCGTCGACGGCGCCAGCACCAGCACCCTGTAGTCGCCGTGTCCGCCGCCCTTGGTCGCCTGGAAGTAGTCGGACTGGGACGGCAGGATGCCGCCGAGGCCGGGCCCGCCCCTCATGATGTTGACGATCACGACCGGGAGCTCGGCACCGGCCATGTACGACACCCCTTCCATCATCAGGCTGATCCCCGGGCTCGAGCTCGAGGTGAACACCCTGCACCCGGCGCCCGAGGCGCCGTACAGCATGTTGGACGCGGCGACCTCGCTCTCGGCCTGGACGAACATCCCGCCCACCTGCGGCAGACGGGCCGACATGTACTCCGGGATCTCGTTCTGGGGCGTGATCGGATAGCCGAAGAACAGCCGGCACCCGGCGTGGATCGCAGCCTCGCCGATCGCCTCGCACCCTTTCATCAGCTTCTTCGCCATCGCGCGCTCCTTACCCGGCCGCCACTGCGGTTGTGTGGGCCTGGCCGATCTCGAAACCGCGGCGCAGAGCCTCCTCGTTGATCGCCACGAGCTTGGGCCTCGCGGCGAAGCTCTCCTTGAGCACCTCGCCGACGTTCGCCCTGTCCACCAGACCCGAGGCAGCGATGAACGCCCCGAGCGCGACCATGTTGGCCGCCCTGGCGTTGCCGAGCTCGAGGGCGATCTCGTTCGCCGGCACCGGCACCACCGTCACGTCGGTGCGCCTCGGCAGCCGGTTGATGAGCGAGGTGTTGACGACGATGATCCCGCCGGGGCGCACCGTGTCCTCGAACTTGTCGAGCGAGGGGAGGTTGAGGACGATGAGGGCGTGCGGGCGCTTCGAGATCGGCGAGCCGATCGGCTTGTCCGAGAGCACGACCGTGCAGTTGCACGTCCCGCCCCGCATCTCGGGGCCGTACGACGGCAGCCAGGTCACCTCGTGGCCGGCCTTCATGCCCGCGTACGCCATCAGCTTGCCGATCAGCAACACGCCCTGACCGCCGAACCCGGCCAACACGATTTCGCTGTACATGGTCAGCTCCCCACCTGAACGGGCACTTCCTCGGGCACCTTGACCTCGCCGAGGGGGTAGTACGGCACCATGTTCTCCTCCACCCACTCGCACGACTCGTGCGGCTGATACCCCCAGTTGGTGGGGCAGGTGGAGAGCACCTCGACAAGCGAGAAGCAGGTGCCGTCGAGCTGGTACTTGAACGCTTTCCGGATCGCCTTCTTCGCGTTGAGGATGTTCTTGGGGTCGTGGACCGCCACGCGGGCGAGGTACGCCGGGGTCCGGAGCGTCTTGAGGAGCTCCACCACCCGGATCGGCCACCCGGCGAGATTGACGTCCCGGCCGGTCGGGCAGGTGGTCGCCACCTGGCCCGGCATCGTCGTCGGCGCCATCTGGCCGCCAGTCATCCCGTAGATCGCGTTGTTGACGAAGATCACGGTGATCTTCTCGCCCCGGTTGGCCGCGTGGATTGTCTCCGCCATGCCGATCGAAGCGAGGTCGCCGTCGCCCTGGTAGGTGAAGACCATGAGGTCGGGGCGCCCGCGCTTGATCCCGGTGGCGACGGCCATCGCGCGGCCGTGCGAGGCTTCCTGCATGTCGCAGTTGAAGAACTCATAGGCCAGCACCGAGCAGCCGACCGGCGCGATCCCCACCGTCCGATCCCTGATCCCGAGCGAGTCGATCGTCTCCGCCACCAGCCGGTGGATCACGCCGTGGGTGCAACCCGGGCAGTAGGAGAATGTCTTACCCGTGAGCGCTTCCGGAGGCGTGGTGACCTTGCCCTTGTTCTCGATCTGAATCGCGGTGTCGGGGCACACGAGGAGGCAATAGCGGCACCCGGTGCAGTCGTCCGGATGCACGACACTCGGGTAGAAGTACCCCTTTGCGTTGATCTCAGAGGACATGGCGAGAACATCCTCGGGGCAGGCGTTGATGCACAGCTCGCACCCCTTGCACCTGTCCACCTCGATGATCGGCTTCGGCACGATCTGTCTCCTTTCTCAAACCCCGGCAAAGCGCCGGCGGCGGCCCGTCATGCCCGGCGCCTCGGGCGGTAGCAGATAGCGTTCGATCGAAAGTATCGGCACGTCCGTTCCCGTCAACGCGCCGACCATCCTCTTCAGGACCGCGCAAAACCGAACCGGGATCCCGGTGGTGGCGGCGAGCGTGAGGGCCGCCGCGAACCCCTCGCGCACCACCTCTGGCGTCGTCTCCTCGATCAGGTGCGTGTTGGCGACCAGTCCCGTGACCCGGCGCCGGGCCGCAGTCTCGATGTCGCGCAGCATCGCGACGAGAGCGGCCTGATCCTCGGCGAACGGCCGTCTCGTGTTCACGACGAAGAGCATCTCGGACCGTTCCGGGTCGATCGCGTCCATCAGGCTGCCGAGCGCCCGAGCGCCGGTGTCGTCGCCGCCGGCATCGACGATCACGCGCCCGTGGGCGCCGAGCGATCGTGTCAGCACACCTTTGACCTCCGGTACGATGATCGGCAGGTCGGCGTAAAAGCGGTCGCCGTCGGGAACGATGAGGTGAATCCCCTTGGCCTCGACCTCTTCCCGCGCCGCCCGGCACCGGAAGTAGGGCTTGACCACGTCGAGGTCCACGAGACTGACGTCGTCGCCGCGGGCCGCGAAGCCGAGGGCGAGGTTGATGGCGATCTCGCTCTTCCCGCTCCCGAAGTGTCCGACGAGGATCACGATGGGGGCGGTCAGAACTTCGCACGCACCGGCGCGCCCGTTGGGCTTGGTCATAGCGTCCATTTGCACACGCACAGCGGACTGCATCCCCCCGCGGCACAATGTATGTGAACCGCTTCACGAAATCAAGTACGAACAGTGTTTTGAGACACATTCACGCAATCGGAGTGAGAGTCTCTTCCCGACCGGTACGGGGGCGCGGCGCCCCCACCCCCGGCCCGCCTCAGGAGCCCCGGAGGCGGCC
>PMLC01000032.1:9796-40533 GCA_003158745.1 Acidobacteriota bacterium
CGCGGATGTAGTTGGTGAACTGATAGTCGATGTACTCATGGCTCCTCTGCCGCTCGTCGTACGCCGCCTGCATCATCGAGTGGATCTCCTCGGCGTTGCGGGCGACGATCGCCGAGGTCTGCTGCTGGAGCTGGCGCAGGCGGGCGAGCCCCTGCGCGACGTACCGGCGCGCCCAGGCGTCGCTGATCCGGTACGACTCGAGCATTGCCGCGAAGCTCGGCAGGAAGCCGTTGAACCGCTCCGCCGGGGCGTAGACGGAGAGGTGCCGGAAGTTCCAGTTGGTGTCGAGGCGCGAGCCGAGCGAGAGGCCGATCGTGTAGCCGCGGCAGCGGCCGCCGCGAGTCGTGCACGTGTAGACGAACTCCTCCACCTGGACCGGTCCGGAGGTGTAGACGGTCGCGAACTGGCTGGCGAGATCGCTGCGGGGAACGACGCTCTCGAACCGCATGTCGCTCGCCAGGCCGAAGTGCGACGTGAGGAACTCCCAGGCACCGCTGGGGGCGAGGTATGGCGAGACGATCGCCCCGGGGAACGTCACGCCGAGCCTGGGGGTGATCATGTCCGCGCTGCCGACCAGGAACCCGAACGCCCCTCCGGAATCGTTCACCGCGAACGAGCCCTTTCCGAGCTCCCGGCAACTCCACCCGACCGGCATCAGGAAGCTCGCCGAGCCGTCGCTCAGGGTGTGAGACGCCATCGGCATCCGGGTGGGTACCGCCGCTCCCGTTGCCAACGCCCCCTTGAACACCCGGACGTTGGCGAGGATCGTCAGCAGGAGCTGCCGTTCCTGAGCGAGTCGGCCGGCAGGCGCTTCGATGCTCGAGACGACGAACTCCCCCGCCCCGCTCGCGACCCAGCACCGGATCTCCCGTTTGCCCTTTTCCGCCGAGGTGAAGACGCCGTCGTACATCACGCGCCTCCGGTCGGGTGAGACCATCACGTTTCCAATGCGGAGGTCCGGGTGCTGTCTTGCGAGGACGGAGGCGAAGACCCCAGCGAGCGCGGTGATGTCGCCGGCGGTCGGGTTCGAGCCGAAGTACAACGCGGCCTCGAGGCTCGCCCCCGGATCCGACACCCGGAGGCCCTGAACCCCGTCCTGCGACTCCTCCCGGACCGACCACCCCTCCGGCTTGTAGACGACGAACGAGGCCTGCTTCGAAACGTACTTCTCCATCGGAGGCGCGCCTCCCGCACCCTGGTCGAGGCCTGCGGAGGCCCGCCTCGAGGCGCCGGGCGCCTCCGGAACGCCGGCCGGCCGGGAGTCGCGCCGGGAGCACGACAACGTCGCCACCGTCAGGGCCACGAGGATGATCGCCGGGAAGCCGACTCTGCGAGCTTGCGCGCCGTGGGGCATCGGGCTCCTCCGTGGTCGGCGGCAACGGCGCCGCGCGTGCACTCCTGAACCTGTTCGACGATTGTCGGGCCGGCGCCGCACGGTGTCAACGATGCGCCGGCGAGAAGCGGTTTGCTACGCGCCCAGGCGCAAGTACTCGCCGAGCGCCTCCTGCCATGGACGCAGTCCGCCGCCCAGCAACGCCTGCAGACGTCCGGTGTCGAGGATCGCGCGCGCAGGCCTTGGGGCGGGCCGTGCAGCCTCGGCGGTCGCGATCGGGATGACGGTCACGTCAGCGCCGACTCGCCGGACGATCTCCCCGGCGAACTCGAACCAGCTCGCCTCGCCTGCGTTGACGGCGTGCACCGTGCCTTCTGCGCCCAATTCGAGCAGGCGCAGCAAGGCCCCGGCCAGGTCTTCTGCGTACGTCGGGCAACCGCGCTGGTCGCCGACCACGCGCAAGGTCGAAGCGCCTGCCTCGATCTGCCTGCGGATCGCAGCGACGAAGTTCGCGCCCTCCCCGAAGAGCCAGGCCGTCCGGGCGACGAGATGCCGGCGCGCCGCGGCAGCCGCTCGCTCGCCGGCGAACTTGGTCTTGCCGTAGACGGATTGCGGGTTGACCGGGTCGTCCTCGCGGTACGGCCGGCGGGAGGTGCCGTCGAAGACGTAGTCGGTCGAGATCTGGACGAGAAGCGCGCCGACCGCGTCCGCAGCGGCGGCCAGGCCCGCGACGGCGGTGCCGTTGACTGCGAGAGCCCTCTCCGCCTCGGTCTCGGCTGCGTCGACGGCCGTGAACGCAGCGCAGTTGATGACCGCGTCGGGCTTCGCACCCCGGACGACCGCGTGCACGGCGGCGGCGTCGGTAATATCCAGTTCCGGGAGGTCGTAGCCGGCAAAGTCGTGGCCAAGCGACGGTGCGGCGCGTTCCAGCGCCCGCCCGAGCTGCCCCCGAGAGCCCGTCACGAGGAGCCGCATGCGCCTGCCCTTCCGGACCCCGGACCCTGTTTCATCCGAGGCGAGCCCCGTACTGTTCCCGGTAGTACCGCCGGAACTCGCCGTCGTGGTCCTTGATCGGACGCCACCACGCTTCGTGCTCGACGTACCAGCGTACGGTCTCGTCGATCCCGCGCTCGAAGGGAACCTGTGGCGCCCACCCGAGGCGCCGCAGTTTGCCGGCGTCCAGCGAGTAGCGCCGGTCGTGGCCGACCCTGTCCTCGACCGGGCGGATCAGGCTCGCGGGCTTGCCCAGCAGGCGAAGCACCTCGCGGGTGATCTCGATGTTCTCCCGCTCGTTGCCGCCGGCGATGTTGTAGACCTCGCCGTCAGCGCCGCGCTCGAGGACGAAGAGGACCGCCCGGCAGTGGTCATCGACGTGCAGCCAGTCGCGGACGTTTCTTCCGTCACCGTAGAGAGGCAGGGGTTCGTCCCGGAGGGCGTTGGTGACGAAGAGTGGGACGAGCTTCTCCGGGTACTGGAATGGACCGTAGTTGTTGGACGCCCGCGTGATCGAAAGCGGCACCCTGTATGTGGCCCAGTAGGCGAATGCCAGGCGGTCGCCGCCGGCCTTCGATGCGGCATACGGGTTGCGGGGGTTGAGGACGCTCTCCTCGGTAAAGGAGCCCTCGGCAATCGACCCGTACACCTCGTCTGTCGAGATCTGGATGAAGCGTTTCACGCCGGCGAGACGCGCCTCCTCGAGGAGCACCAGCACGCCTTTCATGTCGGTGTCGATGAAGTGCCCGGCGCCAAGGAGCGACCTGTCCACGTGGGTCTCGGCCGCGAAGTTGACGCAGGCCGTGCAACCGGTCATCGCATCCCGCACCGTCTCGGGGTCGCAGATGTCGCCCTTCACGAAGCGGTAGCGCGGGTCGCCTGCAACATCGGCGAGGTTCTCGAGACGCCCGGCGTAGGTGAGCTTGTCGAGGTTGACCAGTTCCCAGCCGGGGCGCTCGGCAAGCACCATTCGGACGAAGTTGGAGCCGATGAAACCGCAGCCACCTGTTACGAGGATCCTCGTCGTCATTTGCATTTCCTTGAGCTTCGGTACGTACGGCCCGTCACGACAGCGGGCGGCGGGAGGCTCACCCTGCACCTCACCGTTGGGCGAGCAACTCGAGGAGGTACTCCCCGTAGCCCGACTTCGCGAGCGGCTGCGCGATCCGGCGCAGAGCCGCGTCGTCGATGAAACCCATCCGCCAGGCAACCTCCTCGGGGCAGGCGATCTTCAAACCCTGGCGCTGCTCGACGACCTGGACAAAGTTCGCCGCCTGGAGCAGCGACTCGTGCGTGCCGGTGTCCAGCCACGCGGTTCCCCGCCCGAGGACCTCGACCGTGAGCTCGCCCCACTCCAGGTACCTGCGGTTCACGTCGGTGATCTCGAGTTCACCCCGAGCCGACCGAGGAAGCGACCTCGCGATCTCCACCACACGGTTGTCGTAGAAGTACAGACCGGTTACCGCGTAGTGCGATCGCGGGTGCGTCGGCTTCTCCTCGAGGGAGATCGGGCTGCCGGTGTCGTCCAGCTCCACGACGCCGTATCGCTCCGGGTCCCGAACCCGGTAGCCGAACACCGTGGCCCCGCGCTTCCGGGTCGCCACGGCCTGGAGCGTCTTGGCAAGACCCTGGGCGTAGAAGATGTTGTCGCCGAGGACTAGGCTCACTGCGTCACCGCCGATGAACTTCTCCCCTATGACGAACGCCTCCGCGAGGCCGCCGGGCGCGGGCTGCTCCGCGAACGAGAGACGGAGACCCCACTGACTGCCATCCCCGAGCAGCCCACGAAAGAGCGACGCCTCGTGCGGAGTCGTGATGACCAGTATCTCGCGGATCCCCGCCAGCATGAGCGTTGAGAGCGGGTAGTAGACCATTGGCTTGTCGTATACGGGCACGAGCTGCTTCGACACCGCCAGCGTGATCGGGTGCAGCCGCGTGCCGGCCCCACCGGCCAGGATGATCCCCTTCATCGCCCCGCCGCCCTCCGGATCCGGCCGTCCGCGAGCTGCTGGCCCCATCGAGAGGGCAGGCGGCTCAACCCCAGGCCCGGACCGCAGTTTCCGGGCGGTATTCTACACGCGACCGGCCGAGCGCCTCGAGTCATCCTGTTGCTTTCTGGAATAGACTGGGGGCCGCCGAGCTTCTGGTGTTGGCCGGGGAGGCAACATGAGGAAGAGCTTGGGGCTGGGCGCCCAGCCCGAGACCTCAATCGCAGACCGCGACTCCAATCTCATCCCCAACGGGGAGGAGGGCGAGAGGATTGAGAAGCTCGCGGAGCACATCGGGGCGATCCTCGACCTGCTGCATCTCGACCGCAGCGACCCGAACCTCACCGGCACGCCCGGGCGGGTGGCAAAGATGTACCTCGAGATGTTCCACGGTCTGGTGGAGGGCGCGGAGCCCAAGGTCACGACGTTCCCGAACGAAGAGAACTACCAGTCGATGGTGATGGAGCGCGACGTGCCCTTCTACTCAATGTGCGCCCACCACTTGGTGCCGTTCTACGGCCATGCCCACATCGCCTATATTCCGAACCGTCGGATTGTCGGCCTCTCAAAGCTCCCCCGGATCCTGGAGTTCTACGCGAAGCGTCCTCAGATCCAGGAGCGTCTGACGGAGCAGGTGGCTGACTACTTGTGGAACAGCTTGCACCCCCTCGGTGCGATGGTGGTCATCGAGGCGCGCCACCTCTGCGTCGAGATGCGGGGCGTCAAGAAGCCCGGAGCGCTCACGATCACCTCCGCGATCCGCGGGTGCTTCGAGGACCGCAAGGTCCGCTCCGAGTTCATCGGATTCCTGGGAAGGACAAGAGAGTGGTAGACGCGGGTATCGCCCGGCGGGCGGGCCTCGAGCTTCCGGGTTGGACGCTGGAAGGCGAGGAGCTGGTCGGGCGCTGGCGGTTTCCCGACTTTTCGTCTGCCTTGGCGGCGGCAGTGCGAGTCGGCACTCTCGCCGAGCGCGCCGACCACCACCCGGAGCTGCGCGTCGCCTGGGGGCTTCTCGAGGTTCGCCTCACGACCCACAAGGTCAAGAAGCTAACCGACCGCGACCTCGACCTCGCGTCCGCGATTCAGTCGGCGTTACAGCCTCCACAAAGCTAGGCTCAAGCAGGCGGTCCGCGGCTCCGGCGTCAAATCGGGCCCGGAACAACCTTCCGGCCTCCCGCCCTGCCGCGGTCCCGTCTCAGAACGCGACTTGGATGAAGAGGTACACCTTGCGGGCGCCTGTCAGCGCGTCGCCTCCGACGAAGACCTTCTGCCGCTCTTGAAAGTCCTTGCCGGCCTTGGCCCTGAACGGATCCAGCGTGACCCTCTCCAGCTTCTTGCCGTCCGCGTCCTCGAGGAGCAGCACCGCCGTCAGGGTCGCCTTCTTGTCGGTGGTGTTGCTGCCCGCCACAACCGCCTCGCACTTCACCTTTTGGCCGGGACGCACCTCACCGACGGCCGACATGGTCACGCTGTCCAGATGCACGCCCTGGAGGTCCACGCGCAGGCCGACGGCTTGTCCGAGAACGAAGGCGAAGTCGCCCTGAAACGGATTCTCCCCGGGAGTGTAGGCCGGAGTCTCCTGCGCGACCAAGGCCCCCGCGACCAACCCAACCACGAGCGCGAAGATCACCCGCCGCATTCCACCCCTCCCGAGCGGGCGAATCGAGATTCGCCCGGAAGAACTTGACAGAAGTCTACTCCAATGCACGTGCGTCCACCAGGGACTCTGCGTGCAGCCGCGCGGTCAGAGCTGCCGGTGGCGCCGCTGCATCCGTGACCGTCGACCGTGCTGGATAGGAAAAAGCACTCATGACGGGCCGGAGAGTCGATCGGGCTGCTCCCAACTCTCGGCGCAGGTGCGCGCTGAGCGCTTCGGAGCCACCTCCTTGCACGGACCAGTTCGGTCCTCAGCGGACCTCTTCGGCGAGCTGGCGAGCCAACGGTGCGAGCGCCTTCTGGCTCGCTTGCTCGAGCGACAGTTGCGTGTACTCGACCATTGCGCTCCGGGACTGCCCTTTCTGCCGACCCGTCGCCAGATCGTAGCTGGTCAACGTCACCCGCGAGGAGTACGCGATGTCCTGGCGACCCATGTACGAGAGCATTCGCTCACCGACGCGCTGCACCTTCGCCAGAACCAGTACGGCGGCCCCGCTCCCACGCAACGAGCGAACCAGCTCGGTCGCAGAGGGCTCGCCCTGGCCTCTCAGGAGATCCTCGGAACCCGGCAGCGTGGCGGCATCGAGGGCCTGCATACCGGCTGCCGAAAGCTCGGACTGCACCAGGCTCGCCACGGTCCCCGCAAGCGGTTCCTCGCCCACGACCGCGACCGCCACGCCGCTGAGTGCCGCCGCCTGATCTGTTCCGCTGCCCTGTGAAGCCTCGGAATGTTGCCGTGTGACACCGCTTGCGCGCCCCGACGTCGCCGCCGCGGACTCCGCGCCCGTGGCTCGCGAGGTCCCCTGCCTTCCGGCCCCCATCTGCGGTCGGCTCGTTTCTCCGAGGGTCACTGCGCCGCCAGCAACGGTCTCGCGGCCGGAGGTGGCTCCCAAACCGCCCGCGGCCGCCCCAGAAGCAGCACTGCTGCTTTCCCCAGTAGTCGCCGGCTCACCCTCTGCGGGCTTCTCCTGGGGCTGCTGCGCAGGGTTCTGGCCGGACGGTGCTTCGGACGTCGTCGAGGTCGATGCAGCCTCGGACTCCTGAGCCGTCCGAGCGGCGCCGAGCCAGGGGATGTAACGCCGGACTAGCGGCGATCGGAACGCCAGGAACGCGGACACCCCCATTGCAACCAACAGGAGCGCGATCAGCCCGAGAGCCACAAACGGAGCACGGGACTTCCGGGCCTGGGGTGCCGCCACGGCGACCGGGGCCGCCTGAGGGGCAGGCACGAGGGCCGATGCCGGGGCGATCTGGGCCGGGGCCGTCGCAGGTGCGGACGACGGCGCCACCATTGGAGCGGTCGCAGATGTGGCCAGGATGGGCGCTGAAACCGCGGATCCTGGCGCCGACTGCGCCGATTGAACGTCGGCAGGGGGTGAGGCGATCGGCGCCTTGGCCGAATCCGAAAGAAGGCTCGTCGGCTGTTCGGATTCGTCCACCGTTGCCGCGGGGCGCATCCCGGCAAGGCCGGCGATGACGCCCCGGGAACCCGCGGCCGCGAGGAACGTCTCCAAGTCACCGGCGAGCTCGTGGCAGTCCTGGTAGCGCTTCTCGCGGTCCTTTGCGATCATCCGGTTGACGATCCGGTGGGCCTCGGGATCCACACTGGCGCTGAGGGAGGTGATGTCGGGCGGCTCCTCTTGGAGGATCTTGTGCAGGAGAGCCAGCGGGCTGTCGGCTTGAAACGGCATTCGCCCCGAGAGAAGTTCGTAGTAGGTCACGCCAAGCGAGTAAATGTCCGTCCGGCGATCGACTCCTTCACCCCGGCACTGCTCCGGAGACAGGTACCCGGGGGTCCCCATGAGCATTCCGGTCGCAGTGAGCTTCGTCGTGGCGTCATGCGGGAGGGCCAGGCCGAAGTCCGCGATCTTGAGCAGACCCCGGTCATCCACCATCAGGTTTGCCGGCTTGATGTCGCGGTGGACGAAACCCTTATCGTGGGCCGCCGCGAGGCCGTTCGCGGCCTGCAGCATGTACTGAGCCGCACGCGGGTTGGCGATTTTCCCCTCCGCCCGGACCATGGCCAGCAGCGACTTGCCGGACACGTACTCCATGACGAAGTAATGTCGCCCGTTGTCCTCGCCGATGAAGAAGATCTGGATGATATTGGGGTGGGAGAGCGCTGCCGCCGCCTGCGCCTCGCGCACGAAGCGAGCGACGAAGGTCGGATCCTCCGAAAGGTGCTCGCCCAGCACCTTGATTGCGACGAAACGGTTGAGGGACTCCTCGTGGGCCTTGTAGACAACGCCCATGCCGCCGCGTCCCAGTTCGGAAACGATGGTGTAGTGCCCAATCCTGGAGGCGGACATTTTGCTTCCCTCCTTCTGGCTCATCGCCCGGGGCGGCTCCAAACCCCGGGCAAAGCCAGGCCTCGATCACATCAGACTAACAGCCCGAACAGGATTCCACATTGGAAGGTGCACTCGACCAGGACCGACGTCCGCCAGCGTCTGCCCGACCGGTACCTCAGGGCAACTTCACCATCATCCCTTTCCTGATCGAGCCGGCGTTGCCGCTCTTGACTGTGCAGATCGAGAGCTTCTCCTTGACCTGGCTCACCTGGAGTCGCGCGACTTCGTTGACGCTCTGGTCGAGGATCTCGCCAGTGTCGGGGTCACGGACAATGTTGGCTTCGCCGACCACGAACTCCTGCCCGTCGGACACGCCCTCGCGGGTCCCGCGGTTCACGTACACCTTGCCGCCGGCCACCTGGGCGACGGTCGCGGTCCAGGGGATCTTGGGCAGCTGCGCAATCATGAAGTCCACTGCCTCCTGGCAGGCGGCCGTGACGGCCTTGCCCACGTTGTCCTTCTGGTACCCGCCGGCGTTGGCACCCCAGCCGGCGCCGCTGTAGCCGAGGTCAAGGCCCTTCTTCGTCGAGACGCCCGTGACGCTCTTGGAGGCGAGCACCGAGCCGGTGGTCGAGTCGACGATGTAGATCGTGGCGTTGACCTCTCCCTTGCCGCCGCCGCCGCCGATCCTGAAGCCACCCACGTTCACCCCGCCGTGGCCTCCCGCCGTGCTGTCCTGCACATGCGTGATCGCACCCTTGACCAGGAGCTGTGCCGGGGTCATCTGGCCGGTAGCTGGGGCCTTCGCGCCGCCAGCGGCGCGCCCGGAGGCCGCAAAGTCCTGTTCGGCCATGGCTTCCTGCCGCATGTCCTTCTCGCCGAGGACGATGAACTTCCCAGTCTGGTTGAGAAGGTCGGTCATGATGGTGCCCCAGGCATCCCCGATCTCCCACTGGCCCGACCACCCCGCCTTGTTTTCGAACTTGCTGACGGTGATCGAGTAGCGAAGGCCGCCGGCCTGTGCGGCAGCCATCACCGGCAACGACAAAGCCAACGCGAACAACCCCAAGGTCCTGACGTTCCGCTTCATGGCGATTCCCCCTTTTCGATGCGGCTACTGAGATCGATGCTACGCGGCGCACATCGGGCTGTCAAACCCGGTCCGCCTTTCCGGCAGGGGGTGGAATCAAGGAAACCGAAGGCGGCAGCAGGGTGCCGCGCAGATCCCAGAAGCCCCTGCCGAGGCAAAGGACCCCGCGCCCTGGCGCGGGGTCCTGGGTCTGATCGCTTCCAGAAGCTACTTCTTCTTACCGCCCTTTTCGGGCCTGGGCGCTCCCTTTGCCGCCCAGTGGCCTTCCGCAACGTTCTGGGCCTTGAGCACGCAAATCGCGGCCATGTTGACGATATCCGCGACCTCGACGCCGCGCTGGAGCACGTGCACCGCGGCGTTGACGCCGGCCAGGATCGGTCCGATGGTCTCGACCTTGCCGAGACGCCACAGCAGCTTGTACGCGATGTTTGCGGACTCCAAGTCCGGGCAGATGAGGATGTTCGCGTCGCCCTTGATGACAGACAACGGGTAGGTCTCCTCGGCGATCGACGCCTCGACCGCGGTGTCGGCCTGCATTTCGCCGTCGATCACCAGGTCCGGCCAGCGCTCGTGAACGATCTCGACGGCACGCCGCACCTTGCTGGTGTTCGCGTCGGTGTTGGAGCCGAAGTTGGAGTACGAGAGCATCGCGATCCTGGGCTCGACCTCGAAGTAATGCCGAGCGACCTCGGCCGTGCAGTATGCGATCTCGGCGAGCTCCTCGGCGTTGGGGTCGAGGTTCACGGTGGTGTCGGCGATGAAGATCATCCGGTCCTCGAACAGCAGCAGGTACACCCCCGCTGCTATCGTGACGTCGCCGATGGTGTGGTGGATCTGGAGCGCCGGCCGGATGGTGTCCGGGTAGTGCATCGTGAGGCCGGAGATCAGCCCGTCGGCGTCGCCCTCGTGCACCATCATGTTCCCGAAGTAGACCGGGTCCTTCATCGCCTTGGCCGCATCCTCGCCCGCCACTCCACGGCGCCAGCGCATCTGGTGGAACTTCTTGACGTAGTGGTCGAACTTTCCGGACGCCGTGGGCTCGATGACTTCGACCTGGTCCTTCGGGACCTCGTACTCGGTGAGCAGCGGTTCGATCGCCTTCTTCGCGCCGATCAGCACGGGCGTGCAGATCCCGTCGTCGACCAGGATCTTCGCGGCGCGGATGATCTTCGGGTGTTCGCCCTCGGCGAAGACGATCCGCTTCGGGGCTGCCTTGGCCTTGTCCATCACGACGTGCATGACGCGTCGGATACGCGACAGACGCGACTCCAGCTCGCGGACATAATCCTCCTTGGAGCTCCACGGCACGGCCGCGATGCCGCCCTTGATCGCCGCCTCCGCGACCGCCGGGGCCTCCCAAAGGAGCACTCGGTAGTCGAACGGCTTGGGGATCAGGTACTCGCGTCCAAACTTGAACGGCTTGCCGCCGTAGGCTCGGATCACGGAATCGGGGACGTCCTCCTTCGCCAGGCTGGCAAGCGCCCGGACCGCGGCCATCTTCATCTCCTCGGTGATCTGGCTCGCCCGCACATCGAGGGCGCCGCGGAAGATGAACGGGAATCCGAGCACGTTGTTGACCTGGTTCGGGTAGTCGGAGCGCCCCGTCGCCATGATCACGTCCTTGCGGGCCCCCACGGCGAGCTCGTAGGTGATCTCCGGGTCAGGATTCGCCATCGCGAACACGATCGGGTCCTCGTTCATGGTGCGCAGCATCTCGGGGGTCACGAGGTTCGGCCCGGAAACGCCGACGAACGCGTCGGCGCCGCGCAGGACCTCGGCCAACGTGCGGTCGTCGGTGTCCTGGGCGAACTGCTCCTTGTACGGGTTCATCCCCTCCTTGCGCCCCTTGTAGATGACGCCCTTGGTATCCACGAAGTACAAATTGGAGAGCTTGACGCCGAGGTTCAGGTACAGCTTGGCGCACGCGATTCCCGCCGCGCCCGCTCCGCAGAACACGACCTTGACCTCATCGATTTTCTTGCCGACCACTTCGAGAGCGTTCAGAAACGCGGCACCGGAGATAATCGCGGTCCCGTGCTGATCGTCGTGGAAGACCGGGATCTTCATGGTCTTCTTGAGCGTCTCCTCGATGTAGAAGCACTCGGGCGCCTTGATGTCCTCGAGGTTGATCCCGCCCAGCGTCGGCTCGATGAGCTGGCAGAACTTGATCACCTCATCGGGGTTGTGCGTTTCCACCTCGATGTCGAACACGTCGATGTCGGCGAACCTCTTGAAAAGGACGCCCTTGCCTTCCATCACAGGCTTGCCGGCGATGGCGCCGATGTCGCCGAGACCGAGCACCGCGGTGCCGTTCGAGATCACCGCCACCAGGTTCCCTTTGTTCGTGTACTCGTACGCGAGAGCCGGGTCGCGCTCGATCTCACGGCACGGCTCCGCCACGCCGGGCGTGTACGCCATCGAGAGATCGCGCGCCGTCAGGCACGGTTTCGTGGGCACCACCGAGACCTTGCCGTGACGCTTTCCGGTGTGGTACGCGAGGGCCTCCTCGCGGGTGACCTTTCCTTTGCTCATGACGGCCTCCTCGCCCATTCCGGGCTGCAAATGAACAAATTCACAAGTTCATCGTACGGCTTTGACCGGCCACGCGCAAGACCGCTTGCCACCGACAAGGCGCGGCAAGAGGGCAAACGTCAAAGGGCAAAGGTGAAACGGAAGGCAAGACGGCCGGGTAGCCTTCGGCACGTCGCGTCGTTTCTTCCCTTTGACCTCTTCCGTTTGCCCTTTTGCGTTTCACTTTTCCCGGGCTCCCCGGGCCATCTCACCTGGCACGCTCGAAAAGCGGCTTCAGCGCGGCCTCGGCGAACCTGCGACGACGAACGTGGCGAGCCAGGGCCAGCGCGATCAGCCGGTCGAGCAGCTCCGGGTAGCTCACACCCGAAAGCCCTAGCAGGCGCGGGTACATCGAGATCGAGGTGAACCCGGGGATCGAGTTGAGCTCGTTGAGCAGGAAGCGGCCGTCGCGGGTGTCGAGCAGGAAGTCCGCGCGGGCCATCCCCTCGCAGCCGAGCGCCGCGAACCCCGCCAGCGCCAGCCGCTGCACTTCGACGACCTGTGCGGGCTCCAGAGGCGCCGGCGCCAGCAGCCGGCACGCGTCGTCGAGGTACTTGTCGGCGTAGTCGTAGAACTCGTGCCCGGGCACGACCTCGCCCGGCACGGACGCCACCGGAGGATCCCCCCCGAGCACCGCCACCTCGATCTCGCGCGCAGGTATCCCCTCCTCCACGATCGCGACGTCGTCGTAGCCGAGCGCAAGCTCGATCGCGGCCGCCAGCGTGGCCACGTCCTTCACCTTGCTGATCCCCACCGAGGAGCCCAACCGCGAAGGCTTGACGAATACCGGCAGCCGCAGCGCGAGGCAGCGCGCCTCGCAGCGGATGCGTTCTGCCTCCCACTGCGCGGCGGTGAGGACCTCGAACCGGGGGGTCGGCAGACCGGCCTGAAGGAAGATCCGCTTGGAGAGCACCTTGTCCATGGTCACGGCGCTCGCCTCGACGCCGCAGCCGGTGTAGGGCAGGTCGAGCATCTCGCAAAGACCCTGTACGGTGCCGTCCTCGCCGAACGGGCCGTGGAGGATCGGGACGACGACGTCCACCGACCTCTCGACGAGCCGGGAGTCGAGACCGAGGCTTCCCTCGAACCGCATGACGCGGTCGGGCCTGTCGCCGCTCGAGCTCAGCACGCTGGCGGCCAGAGCGGCGTCGGCCCAGCGCCCCGCCCGGTCGATCGCCATCGGGACGATCTCGAATCTGGCAGCGTCGAGGGCGCCGGCAACGGACCGCGCCGACACGACCGAGACCTCGTGCTCGCCCGATCGGCCCCCGAACACGAGCCCGACCCTCAGCCTGTCAGCCACGGCCCTGCGCTCCTGCGTTCCACCGCTCGCTCATCGCCCGCCCTCCGGAATCCCTGGAGAATGGTAGCGCCATCCGGCGCCGTTGTCCTCAAGCCAGCCCGGGAGGGCGCCGAGCGCGGGGAGCACGGCCGTCGCGCCCGCCGCCAGGAGGCCCCGCGCGGCGGCCGGGTCCGCCTGCACCCCCACGACCGGCGCTCCGACCTCCAACCCGGTGGCCACGTCCACGTCCATGTCGCCGACGACGAGGGCGTCTCCCGCGGCCACGCCGAACCCTCGCAGCACCGGGAGCACGGCGCCCGGGTCGGGCTTCCGCACGCCGTAGGTGTCGGGCCCGACCACGACCGCGACGTGCTCCTCGAGACCGACGTGCCGCAGCCAGGCGCGGGAGAGATCCTCGTACTTGTTGGACACGACGGCGACCTTGCCGCCCGTCCGCCAGGCAACGTATGCCAGCACCTCACGGGCGCCGGGGAGCGCCGGCGTGAGATCGAGGAAGCTCGCGCGGTAGTGAGCGCCGAAGCGTCCTCCGACCGCACGGACGAGCGCATCGTCGGCTTCGCCACCGACCGCGTCCCGCACGAGCGCCGGCGCGCCGCGTCCGACGTGGGCATGGACCCAGCCGAGGTCGTACTCGCTCAGTCCCTCCTCGCGCAGCGCTGCGTTGAGCGCGTGGCGAATACCCTCGAACGAGTCGGCGAGTGTGCCGTCCAGGTCAAAGAGCACGGCGGCCGGTTTCAGGTGGTCAACGTCCACGTCTCGCCTCGCACGCCGTGGCGGTCGGTTGCGGAGCGTGTCCGTTCTGCTGAGGTCGCGGGTCAGCCAGAGAGGCTCCCCCGCGGCGCCAGTCGGAACCCAACGGCGTCACGCTCACCTCGCCGCCAACGGCTTCGGGAACGGTGGGCGCCAACCAGCCAGCAGCACGTGCGGGGGCGCCCTGTCAGGGAGAACGTGCGAAACTAGGCCGGTCCGGCGGTCCACGATCGAAACGTACGGCACGATCATGCCGCCCTCCGCCGGCCCCTCCAGCACGACCTCGACGCGGCCGTCCTCGACGGTCGCACCAACGGCGATGTGCCTGTGACCGAAAGGGGGGAGCTCAGCAACATCCGTCTCGACGGTCACGCCGCTCGCATCGAGGACCCGGGCCATGACGCGCACCGGCCGGTCGGACCACGACGCAAAGCCGACGCTCGCCCTGATACTGTCGTTGCGCGTCACGTGGCTCAGGACGGCTTTTTCGCCAGGTCGGAGTGCACCGGCCGGGGCGACCCCCGGCAGCCATTCCTCGGCACGCCACACGCTTGCGGGCGAGCTGTACGTCCGAGACAGCGCCATGAACCTGCAACCGGAGGCGCGGCAGCCGGCGTCGTCATCAAGCGAGTAGACGAGCAGAGCCCCCAGCGTCCCCGCGTCTTTGAACTTGGGCAACGTGAGGACGTCCACAAGGGTGAGAAGCTCACCCGGCCCGAGCGTTCTGGCGACCGACGGTGCAACGGAGTTGTCCTGGAGGGTGGCCAGGAACTGCACGGTGATCGTCAGCGGGTGTTTGTTCGGGTTGATCACCACGAGGTCGGTGCGCCAGACGGCCCCTCCGTACCCCTGCCGGTGCGCCGCTTGCGGCACGAGGTAGGCCGACGCGACGTCCGTGTCGGGGTCGAGCGCCGCGAGCGGTAAGAACTGGATTGGCGGCACGACTGCCGTGAAGTTCTTGGGAACGCTGACCGCGAGCACACCCTCGGGGCCGGGGACCAGCCGCGCTGTGACACACTGGCCGGGGGCAACAGTCTCCGGAGAACTGTTCGGGCGCTCGAGCGTGATCGTCTCGACCCCTGCACACAGACGCACGATCGCGGGCTTGGAGTCCTTCGGGAGGACAATGTGGCCGGTGCCCCGCAGCTGCCACCCTTCTCTCGTGAGCTGCCACTCGGGCGAGTACATGGCCTCGTAAGTTCGCCTCTCTCTCGTGAGTTGCCACTCGGGCGAGTACACGGCGTTTCCAGTCCGCCGGATGCGGCTGACGGCGCACGATCCGTACCGCCCCCACGCGAGCTGGACCACACGACCGCTGCGGTGGCGGTACTGGAACAGCACGTCGGCGCCCGGAACCGGAAGCGGTGTCACGAACAGCGTCTGCTCGCCCGGCACCTCCAGACTGTCCCGGACCGATGCCTTCTCGGCCTGGAAGATCGAGAAGCCCGCGTTCCGGAGGACATAATCGACGTGAGGCGTGATCACACCGTCGTACAGGACGCGGGTCGTGGCGGGGTTGCAATGCTCGCGGATCCACGTGAGCGCAGCCCAGACCGGTGAAGGTCTCCGCCGCTCGCGCAACGCCGGCGAGGTCCAGGCTACCGCCGCCAAACACCAGAGCGCCACGAGCGTCGCCGACGCCTTGCGCACAGCCCTGTTCCTCGCGGCTAGCCCGCCGGCTGCCAGGATCGCCAGGTACGGCAATGCCGGCAGAATGTAACGTAACGAGCTGTTCTCGTTCATCGTGAACAGCGCACTGAGAAGGTAGAAGGCGGCCGAGGCTCCCGCGAGGGCGGCGAGCCGCGCGCGCCCCGTCCGGATGAGCACGACCGTCCCTGCGATCACGAAAACCCACAGAGGAACCGCGAATTGCCAGCTCACGAAAGACCCGAGAAACCAGTGGCCGCAGATGTCGGAGACGCTCGCAGCAGGGAGGTGAAGCGTCCGCTCCGCCGTCGCCACGAAGTGGACCTGTCCGGTGACCGCGCTCCACCAGCGCCTTGGGCCGGTGACGACGATCGCAGGCGCCCAGCACGCCGCACCCGCGCCGATGCCGGTGAGCGCTCCCAACGCCAGGTTGCGCCAGCGCCCGCAGCGCACCGCTGCCACCGAGGCCCACGCGAGCGCCGGGACGAGAACCGCCACGGTCTGGGGCCGGATTCCGAAGACCAGTCCGCACGCCGCGCCCGCGATGGGCAGCAGCGCCGGACGCTCGACCGCCGCCACGAGCGCGAGGACGGCCGCCACGCCTGCGGCCGCCCCGGAGACGTCCGAGATCCCGACCGCAGCGCTGTACAAGAACTCCGGACTCGCCCCGACAAGTGCCGCAGCCGCCGCAGAAACGAGCGGGGGTACTCCGAGCCGCCTCGCGAGCGCCCACGTCGCAGCCAGGGCCCCGAGGGCAGCGAGGATCCCTACAACCTGGAGTGCCAGGAGGGGATCCCCGACCAGGAGACGGACGGCCTTTGCGGCGCCGATGTAGGCCGGGTAGCCAGGAGGCTGCGGCGAGTGGGTGGCGACGTCGTACTTGACCACACCGCGCAAGGCCAAGACCTCGTCCCATTCGAGGGGCGTGGCCGGGCGGGACAGCCACAAAAGAGAGCCGTACAACACCAACGCAAGCATGCCGAGGCGAGGCGCCATCCAGATCCGCCGCGCCGGCACGACCGCGCTCTGCGCAATGGGCTTCCCGCTCAACCTGGCCCCCATGGCCGCCGCCTGTTCACGTCGTCCCCCTTCCTGATCCTACTCGCGCCTGAGGACTCGGCTGCCCGCCGCTGCGAGCTTGCGCCGCTTTTGAGCACGATACAGCGAACATCGTCGAGCCGCGTTCCAGAGACCGCACCTCCCCCTCGGTGCGGCGCCAGAAGGCGAAGCTCCACCCCGCCGGGAAGCTCAGAGCCGAGAAACCGCCGGAGACGAGGTGCCCTGAAGGGCATCAGCGGCTCGATCGACCGGACGCGCAACAACGGGAACTCGGCTTCGAACGCAGTGCGGTCTTGCTCGAACACGATCCACGGTAGCGCCTCGTTGGCAGAGGACAACGGATGAGCCGCCGGCAGCTCCCACGAACGTGCGTCCGGGTCGGAGGGCTCGTGGTGTCAGTGTGCGCGTACACGTAACGGGACCAGGGCGTGAGCCACGGCTCAACAGCCGCCACGACGCCTCCAGGTCGCAGTGAACGCTCCGCCTCGCGGAGGAACAACTCCACGCTTGGCAGATGGTGGAGGACGTTGGTCATGAGGATCGCCCGCAACCTGCCGTCGGCGAACGGCAGCGCGCACCCGTCCATCAATGCTCGCGCCCCCGACACCGGCAGGACCTCCGACGTGACAGCGCCGCTCAGAACCTCGGCCAGGAAACCGGCCCCCGAACCCAACTCGACCACCGGGCCGTCGCCCGGGGAAAGTGTGGCGAGGAGACGGCGGTACCACTCGCCGTACACCTGCCGCAAGAACTTGCGCCTGCGGATGATCTCGCGGCGTCGGAGCGTTGTGCGGGGGTCGTCCACATCCAGATCCCGAGTCGCCGGGTGGAGCAGCAGGCGTTCGAGGACCATCAGACGAACTTCACCCGTCCCGCGCCGAAAGCCACCATCTTGAGGAGCAACCAGCCGTGCCGCCAGCGCCGGATGTTCGTCGTGCCGTACGTACGCTCGCGGTAGCGGATCGGGACTTCGGCGATCTTGAGGTTCAGCCGCGCGGCTCCGAAGAGCAGGTCGAAGTCGCCGAACGGGTCAAATTCCCCGAAGTAGGAGCGGTTTGTGGCGATCGCCTGGTAGTCGCCCTTCCACAGCACCTTTGTGCCGCACAGCGTGTCCTTGACCGGCTGGCCGAGCAGCCACGAGAACGCCACCGAGAAGAACTTGTTGCCCAGCAGGTTGGCCAACTGCATGGCCTGCTGCTCCATCGGGTAGACGAGGCGAACCCCGTTGGTGAACTCCCCCTTGCCGTCCACGAGCGCCCTGTAGAAGCGCGCCAGGTCTGTAGGCTCCGGCCCGCTCTCAGCCTTCGGACCTTCGTCGAGCCCGCGGGCAGGATCGGCCGGAGGCACGCCACCGACAGCCTCAGCGGGGCTGCCACGGGCAGGCCCGGAATCGACTGCTTCCGAGAAGAGCGACCGCTGCCGACCGCCATCGCCCCGCCTGTGTCTGTCCACGCCACCGCCTCTTTCGAAACGACCGCCTGGGTACGTCGCTCCGACGTTTCACGAGCCTCTCAGGGACCGTCAGTTTATATGAGCAGAGCACGGCGACGGGACTGCAGGTACCATGCCGTACAATCGGCGCGCCATTAGGCGCCCGCTGGCCCGTTGCCTAATGAGGGACCGCACGCCGGTCTGCGCCTGCGGGAAGGACGTGAGAGAAATCGACATGATAAGGAGAGGGCGAGGTTTCCTGACCAAAGCGGTCTCCAGGAACAGCTCTCCCTTATTCGTGACGCTCGTGGTCGTCCTGATCTGGGCACTGCTCGTCCTCGTCGTGACCCGCACGCGCTACGGATCCGACGTGCGGGCCCTGATCGTCGTCGGCGCCCGGGCACAGTTGCCCCCGGCGTTTGCATCCGTTCCCATCGCAGGTCCATGGGGGTACGACGGCCAGATGTATGCCGCGCTCGCCACCGATCCGTTCATACAGCAGCTCGATACACCGCAATACCTGGACGCACCGAGCTACCGGGCCACGCGCATCATGGTGCCAGCGCTGGCGTGGATTCTGGCCCTTGGGCACGCTTCGGTGGCGGTCGTCTGGTACCAGCTCCTGTGCTGGGGGTTCGCGATCGGCGCGGTGTACCTGATCGCGAGGTGGCTGCAGGACGAGGGCCATTCCTCGTGGTGGGCACTCCTCGCGGCCGGAAGCGGCGGCACCGCCGCCGCAATCCTGCGGAGCACACCCGATGGGGCGGCGCTCTTCTTCATGCTGGCCGCCCTGTACCTTCACAATAGTGGTCGCCGGCTCCCGGCACTTGCCCTCGCCGTCGTCGCAGTGCTCACCCGCGAGACCTCGGTGTTGGCGGCGATCGCCATCGCCGCTGACGATCTTCGCCACCAGCGGCTCGCATCAGCCGCCGCATTCGCCGGTATCCCGGCCGCCTTCGCTGTCGGCTGGCAGTTCCACCTCAAACACGCTTTCGGCACGGCCTTCGACACCGGGGCAGGCAATTTCTATCTGCCCTTCGCTTGGCTGCCGAACAAGCTGGCGAATGTGTTGTGCGGACACCACGTGTGGTGGATGGAGCTCTTCGGCACTCTGGCGGTCCTCGGCACCACGTGCGCACTGGCGTTGGTGGCGTCGAGGCTGAAAGCTCTCGACGCTCCGGCGCTGACGTTCATTGCTTTCGCGTCGCTAGGGGTCTTTCTCGCCAACGCGGTTTACAGCGAGGCATGGGCGTACGCGCGAGCGCTCATCGTGCTGCCCTTCCTGGCCGTCCTCCTCGGCGCAAGGGAAACGGTCCTCTGGCGACGGTATGTCGTGGGCTCGGTGGCGGTCCTGTACTTCCTTGTGGGAGTGACGATGGCACGGGGCGAACTCCGCGATGCGCTCGGCCCGCGGGGCCTCGTGGCCGCCATGTGGCAGGGAACCGCGGTTTCGCTTCCCACCGCTGCGTCTCGCTCCGGCGCGCCGCAAAGGCCGACCGGCGTGGCCTCGCAGCAGCCGCTTTGGGTCCTGCCGGTCGCCAACGCCATGGGGCGCGCCGGGGCGGTCTGGCAGACCCGTCTCGCGATTGAGAACCCGCACGCGCGGAGCATCCGCACGACGCTCGAACTGCACCTGACCGCAAGCGACCGTGACAATTCCGATCAGAAAACGATCGTCCTCGAATCGCGACAGCGCGTGGAGTGGCAGGACGTCGTTGGCGAGCTCTTCGGCAAGCATGGTACCGGTGCCCTCAAGGTCTCTGCGGATGGCGGCCAGGTCGTGGCACGCAGTCTGACGTCAAACGTGGCACTTTGCGGCACAGCCAGTCCGTTGATCCCTGCCCTCGGCGGGGAGGCGATCGTTCACACCGGCCAGATCATCCGTTTCGAAGAGCTCGCGCACGATCCGGACCGCGGCGTCGGGGTTCGCACCAACCTCGGCATACTTAGCCTGACGGAGGTGCCGATCAAAATCCGGGTCGAGGCGTTCGACGCCAGCTACCGCTCGCTCGGCAGCTTCCAGGGACAGCTTGACCCGTACCGTTTCACGCAGGTGGATGATCTCTTCGCCCGGTTCGGCGCTGGAAGGCTTGACGCCGGATCGGCCCAGGTAACCGCGCTGACGCAAGGCGCATCGTTCCTGGCCTACGCCTCGGTCGTTCGCGGGGCGGACGCCCCCGCGGTCTACTCCTACCCCAGACCGCTGCCAGCGCCGGGTTCTACCCGGCCAAGCGACCCCGCCCGATGGCGGGGTACAGCAGCACCCCGCCCCTTGACGCGCTGAACTCGTCGCAATGGCGACGCCATCGTTTGAAGAGGTCGTCCGCCGCGGCTCGACCCTCGATCACCTCTCGTGCCGCGGCCGACCCGGTGAGCAGGTCGATGGCGGGAACGTCGGCTACGAACTCGTACGCTTCGCGCCGCCACGAGAACTCCCGGGGGTGTAACGCCCGCACCTCGGCCAGCAGCCGAACCCCAAGCTCCAGCGGCCGCATCGCGAGACGATCGTCGACGTGCCACTCGACGCCGTTGCACACCGAGCCGGCGTGCTTCCCGAACTGCGGGCGGAACCTCGTGGCGCGAAAACGTGCGCCCGGAAGCGCTATCGCCTCGAGGCGCTTTACCAGGCCCTCCGAATCCAGCCACGGAGCCCCGATGAGCTGGAACGGCCGCGTCGTGCCGCGCCCCTCCGAGAGGTTCGTCGCCTCGACGAGGCATGCGCCCGGGTAGACGGCCACGGCGCTGAGCGACGGCATGTTCGGCGACGGCGCCACCCATGGCAACCCGGTCTCGTCCCACCAGTCGTCCCGGCGCCACCCCTCGCACGTCAGCACCGACAGGGCGAGCGTGGGATGGCGCTTCGAGCGCAGCAGGAGGGCAAGCTCGCCAAGCGTCATACCGTGGCGCACGGGTACCGGCAGCTCCGACACGAACGACCTGCAGGCCGGTTCGACGGGCCCGCCCTCGAGCGCGGCGCCTCCGAGCGGATTGGGGCGGTCGCAGACGATCACCTCGACCTCGGCCGCCTCACACGCGGCCATCGCGTGCGCCATCGTGGAGGCGAACGTGTAGTACCGGCAGCCGATGTCTGGCAAGTCCACGACCAGGGCGTCGAGGTCCGCGAGGTGCTCGCGGCGGGGTTCCAGCGTCTTGGACGTCGAACCGTAGAGCGAGACCACGGGCACGCCGAGCGCAGGCTCCCGGTCGTCGCCCACCGCCTCCATATCCTGAGCGACGCTCCAGAGACCGTGCTCCGGGGCGAAGATGCGGAGGACCCGAGCGCCCGCTCTCGCGACCGCGCCCCACGCCGGCTCGAGGTCGGAAGTCACCGACGCCTGGTTCGCAAGTACGGCAACTCGCCGGCCCCTGATGAGCGCCGGATCCTCCGCCAACCGATCGAGGCCTAGACGAACACGCGCCGTCGTCATCGGGCGACAGTATACCGGCCGAGCGCACCGCCGATGCGGGTTCGGCTAGCGCGCCGGAATGTAGACGGGGTCGTTGGACCGGTTGTCGATCAACGTGGCGTACGCGAAGAACCTGCTACCGTCCGTCGTCGTCCTCACCACGATGTAGCCGTCGTCGACCGCGTCGCTGGTGACCTCACGAAAGACCTCGTTACGCTGCACCGACTCGAACGGCCGCAGGGGCACGGTGAGCTCGCCGAGAGCAATGCCATCGGCCCGGAAGAGATCCACGACGACGCTCATCGCACCCGCGCTTGCGCTCACCAGCCCGAGGTTCGTGCGGAAACCGGCGCTGCGGTCCGTCGCCTGGGCAAGTTGGATCATGCGCGCCGTCCTGCTTGTCGTGATTGCTGCGGTGGCCGGCTGTCCCTCGACGAACTGGCCAAAGCTGCCCGCCGGCGCGTCGTCGTAGGTTCGCGCCGACGTCATGACCGTACCGCCGAATGGCGTGACCCGCAGCGTCCCCGCTCCGCCAAAACCGAACACCGACGCGAGCGCGTCGGTGTGCCGGACGCTCTTACCCGGGTCCAGCGTGAAGCCCTGGGACACCGGGGCGCTGTTGTCGGTGTCGCGCTTGAGCAGCTCGACCTCATAGCCGACTTGGGCCGGCCCGGGGTTGTGGACCTCAAGGTCCGTCCGCCACGAGGACCCGTTCAGCCCCAAAAGGTGCGCGGCGGCGGGCACGTACGACGGCTCGCCTCCAAGGCACGCCTGTGTGAGCACCGTACCGTTCAGTCCGGCGGCTACGGTCGTTCCGAAATACGACCCGACCGCGACGAGGCTCTCGGACACGTTCGTCTCGTTGTCTCCCCACGCGACGCCGTCCGGGCTCGTCACGATCACGGTCTGGGGCGGGTACACTCTCGGGTTCGCGCCCACCGCGACGAATCGGGAACCGTCCCAGGTGACGGCCGTGAGAAAGTAGCTCACGCTAACCGTTGTGCTCTGCCACGTCAGCCCGTCCTCGCTCCGCCACACGACCGGGCCCACGGCGCCGCCGACCGCCACCAGCTCCCGTCCGTTCCAAACGATGCCCGCGCCGCCGGGACCGGAGATGCGCGTCCAGCTCCGGCCGTCGTCGCTGACGAACACCACACCGCCGGAGTTGTTCCGACCCACGGCGACGAAGCGGGCGCCGGTCCATACGATTCCGTCGAGCTCCTCGCGGTCACCGCCGCCGGGCGGGGCCGCGATGCTCGTCCAGCTGGACAGGTCGGGGCTCACCTTGATGATCGGGTACCCGAATGCTCCGCTGCTCTCGGTCGGGTAGAAGCCCACGGCGACGTAGGTGGAGCCGTTCCACGAGACGTCGTTCAACGCCGTGTCGGGCGGACCGTAGACGGGACTGAGGCCTGTCTGGCTCCACTGCAGTCCGTCCGGGCTCGTTTCCAGGGTCTCGTAGCGACCGACCGCCACGAATCGGCCGGCGAGCCAGCGCACCTGAAGGAGCGGCATCTGCGGACCGGCGCCGAGATCGGTCCAGGCCGACCCGGTCGCGCTCCCATACGCCTCGCTCCCGAACGCCACGAACTGCCCGTTGCCCCACGCCGCGGCCGCCAGAGAGCCGGCACCTGACGAGAGCTGGACGGGTTGCCATGGGCTACATCCCCCCGCGCGCGCGCCGCCTGGGAAAAAGACGCAGACAACCACAGCGACTCCCACCACGACCAGGTTGATGCGTCGAGTCACGTTAGATCTCCTTTGCCGATAGTACGAAGACCGGCGGGTCGTCGTCTACTCCCGAGGAACCGCACGTGGGCGCTATCCTGTCCCGGACCGGAGGTGGACGTGGACCGCGAGGAGTTCATCCGCATCGTCGAAGGAACCAACCCGCGCACGGTGTTCGCGCCGCTCGGGATCCGCGTCGCGAAGTACGACCCGGACGAGATGCAGGTCGCGCTCGAGATCGACGAGCGTCATCATCAGCACCTCGGCATGCTGCACGGAGGCGTCTCGGCGCTACTCGCCGAGTCCGCGGCCTCGCTGGCGGCCGCAATGAGCGTGGACCTGCGCACGCACACGATCGCCGGCGTGGACCTCAACGCCACGCATCTGCGCGCCAAGCAGACTGGTTCGCTCCTCGCGACGGCGCGGCCCCTCTTCCGAGGCCGGACAACGCATGTCTACGCCATCGAGATCACCGACGAGACCGGTGCCCTGGTCTGCGCGTCCCGCTGCACGATAGCGATTCGCGCCAGGAGGCCGGAACCCGCGAAGGGATAGCGAGAGCCCGCGCCCGGAAGAGACGGGGCCGGTGGCCCTTGGCCGGTGACCGGCAGAACCAAGGCTTACAGGGCGGGGCGCCTGACGCGTGTAGCCGCGCCGTCGGCGCCCGCTAAATGCGCATGCGGATCGGGAGGACTACGGTCTGCATCCCCGAAAACTGCAGTCGCCTCTGGATCGCGAACGCCGTGTCGTTGTGCAGGAACCTGTGCGACAGGCGTTCGTGGGCGAAGATCAGCTTGCCCAGGAAAAATACCACACGGGGGTACTGCTTTCCGACCTCAAGGCAGATGTGCTCCGCCTCCTCCACCACGTCGGTCGCGATCCTGTAGCGGTACTCGGCGTTGATTCCCAGCCGCTGCGCGAGATTGACGTAGCGCTGAAGGTTGCTTTCGGTGTTCGACGCAAGCGCCTCGAGCTGGTGCGTACCCTTGAAGGCACCGGAATCCACCGCTCCCACCGAAAGGAAAAGCACGTTCTTGAACGTGCCAGGGAAGAGGCGCTGCACAGAGAGGAGCGAGTGAACGCCGAGTCCGCCGTAACCCGACACCAGCAGCGCCGCGACAGGCTGATGGGCGTCGATCTTGGCCTCGCCCGCCGGTCTGCCTCCATCGGGTAGTTGCTCAAAAACAGCGTCGAGCTGGGCGATCTCGTTGCGGACGCTCGAGTAGTGTCTCTTCACGAGCAAACACATCACGATGAATGACGACGTGATGAACAGCGTGAGCCAGCCGCCCTCTTTGAACTTCTCGAAGCAGATCACGACTAGAATCGAGACGCAGAGCATCCAGCCGACGGAGTGGACCGAAAGGTTGCGCAGCCACTGTTTCTCAGTCTTGCGGTGCGTGAACCAGAACCGCCACATCCCGGTCTCGGTCAGCGTGAACGTCACGAAGACGTTGATCGAATACAGGACGACGAGGAACGAGACGTTGCCCCTCGTATACAGCACCAGCAACGCAGAAGAAATCCCCATCACCATGATGCCATTCTGGCTGACGAGGCGTTCGGAGAGGTTCGCGAAGCGGTGCGGGATCCAGGAGTCCATCGCCATGTTGGCGAGCACGCGCGGGCCGTCGATGAAGCCGGTCTGTGCGGCCACGAAGAGCAGTGCGCCCTCCGACAACAACGTGAGGATCACGATCCACGCACCTACCTGCCAGCCGCCGAGCGTCCACGAGGAGAAGACCCGCTCCAGCAGCACGGCGTTCATCGTCTTGCCGACGACCGGAGAGGCGTTCCAGAGCAGGTAGCAGAAGATGATACCGCCCGCCGTGAAGATCAGCGACAGCGCCATGTAGAGCATCGTCCTCTTGGCGGTGGCGACTCGCGGCTCCTTCAGGATCTGCACCCCATTCGAAACCGCCTCGATCCCGGTGTAGGTGCCGGCCCCGAGGGAGTACGAGCGCAGGAACAGCAGGAGCACGGCCACAAAGCCCATCTTGCCGATATCGGCTTTCAGGCTTGCGTGCGTCTGGTGCAGCACCTGCGGCATCACGGAGGCATGTGCGAGGATGCCGTATCCGACCAACAGCAGATGGGTGACCACGAACACCATGAAGATCGGTACCAAGATCTTGATGGATTCCTTGATGCCCCTCAGGTTGAGCACCAGAAGGACCACCAGCGCGGCGACATCCAGCGGGACCTTGTAGGCTTGCCATGCGAGCGGCAGGGACGAGAGGATCGCGTCCACGCCGGAGCAGATCGACACCGTGATGGTGAGCACGTAGTCCACGACCAGCGCCGAACCCGAAACCACTCCCGCAACCGGGCCGAGGAGCTGGCTCGCGACCACGAACCCGCCGCCGCCCGACGGAAAGTGCTCGACCACGAGGGTGTAGCAGAAGGAAATCACGCCCACCGTGATGGCGATCATGATGGTGAGATAGAACGCGAGGTACTCGTGGCCGGGGAGCGCCCTGAAAGCCTCGTCGGGCCCGTACGAGGAGGACGACAGACCGTCGGCACCCAGGCCGACCCAGGCCAGGAACGCCATCAGCGACAGCTTGTGGAAGACGTTGGGGTCTTTCAGGTCCCTGGGCTTGCCGATAAGGACACGCCTGACCTCCTCGGCCACGCTCGGGACGTGAGCCGGCTCCTCGGCATTGCCCAGCGGTCCGGGCTTCGGCTCGTCAGGACGCATTTTGTGATGCTACACCAACCACATGAGGGTGACGAGTTGGGCTTCCATCTGGGAGTGCTCCGGTGCTCGCAAGCAGGGTCAACCAGGACCAGGCTCGTCGTGCAGCGCGCGCCAGAGGTCGCCCGCGGCCTTCTTCCCGAGCGCGCTGGCCAGGGAATCGAGGTCGGCGGAGCGCACACCGTCTACGGATCCGAACACCTGCAGAAGCCGGCGCGCCCGCCGTGGCCCGATCCCGGGCACCGCAAGGAGCTGGGTGGCAAGCGTCCGGGCGCTCCGCTTCCGCCGGTGGCGCGTCACGGCGAAACGGTGGGCCTCGTCACGCACACGCTGGAGGAGCAGGCGGACCGGGTCGTTCGCCTCGAGCAGCAGCGGCCGCACCCTGCCGGGCAGCACGATCTCCTCGAGACGCTTGGCCAGGGCGGCCGCCGGCAGGTCGCACCCGGCCACCGCGAGCGCTCTCAGCGCGGCCTTGAGCTGCTCCCGGCCACCGTCGATGAGGACCAGGTCGGGCAGAGCAGCCGCCTCCGCCACCCGCCGCCGATAGCGCCGCTCCACCGCCTCCGCGATCGCAGCCGGATCGTCCGCGCCCTTGCCGGCGCGCACGTTGAA
Organism: Acidobacteriota bacterium; assembly: GCA_003158745.1. Lineage (GTDB taxonomy): Bacteria > Acidobacteriota > Thermoanaerobaculia > Thermoanaerobaculales > Thermoanaerobaculaceae > RBG-13-68-16. The sequence goes on from PMLC01000032.1 coordinate 36,354, forward strand.
CGAGCGGTACTCGCCCTTCCGGAGCCTCCCCCCCTCCCACACGACGAGCGACGCGACCTGCGCCTCGCCCTGGAGGTGGGAGATGTCGAAGCACTCGATGCGTCCGACCGGGCGGGGAAGTCCGAGTGCCGCAGCCACGGCTTCGCCCACGCGTTCCGCCTCCCGGCGAGGGTGGCGAAAACGCAGCCGGAACGACTCCCCTGCGTTCTCGCGGGCAAGCTCCAGTACGCGAGCCCGCTGCCCCCGCTTCGGGACGACGAGCCGGACCGGCCCGTCCCGGCGCGCCCGAAGGAACCCGCGAACGGCGGTGGCATCGAGCGGCTCGAACGGCACTTCAACCCGTTCGGGCACCGCCGGGTTTGCCTCGTAGAACTGGCCGAGGAACGCGGTCAGGAACTCGGCCTCGGCGGCCGCGTTGAGCCCCTCCCAGTGGAACTCGCGCTTGTCCACGAGCTTCCCGTCACGGTAGACCAGCACGACGGCCGTCGCGTCGCGCCCATCCCCTTCGACCCCTACGACGTCCACCGACCCGGACCCGGATATCTCCACGTTCTGCCCGCGCGAGAGCTCTTCGAGAGCCCCGAGAAGGTCCCGGTACCGGGCGGCGCGCTCGAACTCGTTCGCCTCCGCGGCCCGCCACATCTGCGCCTCCAGGCGCGGTTTCAGCTCCTTGTGGCGTCCTTCAAGGAGCAGGGTCACCTCTTCGACGGCCGTCGCGTAAGCCTCGGCGCTGGTCAACCCGGCGACGCAGGGGCCCAGGCAGGCACCCATGTCGTAGTAGAGGCACGGCCTGGCCAAGCCGCCGTCGATCTCGATCGTGCAGGTCCGCACCTGCGTCCTCGTCCTGATCAGCTCCATGACTCTCGCGGCCATGCCATGTCCGAGGAACGGTCCGAAGTAGCTGTGCCCATCGTCAAGGACCCGCCGGGTGAGATGGGCGCGCGGCCACGCCTCGCCCGTCGTGAGCTTGACGTAGGGATATGTCTTGTCGTCGCGGAGCAGGACGTTGTACCGGGGCCGGTTGCGCTTGATGAGGCGGTTCTCGAGGATCAAGGCCTCGACTTCGGTCGCGGTGACCACGAACTCGAGCCGCCGCGCCCGCGACAACATGCCGACCAAGCGCGGCTCGAGCTGGTGCGAGAAGTACGACTGCACGCGGCGGCGGAGGTGTTTGGCCTTGCCGACGTACAGCACCTTCCCACGCGAATCCTGGAACTGGTAGACCCCAGGCTGCTCAGGGGCCTGCTGAGCGCGTTCCAGCAGAGGGTGGCGGTCCTCCATCGCTCCTATTCAACCACGAACCGGCGCCGAACATGTCCCCCCGGTGACTCGCCGACGCCAAACTCAGACCCGGCAGGGCCCATGTGCAGCCCCCTCAGCCGCGGATGAACTTGATCAAAGCGAGCGCGGTGACGGCGATGAACAGCAGGATCTGCATGGTCCAGCCGATCGCGACGACGAAACAGCCGGGGGTCTCCTGCGTGATCCCGAGCCCGATGAGCTTCCCGATCATCTCGCCGCATAAGATGAAGGTACGGGCGGCCCGTGGACCGCCCGTTGCGTCAGTCTGCGTCTCGAGGGACTCATCGTCCCCGTGTGGCGCCGTTACCTACGGGACTTTCCCTTCGAGCGAATAGCGGCCTTCCCGGCCGTTCGCTTCCCGGTTACTCGCTTTGCGGATGTCCTGCCCTTCAGCTTTGCAGTCGGCCGCGCCTTGGGTCGTACCGCTGCTTTCGCCTTCGGCTTGACGACCTGCTTGGCGTTGACCCTGGCCGTCGCCTTCACTTTCGCCTTCCGTGCGGGCTTGGCCTCCGCCGTGGGCTTGGGCTTCGCGGCTGCTTTCGCTTTGGCCTTCACAGCGACCTTCGTGGCGGTCTTCGGCTTTGCAGCCGCCTTCCTCTTCGCGGTCACCTTCGTCTTCTGCTTCGCGGCAGCCTTTGCCTTTGCCTTGGTCTTCACCTTCACGGACCCCTGACCCCTGACCCCTGACCCCGTCTTTGCTCCCCTGGGGTGCGTCAGCTGCGCCTGCGCCGCTGCGAGGCGGGCGATCGGCACACGGAACGGCGAGCAGGACACGTAGTCCATTCCGACGATGTGGCAGAACTCGACCGAGGACGGCTCACCCCCGTGCTCACCACAGATCCCGACCTTGAGCTTTGGCCTGGCGGCGCGGCCACGCTGGACCGCCATTTCGACGAGCTGGCCGACACCATCCCGATCAAGGATCTGGAACGGGTCGGCGGGCAGCAGCTTCTTCTCGAGGTAGTCGGGTACGAAGGAGCCGATGTCGTCGCGCGAGAAGCCGAACGTCATCTGGGTCAGGTCGTTGGTGCCGAACGAGAAGAACTCCGCCGTGCCGGCGATCTTGTCGGCGGTGAGGCAGGCGCGCGGGATCTCGATCATCGTGCCGTACATATGAGGGATGTCCTTGACCCCATACTTTGCGCACACCTCGACCTGGATCCTCTTCGCAAGTACCTTCTGGTTATCGAGCTCCGAGACCAGGCCGACGACCGGGATCATGATCTCGGGGTCCACCTTCTTTCCTTCACGCGTCAGCTCGACCGCCGACTCGAGGATCGCCCGGACCTGCATCTCGGAGATCTCCGGGAACGTCACACCGAGCCGGACTCCGCGGTGGCCCATCATTGGGTTGGACTCGTGCAGGTCTTCTGCGCGCTTGTCGAGCTCGGTCGCGGTGATGCCGAGGGCGCTCGCGAGCTTCTCGCGCTCGTCCGCGCGGGTGGGAACGAACTCGTGGAGCGGCGGGTCGAGAAGCCGGATCGTGACCGGCAGGCCGTCCATCACCTCCAGCGTCGCCTTGATGTCCTTCTTGACGAACGGGTACAGCTCGGCGAGGGCGGCGCGGCGTTCCGCCTCGGAGGAGGACACGATCATCTTGCGCAGCAGGAACAGCGGCTGCTCGGAGCCCTTGCCGTAGAACATGTGCTCGGTNNTGTCGGCGTTGGTGCGCACCTTCATCGCGCGGATCGCATCGGCGAGAGCCATGAACTTCACGAAGCGCGGGTTCTCGGTGGCGTCCATCATGGCGAGCTTGCCCGCGTAGACGTGGCCGCGCGTGCCGTTGAGCGTGAGGACGTCGCCCTCGTTGAGGGTCCGGCCGCCGACCTTCAGAGTCCGTCCGTGGACATCGACCGCCAGGGCGCCTGCGCCGACGATGCAGCATTTCCCCCAGCCGCGTGCGACGAGCGCCGCGTGGCTGGTCATGCCGCCTCGGGCGGTCAGGATGCCGACCGAGGCGCGCATCCCCTCGACGTCCTCGGGGTTGGTCTCCTCGCGGACGAGGATCACCTTCTTGCCGGCCTTGGTCCAGGCGACGGCGTCGGCGGCCGTGAACACGATCTGGCCGAAAGCACCCCCGGGGCCCGCCGGCAGTCCCTTAGCGATGAGGTCGCCGTTCTTCTCGGCGGCCGGGTCAACGATCGGGTGGAGTAGCTCGTCGAGCTGCGCGGGGGCGACGCGCATCACCGCGTCTTCCTTCCCGATCAGCTTCTCTTCGAGCATGTCCATCGCCATGTTCAGCGCGGCGGTGCCGGTGCGCTTGCCCACGCGGCACTGCAACATCCACAGGCGCCCCTCCTGGATCGTGAACTCGATGTCCTGCATGTCCCGGTAGTGCCTCTCGAGCGCCAGGCGGATTCCGTCGAGCTCCCGGTACACGACGGACATTGCGGTCTGCAGCGACGGCAGGTGCTTGTTCTGCTCGTTCTTGGTCGCCTCGTTAAGCGGGTTCGGCGTGCGGATCCCCGCGACCACGTCCTCGCCCTGGGCGTTGACAAGCCACTCGCCGTAGAACTTGTTCTCGCCGGTGGCGGGGTTCCGGGTGAACGCCACGCCGGTCGCCGAGGTGTCGCCCATGTTGCCGAACACCATCGACTGGACCGTCACCGCGGTGCCCCACTCGTCCGGAATCCCCTCGATGCGGCGGTACGAGATCGCGCGCCGTCCGTTCCACGACGCGAACACCGCGCCGATGCCACCCCAGAGCTGTTCCTTGGCGTCGTCCGGGAACTCCTTCCCGAGGACCTCGCGCACCCGCACCTTAAACCTCTCGACCAGCTCCTTGAGCTCGTCCTCGGTCAGGTCCGCGTCCGTGGCTCGGCCGTTCTTCTCCTTCAACTGTTGGAGCATCCGGTCGAGCTGCTGGCGAATGCCCATG
>PMLC01000033.1 GCA_003158745.1 Acidobacteriota bacterium
CGCGGTCCTGGTGAGGAAGGGCGCATGACCTCCGGGCGAACGACCGCGGCGGCTGTCGTGGCCGGGGCTGCGGCGGCGCTCGGGTCCGCCCGCGCAGGCGGCCCGGCCCGCGTTTGCGGCCTTGTCGAATGGACCTCCGGGAGGGGCCGAATCGGCTACCATGAACCGATGCGCGTGCTGATCACGGGGATCTCGGGTTTCGTCGGCCTTCACCTGTCCGAGTTCGTGCTCGCCAACCATCCGGAGGTCGAGCTGTTCGGCCTCCGACGGTGGCGCTCCGAAGTGCCCGCCGCGCCGGCGCTCGGGCCGGCCGTACGGATCGTCGAGGGCGACCTCCTCGACGCGCCATCGCTCCTCCGTGTGCTGCATACCTCCAAGCCGGATGTGATCTTTCACCTGGCCGCATCCTCGTCCGTGGCGAGTTCGTGGGACACGCCTACTGAGATGCTCCAGGTCAACGTCCTTGGGACGCTCCACCTTCTTGAGGCCGTGAGGCAACTCGACCTTGACGCGCCCGTCGTGCTGGCGTGTTCGGCCGAGGCCTACGGCCTTGTCAGGGAGGATGAGCTTCCGATACGAGAGGAGCAGGCGTTCCGCCCGGTGTCGCCGTACGCGGTCAGCAAGGCGGCGGTGGACCTGCTCGGCTTCCAGTACTTCCAGACGTTCCGCCTGCGCACGGTGCAGTTGCGCCTGTTCAACCACTGCGGACCGCGTCAATCGGCCCGTTTCGTGATCTCCTCGCTGGCGAAACAGCTCGCGGAGATCGAGGCCGGTCTGCGTCCGCCGCGGCTCCAGGTCGGGAACCTCGAGGTGCGGCGGGACTTCGTGGACGTGCGCGACGTCGCGCGGGCGTACTGGCTGGCGGCAGGCAAAGGCAAGGCCGGCGAGGCGTACAACGTCGCGAGCGGGCAGGCGCGCTCGATCCGGGAGATCCTCGACCGGTTGCTGGCGCTCTCGGACGCGGTCGTCGAGGTGGTCTTCGACCCGGCCCGGCTGCGCCCCTCCGAGCTGGACGTGCTCGTCGGCGACGCGACGCGGTTCCGCGACGCCACCGGCTGGGCGCCGGAGATCCCGTTCGAGCGAACGCTTGCAGACACCCTGAACTACTGGCGCGCCGCTCTCCGCAGCTGAACCCCTCTAGTTGCACCCACCGGATGAGAGGCCTTGGCGCATTCAGAGGCTCGGCAGCGGCAGAGGGGCGGAGGAGCAGGGGGGCAGAGGAGACGGCAACGACTTCGACTTGAGGTGCTCTCTGCCCCTAGCCCCTCGGACGTCTTGTTCTCCTCTGCTCCTCTGCACCCAGGCTCCTGTGCAGATTGGTAACGTAGAAAGCCTCAGAGCCCAGAACCGCGACTATACTCTGGGCATGTCATCAAGCCTCGCGCAGCGCCCGCTCCTGAGGTGGGACGGCTTCACCCTCAGGATCGACCTCGACATGGTGGAGCTGCTTGCGAACCGCCAGCTCGCGGCACGAGTCGAGGCCATACGGCGGTTGGAGGTGAACGGCGATGGGGACGGTCTCGAGCTCCGTCTCGACATCGCCTGGAAGGGTCTTCCGGCGCAGGTGTCGGCCACGGTCCGCGAGCTGCGGCTCCACCGACGTTTCTTCGGATGCCGACTCGAGGGGTTGCACGGTCCGATGGGGGTGCCGCTTCCGGCGGCCCTGGTGGGTGTCCTGGCGCGCCGCTTCGGTCAGGGCATGGTGAGCTTCGACCCCGGCGACCGCATCCTCTTGGTTGACCTCCGGCGCTTCCTCCCGGAGGGGCTCGAGGTTCGCGTGAAGGACGTGCGCTGCGAGGGTCGGTGGGTATGCGTCGAGCTGGCAGGGGGCTCGGTGGCTGCGGTCCTGGCCGGCATCCCGAACGAGCCGGCCTAGGCGCTGACGATCAAGGGGCGGCGAGATGGCGATCTTCACCCACCTCCTGAGCCAGTACGGCTACCTCGGGCTGTTCGGGCTGCTGATGTTCGGCATCATCGGCCTGCCCGTGCCTGAGGAGACGTTGCTGACGTTCGCCGGCGTCCTCGTGTACCGCGGCCACCTTGAGCTCGTCCCGACGCTGCTCGCGGCGTTCCTTGGGAGCGCGTGCGGGATCACGGTGAGCTATGGGCTGGGCCGGGGCGTCGGCCGGGTGGTCACGAAAAGGCTTGGACGGTTCGTTCATGTCACGCCCGAGCAGATGGGCCGGGTCGAGGCCTGGTTCGAGCGCGTCGGACACTGGGGCCTGCTCTGGGGCTACTTCCTTCCAGGTATCCGGCACCTGACCGCCGTGGCCGCGGGGGCGACGCGTCTTCGCTACGTCGACTTCGCGGTGTTCGCCTACACCGGGGCGCTCCTGTGGTCGCTGACGTTCGTCTCGCTCGGGGCGCTGGCCGGCAGACAGTGGGTGACGGTATACAGCCAGGTCCACGAGAACCTCAAGATCGCCTCCGGCATCGTGCTGGCCGTCCTGATCATCACCCTGGTGGCAAGGCGGCTAATCAGACGGCGCCGCTGATCTGGTTGTCGGAGTGTCGCCCCTGCCACTGGAGCAAGATGCACGCGCCGCACCGTGCCGGAAGTCCCATCGGTCGCGACCTGTTGTCCGGGGTGGAGGCATCGGTGACCCCGGTCTTTCCGGTCGAGATCTTCTACGACGGTTCCTGCGCGCTATGTAGGGCTTCCCGGCGGTGGGTGGAGCGGCGAGATGCCCTTGGGCGGTTCAGGTTCGTCGACTCGGGTGGACTCACGGCCGCAGAGACGTGTCCGGTGCCCCGGGGACAGCTCGATCGTGCGGTCTGGGTTAGGCTGCCGGACGGAGCCTTGGCGAGCGGGTACGACGCGTTGCTCGCGACCGTCGCCGCGCTACCGCGCGGGCGCTTTCTGGCGGTGTTGGCGGGGCTCGGGCCGCTCCGGAAAGTGGGGGCGATGCTCTACAGCACGGTTGCGAGGCACCGTCACGCGCTCCCGGCCCGAGGGGTCGGCGCAGCCAGCGCGCGGAGACCCCCGTAGCGGTCGGTCAAAGACGGCCAGCGATCATCGCTTCGCCGCGGTCGTCAGGGGTATCATCCGCCGAGCGGAGAGGTGCTGCATGCCTGAGCTGAGGGTGGACGTGGCGGTTGTGGGTGGTGGCATCGTTGGCCTCGCAACCGCAATGGCGGTGGTGACCCGCTCTCGCGTATCTCTGGTGGTCGTCGAGAAGGAGGAGCGCCTGGCGGCCCATCAGACCGGCAACAACAGCGGAGTGATCCACTCCGGCCTCTACTACAAGCCGGGCTCGCTCAAGGCGCGCAACTGCACGGTGGGGCGGGATGCGTTGCTTCGGTTCTGCGAGGAGCACGGGATTCCGGCCGAACGCTGCGGCAAGGTCGTTGTGGCGACGCGGGAAGACGAGTTGCCGGGCATGGAGGAGCTGCAGCGGCGCGGAGAGGCCAACGGCCTGACCGGCATTCGGCGGCTCGCCGCCGAGGAGATTTGCGAGATCGAGCCCCACGCAGCGGGAGTAGCAGGCCTCTTCGTGCCGCAGACGGGGATCGTGGACTACGTCCGGGTCACCGAGGCCTACGCCGATGAGGTTCGGCGCGCGGGCGGTCAGGTGATGCTCTCTGCCCCGGTCCGCAGGATCGTTCGCGACGGGGACGGAATGGTGCTCGAGACGGCGAAGGGCCCGGTTCGGTGCCGTTTCCTGATCAACTGCGCAGGCCTGCACAGCGATCGGATCGCGCGGCTGGCGGGCGTCGACCCGGGCGTCTGCATCGTTCCGTTCCGAGGTGAGTACTACGATCTGATCCCGGAGCGGCACCACCTGGTTAGAAACCTGATCTACCCAGTTCCGGACCCGGAGTTCCCGTTCCTGGGGGTGCACTTCACTCGAATGATCGGTGGGGGTGTGGAGGCTGGCCCCAACGCGGTGCTGGCGTTCAAGCGCGAAGGCTACACGAGGTGGAGCTTCTCGCCTCACGATGTCCTCACGACGGTCACCTTTGGGGGCTTCTGGCGAATGGCGGGGAGCTACTGGCGGATGGGGCTTGGTGAGTACTGGCGCTCTTTCAACAGGCGCGCGTTCGTCAAGGCGCTGCGGAGGCTGGTGCCCGAGATCTCTACCGACGACCTCAAGCCCGGCGGGGCTGGGGTGCGCGCACAGGCCCTCGACCCCCGGGGCAAGCTGCTTGACGACTTCAGGATCGTCGAGGCGGAGCGCCAGGTCCACGTCCTCAACGCCCCGTCGCCTGCCGCAACCGCGTCGATCAGCATAGGCGAGGCAATCGCCGGGATCGCGCGCAAGACCTTCGGCATCGACGAGTAGCGGTGGCTTCTCGGGTGGAGGCCTTGCAGCGGTCTGCCGAGGGCATATACTAAAACGCTAATGGCCGCGCTGGATCTCCAGAGCGAGGGTCCCAATCCCAGAAAGACGGTCGGCAAGGGCAGAGGAAGTGCTGTCGCGGTTGTTTTTTGCGCGGCGCTAACAATGGCGCTCCTCCTGGTGCAACTCCGCGTCGGACTGGAGAGCTCGGGCCGGCGCGTCGGGGTGTTCGTCCGCGAAGCCGCCGGACGCCTGGAGGTCACAGAAGTCGCGCCCGCTTCACCCGCGGAGCGAGCAGGGCTGAGCGCAGGGGACGTCCTTCTCCAGGTTGGCGGCGTCCCCGTCGCGAACACGAGCGACTACAACCGGGTCGCGAGAGGTTTCCAAGGCTACACGCCGGTCGACTATCTCGTCCGGAGGAAGGGCGAGAGCCGGCGGGTGACGGTCACGCCGGGAATGCCGTTCGCTTGGGGAGACTACCTCCTCGCCGCGTTGACGACGCTGGCTTTCCTGGGAGTCGGACTGCTTGCCTTTCGACGGCGCTCGGCCGACCTTCGCGCACGCCTGCTGTTCCTTTTCTCCACGGCCGTAGCGCTCGAGCTTGCCATGCCGACGCGTCTCATCGGGTTCGCGACGCTTGAACCGGTGCGGTCGGTCTTGTTCTTTCTGCTCACCGGGTTCCAAATCGGGGTCGAGCTGCACCTCGCGTCGCTGATCCCGACAAGGCAGCGATGGATCGAGCGGCATCGCTGGGTGATCCCCGCGTACTACGCCGCCGGAGCGTCGGTCGTAATGGTCGCCGTCGCCGCCCGCCTGACGGAAGGAACGGCGGGGACGCAGCTATTGCCGTGGAGCTTGCAACAAGCAGACACGCTGGTCAGTGACATTGCCATCCCCGTGTGGGCTTGTGCCATCGTCGTCCTGCTGGTGCTGCCCGCGTTCAGGTTCCCTCTACCGGAGGGCCGCCAACAGGCAGGGCTGGTCCTGCTGGGCGCGCTTCCGTGGGCTGGCATTGCGATCTGGTCGTCCGTGTCGAATCTGCTCGGAACCAGGCCTCCGGACTGGGTGGAGTCCCTCTGGTCGCCCCTGCTTCTGTGCTTCCCGGTGGCCGTTCTTATCGCGATCTACCGGTACAACCTCTTCGACCTCGAGTTCGTGGTCCGCAGGAGCCTGATCTACGCGGTGCTCACGGGTTCGCTCGTGCTCCTCTTCTACGCTGTCCTCGGCGCCGGGAGCGTAGTCCTCTCCGAGGCAATCGGAGGCGCCAAGACCTCGATGTGGATTGTCGCTGCTGCCACCCTGCTCCTCGGGCTGCTCTTCGCCCCGCTGCGGAGCGGCGTGCAGGGTCTCATCGATCGCACCTTCTTCCCCGAGCGACGGAGCCGGCACGAGCGACTGACCGCACTCGCCAGGGAGCTGGCGGCCAAGGGTAAGCTCCCGGCGATGGGAAGGCACCTTGTCGCCCAGCTGCAGGAGATCTTCGGCATGCGCGCGGCCACCCTCCTGCTGGCCGACCCGAAGAGCGGCGTGCTGTTAACGCTCGCGTCCAGTCCGGCCGCGCCGGAGCGCGACCTCGACACGTCGTTCCTGTTGTCCCCGGAGGACCCGGGCGTCCGCATGCTGCAGCGCGCCAAGCGCCCGCTGCCCGCGGCTCAGCTGCAGTCCAAGAGCGCGTCGTTCGGTCAGCGCCTGCACCACTTCAGTGCGGCCGTGGTCGTCCCGTTGCTGACCCACGATAGGCTTGTAGGGCTGCTCCTGGCGGGCGACAGAGCAGATGGGGGGCGGTTCTCGGCAGAGGAACTCGAGCTGCTCAACCTCTTCTCCCACAACGTCGCGGCGGTCCTCGAGAACGCCCGTCTGTTCGAGTCGGCGACGTACGAGAACTTGACGGGCCTCCTGCGTCGCGAAGCGATACTCCTCGAGCTCGAAAGGGAGCTGGAGCGCGCCAGCCGGTACGGCAGGCCGCTCACGGTCGGGATGGCGGATCTCGACGAATTCAAGGCCATCAACGACGGCCACGGCCACCTCGTCGGCGACAGCCTCCTGGCGAGTGTTGCGCAGGCGATGGCTTCGGCCCTGCGAACCAGCGATGCCCTCGGCCGCTACGGCGGCGACGAGTTCCTCCTCGTGCTGCCCGAAACCGCTCTCGACGGCGCTGCGGTCGTGGCCGACAAGGTGCGAGACCTGGTCGGGAAGGTCAGGGTGCTGACGGGCGACGGGCGCACGGTCACCACATCGGTCTCGATCGGGCTTGCGTCGTTGGAGGAGCTGGACGAACCTCAACGGCTTTCGGCGGAGGCGCTGATCGCGAGCGCCGACCGCAACCTGTTTCGCGCCAAGCAGCGTGGGCGCAACTGCGTGGAGCCACAGGTCGGACCCATGGGCGCGCTGGCGGCGACTGGGAGCCCTTTCGATTAGTGGGGCGCGACCGCACCAGATACCCGGGCTCTCCTAGCCGCTGACCTTGCCGAATGTCCACTGGGCACCCACAGGGGCCACACGATAGTCGCGGGTCATCCTGGCAATGGCCGTGACCGAAATTCGCTTGTGGCAGAGAGCCTCGCACTCCCGGCGATTGCCGCAGCTCCCGAACCCTCCGAGCTCCATGGCTTCGGCTATCGCCCTCGCGCGCGTCGACCAGGCCGCTTCGCTATGGCGGCGCGCCGACAGGGAATCGTTCGCTTCGGGCAGTCGTTGAAGCTCGGGGGGTCGAGGCTATTGGTGTGGGCGAGGAAGTCGGCGATGAGGAGCGCAGGGCCGATGCTTCCCCGGCAGGGGATCGGTCGCAGAGTCGGCCGGGTGGTCACTACTTCCGCCAATCTTGTTCTCGCGGCTCTGTTGGCAGTTCCGGCGCCAACGGTTGAGGCAATAGGGGGTGGGAGGGGCTCGGAACCCGCGACGGCGTCCGCCGCCGTATTGCCGGTTTCGGCTTCCGAGGTGCTGCACGAGGTCGAGGGCGCCCGGGGTTCGGTTGTCCTGGTCAATGTCTGGGCGACCTGGTGCATCCCGTGCCGCGAGGAGTTCCCCGATCTCCTCCGGCTCCAACGGGAGTTCGCCGGCAGGGGGCTGCGGCTCATCCTCGTGTCGGCGGACTTTGCGAGCCAACGTCCCGACGTCGAGGCGTTCCTGGGGCGCCAGGGGGTAGTGTTCCCGTCCTTCGTGAAGGCTCAGGGGGACCAGGAGTTCATCGAGGGTCTGGACAGGCGCTGGTCCGGGTCGCTGCCGGCCAGCCTTCTGTTCGACCGACGCGGAAAGAGGATCGCGTTTTGGGAGGGGGCCTCGACGTATGCCGAGCTTCTCGCGAAAGTGAGGCCCCTCCTGGAAGGAAAGTGAACGAGAAAGGAGCTGTCATGAGGCGGATCGGTTTTGTGGTAGCGGCTATGGTGGTGATCGCGGCTGGCGTGGGGACGAGTCTCGCGCTTCAGATTGGCGACCCGATACCGGCGGGCGAACTGAAGATGAAGAACGTCGACGGGCGCGAACTCGCCGTTAGAGACGTGGCGGGGTCCAAGGGGACTCTGGTGATCTTCTCGTGCAACCACTGCCCGTACGTCAGGGCATGGGAGGATCGGCTGGTCTCCCTCGGCAACGATGCGCTCAAACTCGGCGTCGGGGTGATCGCGATCAACCCGAACGACCCTGCAGTCATCCCAGCGGATGGCCTCGACCAGATGAAGGAGCGCGCACGAGTCCGCGGCTATGCCTTCCCCTACGTCGTCGACGCCGGCGCATCGCAACTGGCCCGCGCGTTCGGCGCCACGCACACCCCTGAGGCTTTCCTGTTCGATTCCAAGGGTGCGCTCGTGTACCACGGCGCCATCGACGACAACGCAGAGGACGCGAGCAAGGTGACCCGGCGCTACCTTCGCGACGCGATCGATGCGGTTGTCTCGGGCTCGCGGCCGGCGGTGGCCGAAAGCAGAGCGATCGGCTGTTCACTCAAGCTCAAGAGGTGACCGACCAACCAGGGGCGTACGAACCAGTCCGCCGGCGGGAATCGTTGCCCGCCCCCCGAGTTTCTCCTCCCGGAGTGCGGAGCCCGGAGCCCTGTTCTATTCCGGCACGAGCTTGGTGGACAGGTACCGCTCTCCGCGGTCGCACGCGACCGCCACCACGGTTTGACCCTCGCCGAGCTCGCGAGCCTTGTCGAGTGCCACCGATAGGATCGCTCCCGTGGACGGGCCGCAGAAGATCCCTTCCTCCCGCGCCAGACGGCGCGCCGCCTCGAACGCAACCGCGTCCGTGACGCGAATCTGCTCCGTGATCAACGAGCGGTCCCATATTGGGGGCACGAAGCTCCCGTCGAAGTGCAGCAGGCCTTCGATCTTCGAGTGCGAGTCGTCCGGCTCCACGGCGACAATCCTCGCAGGGCAGCCCTTGTCGCTCAGATAACGCGCCACCCCCATTAACGTGCCCCCGGTTCCGACCCCGGAAACGAAGCAGTCGACCCGCCCACGTGTCTGGGTGTAGATCTCGGCGCCGGTGCCGTCGTAGTGCGCGAGGACGTTGCCGGGATTGCCGTTCTGGTTGAGGTAGAAGAAGGTCCCGGTATCCTTGGCGGCCTCCTGGACCGCCCAGATGTGGGAGTTCTGATCGGCGCCTGAGGTGAGCACCAGCTCGGTGCCCCAGATTCGCATGATCTTCCGGCGCTCGACGGACTTGGTCTCCGGCATGTAGATCCTGGACCGGTAGCCCTTGAGGGTGGCGACCATTGCGATCGCGATCCCGGTGTTGCCGGACGAGGCGTCGATGATGATCTGGTGCGCCTTCAGCGTGCCCGACCTCTCGGCCTCCTCGATGATGTACTTGACGATTCGGTCCTTGAGGGAGCCGGAAGGGTTCCAGGCTTCCATCTTCATGAGGACCGTCGCCATCCCGGGTTCCGTCATGCGACGGAGCGGGATGAGTGGCGTGTTGCCGATGGTGTCGAGGACGCTGGTCGTGCTCAAGTGGGCTCCAGGGCCGCCCCGGCACGAGCGGTCTGCGCCAGGACCCAGGAAGGATACACCACTCGGCCGGTTCTCGTGTTAGCCTCGAGAGGTGATTGACCGTTGGCTTGTGAGATGGTTCGTCTCAAATCCGGAACGGGTCGGTGAGCCCCACACCCGGGAGGCGTACGGCGTGCTCGAAGGTTGGGTGAGCATCGTCGTCAACGTGGTCATCTTCGCGGTCAAGGTGGTCCCGGGCGTCCTGATCGGCAGCATCTCGCTCGTTGCGGACGCCTTCCACTCGCTCGGAGACGTGCTCTCGTCGATCGTCGTGATCTGGGGGTTCAAGGTTGCCGCCCGGCCTTCGGATCGCGAGCACCCTTTCGGGCATGGCCGCGTCGAGAGCGTCGCGACCCTCGTGATCGGCATCCTGCTCTTCGTCGCTGCCTGGGAGTTCGGCCAGAACTCGGTGATCCGGCTGCTGAACCCGAAGCCGGTCGCGGCGTCGAATGCTCTGCTCGCGCTTCTCGCCGTCACGCTGGTGCTGAAGGAGTGGCTCTCCCGTTTCGCCCTTGATCTCGGACGGAGGATCGACTCGAGTGTGCTTGAGGGGGACTTCTGGCATCACCGCAGCGACGTCTTTGCGACCGCCGTGGTGATCGCGGCGCTGTTCGCAGCGCGGTTCGGCTGGGATTGGGTGGACGGGATCGCGGGCCTGGCGATAGCGGGCTTCATCGCGTACGCCGCTTACGAGTTGACCAAGGCGGCGATCAACCCGCTGATCGGCGAGGCGCCCTCACCGCAGATGCTCGCCGAGATCAGGGAAATCGCGCTGACCGTGCCGGAGGTGGACCAGGTGCACGACGTCATCGTGCACTTCTACGGCGGCACGATGGTGACGTCGCTCCACGTTGAGATCTCGGACTCGCTGGACGTCACCAGGGCCCACGACGTGGCCGAAGCGGTGGAAGGCGCAATCAACGAGCGGTTTCACGGGTGGGCCGTGGTGCACGTGGACCCGGTCAACCGGGAGCACCCGCTCTACTCCGAGGTCCAGTTGTTCTTGCAGGAGTCCGTGTCTGCCATCCCGTACGCTGAAGGGTTCCACGACCTGCGAATCGTCGGCGGCACCGACCCCTGCTACGTGATTTTCGACCTCAAGGCGGACAGCCACCACGCTCCGGTCATCGCGGACCGGCTACGTGAGGCGGTCGCAGGCCGTTTTCCGAACGTCGCCAAGGTCGTGGTCAACGTCGAGCCTCGCTACGTCTACTAGAACAAATGGGCGTTTGTAACCGACCCTGCAGTTGACGGGCGGGTTTCGGTGTGCCACCTTGCGGGCACGCGAGGAGGTCCTGATGCCTGACATCGCACGCATCCAGAAAGAGCTCGAAACCACCGGGGTCGACGGTTGGCTCCTGTACGACTTCCGGAACCGCGACCCGATCGCCTACGGCATCCTCGGCATGGACTTCGGCAAGTTCACGACGCGCCGGTGGTTCTACTGGATCCCGGCCCGCGGGAATCCGGTCCGCCTGGTGTCGGCGGTGGAGGCCGGCAAGCTCGACTCCCTGCCCGGGGAGAAGAAAATCTACCTGTCGTGGCGGGAGCTGCACGCGAGCTTGAAAGCGGCGCTTGGGTCCGCGAAGAAGGTGGCGATGCAGTATTCCCCGGAGGCGAACGTCCCCTACGTCTCCGTCGTGGACGCAGGCACGATCGAGCTCATCCGGTCGTTCGGCTACGAAGTCGTCACGTCGGCCGGGCTCGTCCAGACGTTCCAGGCCCTGCTGGACGAAGAGGCCTACCGCACCCATCTGGACGCGGCTGAGCGGGTGCAGCGGATCAAGGACGAGGCTTTCGCCCATGTCGGGAGCGAGTTGCGAGCCGGTCGCACGCTGACGCAGTACGACGTCCAGCAGTTCATCGTGAGGAGATTCGGCGAGGAGGGGCTCAACTGCATGAACGAGTTCCCCATCGTCGGTACGAACGAGCAGCCGGCCGACCCGCACTTCGAGCCGACCCCGCAGAACGCGCGGCCGATCCGAAAGGGCGACACCCTGCTCATCGATCTTTGGGCCAAGATCGAGAAGCCCGGGGCCGTGTTCTACGACATCACCTGGTGCGGTTTCGTCGGCAATAACCCGCCGGCGAAGTACGTCGAGATCTTCAACGTCGTCCGCGACGCCCGCAACGCCGCGCTCGAGTTCATACAAGCCCGATATGCCGCCGGCAAGCCCGTTTACGGGTGGGAGGTGGACGACGCCTGCCGGGCGGTCGTCGAGAAAGCTGGCTACGGACGGCAGTTCGTGCACCGCACCGGGCACTCCATCGGCGAAGACGTGCACTGGAGCGGCGTCAACATCGACAACCTGGAGACGCGCGACGACCGGCAGCTGGTTCCCGGCGTGTGCTTCTCCATCGAACCGGGCATCTACCTCGTCGGGGAGATGGCGGCGCGCTCCGAGATCAACGTGTTCATCACGCCCGATGGGAAGGTGGACGTGGCGGGCGAGATGCAGAAGCACCTGATCCTGATCGACGTGCCGTGAGGGGTCATGAGCACCATAGACGCCGAGGTTGAGGTCTTGCGCGTCCAGGGCTCAATCAACGCCGAGCCGATACTGGCTGCTCTGAGAGCCAACGGGATTCCGGCGCGGACCCGCGGCGAGGCGCTTGGGTCGGTCTATGGGCTGACGCTGGATGGCCTCGGCGAGGTTGCAATCCTGATTCCGGCGGAGCACGAGGTCGCGGCGCGCGAGTTGCTCGCCGCCGGCGACCGGCATGAACTGGAGATTGCCGAAGAGGAAAATCCGGAAGGGTAAGGGCGCGGGACATGTTCCGGCCGTCGCTGCGAAACTCGGGAACGGGCGGGGGAGCGGGCCCCGGCCCCGGATCCCTGACCCCGGGTGCGGGGCGGAGGCGAAATGAACTGGTACCTGTGGGTG
Organism: Acidobacteriota bacterium; assembly: GCA_003158745.1. Lineage (GTDB taxonomy): Bacteria > Acidobacteriota > Thermoanaerobaculia > Thermoanaerobaculales > Thermoanaerobaculaceae > RBG-13-68-16. Next base: position 12,154 of record PMLC01000033.1, read on the forward strand.
ATTCTCGGTTACCTGTTGGTGCTGACGGGGTTCAACTTCTACAGGTCGCGGCAGATCAAGACACAGGAAGACTTCATGGTGGCGGGGCGGAAGCTCTCCCTGACGACCATGGTGTTCACGCTGGTCTGCACCTGGATAGGTTCGGGCACCTTCATCGCCGGGGCCGAGTACGCGTACTACGCCGGTTGGAGCGCGATATGGCAACCTGCCGGTGCCTTCCTGGGGATCGCGATCATCTACTTCATCGCCGGGAAGATCCGCACATTCGGCCAGTTCACGGTTGGGGACATCCTCGAGGTGCGGTACGGCAAGTTCGCCCGTCTGTTTGGCGCCCTGGCCCTGATCGTCGCCTTCACGACGATCGTCGCCTATCAGTTCCGGGCCGGCGGCTACATCCTGAACATCGTCACCGACGGCAGGGTGTCGCTCGAGGTGGGCCAGACCATCGCTGCGGCGTTCGTGATCCTCTTCGTCGCGATCGGCGGGATGGTCGCCGTGGCGCACACCGACCTGCCGAACGGCATCATCATCGTCCTGGCGTGCTGTCTTGCCGTGCCGTTCGTGGTGCTCGCGGCGGGGGGGTGGTCGCACGCCGCCCAGGTGCTGCCCCCGGGCCACTTCGAGGTGTTCTCACCGGACTTCGGCAGGTACCCCGCCCTCAAGGGCCTCTCGTACTTCCTCTCCACGCTGCTGCTGCTCATGGGTGTGCAGTCAATGTACCAGAAGTTCTACGCAGCCCGCTCTCCGAAAGAAGCGAGAACGGCGGTCGCCATTTGGATCGTCGGCACAATCGTCGTGGAGACCATCGTGATCGCGATCGCCGTCTTCGCGGCGGCCTACAACACCGAACACCAGACCCACTGGGACCCGCGGTCGCTCGTACTGAACGCGGCGCGTCACATGGTGCCGGAGCCCGTCGGCGTGTTGCTTCTCGGCGCGGCCTGTGCCGTGGTCTTGTCCACCGGCATGAACTACCTTCTCTCGTCGAGCTCGAACGTAATCAGGGACATCTATCAACGCATGATTCGGCCGGACGCGGACCCGACCAAGATGGTGGCGTTGCAGAAGGTCTTCGTCGTCGGCCTTGGACTCTGCGCGTTCGGCATGATCTTCATCCCGACGGCCCTGAAGCTGCAGATCTCCGTCCTCCAGTACTCCTACTTCGCCTACACCATGTACGGGGTGGCCGTCACGCCCGCTCTTTTCGCGGCGCTCACTTGGAGGAGGGCCACGCGGCAGGGCGGTCTCGCCTCGATCGTCAGCGGTGCCGTCGCGACCGTCTTTTTCGAGCTCGTGCTGCCTCGGGTGGCACCCTCCGTGATGCAGGCTGCGCAGGGCAAGGCCGGGGCGCAGGTTTTTGGGGGCGACCCATGGGGGATCCCGAGCATCTACCCGGCCGCCCTGATCTCCATCGGCACCCTCGTGGTGGTGAGCCTCATGACTGCACCGCCTGGCGAAAAGGAGCTGGAACCGTTGTTCGGCCCCACGGCTAAGGCGTAGAAACTCGCGCAGGCAACATCGGCTGGGGTCGGCTCGCCGGCGATTGTGCGAACTTCCGTAGGGTGGACTACAATGCTCGTGCCCGCATTCGCGGGTAAGGGGGTTGCTGTGGAAGAACGCGAGAACCCGACCCTCGTCGAGGCTTCGGACCCTGCGCTCGCCGAGCTGTTCGCACCGACGCACGTCATTCCTGAACTCAAGGCCACGACCCGTGAGGGCGTCATCTCAGAGGTCGTGAAAGCGGTCGCTCAGCGCGGACTGGTCAGCGACGCCCGGTGGCTCGAGACCGCGCTGACTGAGCGCGAGCGCATGGTCCCGACCGCCATGCCAAATGGAGTGGCGTTCCTGCACGCTCGCCACCGCGCCTCCGAGAAGTTTCCGAAGCAGTTCTTGTTCCTGGCGCGCTCCAGCAAGGGTGTCGCGTTCGGTTCGCCTGACGAGCGGCCAACGCACCTGTTCTTTCTACTCGCGCTCCGCAAGGACATGGCACACCTACGATGGCTCGCGCGCCTTTCCTGGATCTGCCGCAACCGGACTACCGTCGCCAACCTCTTGAAGGTGCAAGGGGCCGAGGAGATCGCTCGCGCCCTCCGCATCGCGGTTGAGGAACTTCCCGGCAACCTGAAGCAAAGATAGCCGACAGTTCACAGTTGACAGTTGACAGTTGACAGTCAACAACCAACAGCCATCAGTCTCGTTCGATTTATCTCTGGTGTGGGTGGGGGAACTGTCGACTGTCAACTGGGAGGGTGGGCGGGGGTCAGTTGAGGTAGCCGGCGAGCGCCCGCGATTGGGCGCCGCGGCGTAGCTTGGTGAGAGCCTGGTTCTCGATCTGCCGGACCCGCTCCCGCGAGATCCCGAGAGCGTCACCGATCTCACGGAGCGTTCGGGGATTGTCATCGCCGAGTCCGAACCGCATCGACAGGATCTGCCTCTCCTTCTCCGAGAGCTTGGCGAGAGCCTCGCGGAGTGTGTCTTCGAACGACTGGCGGAGGATCTCCTCGTCGGTGTCGGGGATCACGTACTGCTCGAGGAGGTCGCCGAACTCCGCTTCGCTTTCGTCGCCGACGGGCTCGTTGAGCGAGAGGATGTTCTGGTTGGACGAAAGGAGCAGCCGCACCTCGTCCTGGTCCATCCCGAGCTCCTCCGCCAGCTCCTGGTCGGACGGCGGCCTCTCGAGTTCCCGGCCGAGTGCCTGGCGGGAGCGCTCCAGCCGGTAGAGGACGTTTGCCTGTTTCTGCGGCAACCGGAACGTGGCGCCGTGTTCGGAGAGAGCGTGCAGGATCGCCTGACGGATCCACCAGACGGCGTAGGTAATGAACTTGACGTTCTTGTCGGGATCAAACTTCTTGGCGGCTTGAATCAGGCCGATGTTCCCTTCATTGATCAGATCCAGGAGTGAGACCCGCGAGTGGCGGAAACGCTTCGCGTACGCGACGACGAACCTAAGGTTCCCCTCGACGAGTTGCCGGAGGGCCTCACCGTCGTTGTCTTGTTGGATGCGACGCCCGAGCTCTCTCTCCTCCTCCGGAGTGAGCTGGTTGAAGCGACCGATCTCGTAGAGGTAGCGACGCAGTAATCCGGATTCCGGATCGCTCTGTTGCTCACCGCGGCTCATTCGCCCTCGTTCGGGACCAAACCTCCACGGGGTCGCAACGCAAGCGCGTGCTCGCGCGGCGCGGACCCGCGCCGGACGGCCTCCCGCTCGATCAGCACCGCAAGACGCTCGACCTCCGCTTGGAGGGCGTCGATCTGGTCTTTCATGTTGAGGACGACTTCCACGCCCGCCAAGTTTACTCCGAGGTCCCTCGTCAGGGTCAGCACGAACTCGAGCCGCCTGCAGGTCTCGTCGTCGAAGAGGCGGGTGTTACCGATGCTCCGCGTGGGGCGGATTAGCCCTTCGCGCTCGTACAGGCGGAGCGTCTGCGGGTGGATCTCGTAGCGCTCCGCGACCCAGCTGATCATGTGGTAGCGGCTGGTTCGGTCGCTCACGATCTCTCCCGTGCAACGGCAACACGGCGGCAGGACGGACCGGCCTTGGTCAGCCGAACCTCTAGAACGCCGCCGCGCAGGGTGGCCTGTGGCTCGCGCGAGACGTCTCCCGGCAGGTGCACGACGCGGTGGAACCGGCCCCGTGGCCGCTCGATGCGGAGGTGCGCTGCGCGACTGTCGTGGGTTTCCGGAAGCCGGCCGGAGAGCACCAGCGTGTCGCCGTCGAGCCGCAGATCGATATCGCCTTCGCTGACACCCGGCAGTTCGGCCTCGACGATTATCTCTCCGTCGCTCTCCCACACGTCCACTGCAGGCTCGAACCCGGCAGGCTGCCGAAGAGGGGCCGCCGAGGCCGGAAGCAGCGCCTGCTCGGTGGCCTCGCGCAAACGCTCCGAAAGCGCCATCAGTTGCCGCACCGCGCGCCAGTCGAGGTCGCCCATGCGGCCCTCCTTGCTCTGCTGCCAACAGACTCAGTTCGTGGGCTTGGTCTCGACGTCCACATACTCCGCGTCAACCACGTCTCCGTCCGCGGACGGTGCACCCGCCTGCGGTGGGTTCGTGCTGCCGGCCGAGTCGCCCGAACCGGCCTGCGCCCCTGCGGCTGTCGCGCCGCGATAGATCTCTTCGGCCAGGCGGTGCGAGGCTTTCGTGAGCTTCTCGAAGGCGGTGTCCATTGGGTCCTTCTTGGCCGTCTCAAGGGCTTTCTTGGCCTCGGCGATGGCCGCCTCGATCTCCTTCTTCTGGGCCTCGGGCACCTTCTCCTGGTTCTCCTTGATCAGCTTCTCGGTCGAATAGACCAGCGAATCAAGGCGGTTACGGGACTCGATCTCGTCGCGCCTCTGGCGGTCCTCGTCCGCGTGTTGCTCGGCCTCGCCTACCATCTTCTGGACCTCGTCCTCCTTGAGGCCCGAGGATGCCGTAATTTGGATCTTCTGCTCCTTGCCGGTGCCCAGGTCCTTGGCGGAGACGTGCAGGATTCCGTTGGCGTCGATGTCGAACGTCACCTCGACTTGGGGGATGCCTCGCGGCGCCGGGGGAATTCCGACGAGGTGGAACCGGCCGAGGGTCCGGTTGTCGTGCGCCATCGGGCGCTCACCTTGCAACACGTGGATCTCGACCTGCGTCTGGCTGTCGTCAGCGGTTGAGTACACCTTGGACTTGCGACTCGGGATGGTTGTATTGCGCGGGATCACGACATCCGTCACGGCTCCCAGGGTCTCGACGCCGAGAGAGAGAGGGGTCACGTCGAGCAGGAGGAGGTCGTGGACCTCACCTGCCAGCACGCCGGCCTGGATCGCCGCGCCGACGGCGACGACCTCGTCCGGGTTGACGCCCTTGTGAGGCTCCTTGCCGAAGAGCTCCTGGACCAGCGCCTGCACGCGGGGGATCCTGGTGGAACCGCCGACAAGGACGGCCTCGTCGATATCCTTGGGCTCGAGCCCCGCATCCTTGAGTGCCTGCCGGCATGGGCCGACGGTTCTCTGGACGATGTCCTCAACGAGCTGCTCGAACTTGGACCGCGTCAGGCGGATGCTGAGGTGCTTGGGCCCGGAGGCGTCGGCCGTGATGAACGGCAGGTTGATGTCGGACTCCTGGGTGGTCGAAAGCTCGCACTTCGCCTTTTCCGCAGCCTCCTTCAGACGTTGCAGGGCCATCCTGTCCTTGGACAAGTCGATGCCTTGGTCGCGGCGGAACTCCTCCACAAGCCACTCGATCAGGCGCTGATCAAGGTCGTCGCCGCCAAGGTGTGTGTCGCCGTTGGTGGACTTCACCTCGACGACTCCTTCGCCGACTTCCAGGATCGAGATGTCGAACGTGCCGCCGCCGAAGTCGTATACGGCAATCGTCTCGTCCTTCTTCTTGTCCAGCCCGTACGCCAGTGCTGCCGCGGTTGGCTCGTTGACGAGGCGGACGACCTCGAGCCCTGCGATCTGGCCGGCGTCCTTGGTGGCCTGGCGCTGCGGATCGTTGAAATAAGCCGGCACGGTGATGACGGCCTTCTCAATCTTCTCACCAAGGTAGTCCTCGGCGGCCGCCTTGAGCTTCTGCAGGATCATTGCTGAGATCTCGGGCGGCGAGTACACCTTGCCGTCCACGTCGACCCGCGCCGTGTCGTTCTCACCACGCACTACGTGGAAGGGAAACATCTTAATCTCTTGCGTCACTTCGTCGTAGCGCCGGCCCATGAACCTCTTGATGGAGAAGATCGTCTTGTCCGGGTTCGTGATGGCTTGGCGCTTGGCCACCTGTCCGACGGGCCGCTCGCCATTCTTGCCAAACGCAACGACCGATGGCGTAGTTCGACTGCCCTCCTGGTTGGCGATGACGACGGGCTTCCCGCCCTCCATGACGGCCACTACTGAGTTGGTAGTTCCCAGGTCGATTCCAATGATCCTAGACATTGATAAAGTCCTCCTCAGGTCAACCGCCTAGCCTGATCATAGAACCTGAGTCACTTGTTGTCAAGGTGTTAGAAGCACCGCTCCGGGGCCCGCACTGACATCCGTGCCCTCCATGCCAAGATGCTGAGAGAGCATCAGATTGGAGTCGGGGACACCGGCCGAGTTGTTGCCCGCCAGCAGCACGGACTGCTCACGGAGGACGTACCGGTACGGTCGGCCCCACGGGTCGAGGATTGGGGAGGCCGGGAGGAGCCTCTCCCGGTGCAATTCGGCGAGATTCTCCGGGAAGCTCCCTACGAGCAGGGCGCGTGACTGGAGAGTGTGCCAGATTCCGGTCATCCGGGCGGCTGACACGGCGCCGAGCAGACGGGGCAGAAGCTTCGGCCCGGGTCCGAGGAGGGGATCGGCTGGGTTACGGGGCGCGAGGAGCACCGTAAGGACAAAAAGCGGAGCAAGGAGGAGTGCGAGCCACGGGGAATGCGGTTGCCACGATGGTGCCGTGAGGGTCTCGGTGGCGGTGCGCTGAGACGCGCGGGCGATTTCATCCCTTGACGCCTCGCGGACGAGGGAGCGTGTAAGGAGGGTATAGAGCGCTTTACACGTTTCGAACTCGCCGTGTGGGCTCTTCCGGACGATGTCGTCGACGGCGTTGGCGCCGTCCGTGAGAGCGAGGATGTCGCGCTCGATCGGCGATATCCGGACCAAGCCGGAGGACTGCGCCTCCGGAGAAGCCGGCTCGAGGTCGATGTCGAACCTCTCGAGGTCATCGGGCTCGCGGTCGAGACTGACCTGGGCCAGGCGCGAGGCGGGTGTCGGCACAAAGACCACCCCCCGGTACGGAATGCGCTTTTCGATTATTGGCCACTCGTCGAGCATCCGCGCGCCTTCCATCAGGATGCTCTCGGACCCGAGAGGAGTCACCAGTTCGGCGTCATAGTCGACGCTTGTCTCCTGGGAGAAGTGGTAATCCCCGTCCTGCCAGCGGAAGACGCGATAGATGATATTCAGAATCTGTTGCTCGAAAGCGTTTTTGAGCTCGTCGCGGGAAACAGCCGCCCTCTCGATGAGGATGTGACCGAGCCGTTCGAGCGTCTCCATCTGTTTCTTGAGCGCAGAGTCGAGCTCCTCTTTGGTGACCGTGCCGGTCTTCAACAGCACTTGCCCGAGCCGGTCCTCCAATCGCTTGTTGAGGGAATCGGCCCCGACGACTTTGCCGTCCAGGAACGACACGGTGACAACGTCCTCGGGTGAGCGCAGCGTCAAGACGCCGGTCTTTCTCTGCAGCCCGATGAGCTGGAATATGTCCGAGAGCGAGAAGTCGCGAAGGGTCCCTTCGAGCGCCACGCCTACCTCCATTCCCCTGGGAGGAGCTGGGCGACCACGGCGGTCGAGGCCCACGCCAACCCGCACAGCGTCATCAGCGGCCACATCGGGACGTTCATAAGAGCCGGCGACACGAAGGCCGGCAACCAGACGAGGCCCGATACTCCCGCAGCGAACGCCACGATCCCGAGGAGCCAGCCCAGAACAGGCCTTCCCGCCCACGCGACTCCGAGGCCCGGGAGCACGAGGTCCGCGACCCGTCGTTCGAACCTCAGCCAACGCTGGTGCCGAGCGAGCTGCTGGCGTTTCGCAAGCTGCGCATCGATGCCGACCATGTCTTTCTTCAGGAAGATGTTGATGCACTGCGTACAGTAGCTTTGGCTTTCGTTGGAGAGCTTGCAGCGGCGGCAGAACGGGCGGCCGCACTTCAGGCAGGCCGTGGCGAACCCACCCGCATGCTGCCGCACGAGAAAGTGCCCTACCGCGAGGAACAGGGCGATCACGCCCCCGATGGTAAGCGGATGCATCAAGGTGCGCTCGCGGGCGAGGGGCGGGGCGACGAGCCCGCGGTTGAGCAGCAGGAGCGGATCCTTGCGGCCCAGCATCGCGACGGCTTCCTCGCGACGGAACGCGGGCATGATGATGTCGTGGTCCCGCTCCCTGCCGACCGTCTGGAGGCGTCTTTCGCCGGCTTGCCGCGCCGCCGCCATGGCCTCGTCGCTCTCCTTGAAGTGGTATGTCTGTGCGTAAGTAAGCGAGAGGTCGTAGTTTGCGACAATGGGGTCGTAACCGGCATCTCGCGCGGTCTGAAACGCCTGCAAAGCCGCGTTGTAGTCGGCTTGAAGGTAGGAGACGGTGCCGAGCGCCAGAGACAGCGCCGAGTTGCGCGGCGAAACCCGCAGCCCCTCCCGGTACGAGAGGAGCGCCTGGTCGAGCAGCCCGAATTGCCGGTAGCAATCGCCCACGAGGCGGCGAAAGTCCGCGTCGTCGCCCATGACGTCTGCGAGCGCGTTGATCTCGTCGAGAAGTTGCGGCTCGTAGCGCTGGTCGGCCAGGACCTCGGTCGCCTGCAGGATCACGTTCGGGGGGTGTGTGATGGCGAGGAACCCCTTTTCGATCAGAGCCGGGCTCGCAGTGACCACAAGCAGACCCACCGCACCGATCGCACGCTGACCTACCGGGAGGTAGGCCCAGGCCAGCGCGAACATCCAGAGCACGAGCCAGACCGGGTCGCCTCCGGCGAACAAAGGGAGCGCGATGACAAAGAGCCCGAGCACGGGAGCGTTGGCGCCCAACCGCCAGTGGCCGCCAATCTCCGTGAGATCGTGCCAGAGGCGCGGGAGCACCTTCCGGATCGCGACCGCCGCCCACAGGGCGAACGCCACGAGCAAGGAGCCCTGGACCGCCAACAGAGCGCTTGGTTGCACGAAGGACCCCAGGCGCCGGTCGGAAACGAGGGTGTAGACCCCGCGGGAAAGTGCGGAGAATCCTGAGAAGAGGCTGAGCTGCCTCAGCCGGTTCTCGGCCAGGGCGAACCACGTCTCGGCGCTGCCGGGGTCGAGGCGCGTTGCCTGTACCAGCATCGGGGTCGCCGCGGCTGGGGTTAGCGTTCTGGCTTGGGCGACAAGAGCGAGAGCCAGAGGTGTCAGGCGTTTGAGGTCCGCCTTAGCGGCTGTGAAGAGGAGCTCATCCGTACGCTCCTTGAGGAATACCTGGCTGGGCTTGTCGAGTCCCTGTGCGAGGCGAAACCACGCCTGCTCGACGTCGCTGCCCCGACCTCGCTCGGCAGGAGCGGCTTCCGCCGCCGCGACCGCGACCAGGGCAAGCGCGATCGTGCTAGCGCGTCGCAGCCACAAAGAGCGAGCGTAGCTGATAAAGGATGTCCTCAAGGTAGCTGGCCTCCTCTACAGAGAGCTGCCCTTTCGTTTTGTCCTGCACAACGGCGAGAAGGTCGATGAAGAAACGGGTCATTTGCGGGTCCCGTCCCCGACCGGGGATCTGCCCGGACAGCAGCGCAGCTGCCTGCTGCGCCAGGAAATCCACCAGGTCCAGGAAGCCGACGGTGGATACCGCCGGGCCGGCCTCGGAATCCGGTTTGGGCTGATCCTCAGGCTCGATCCTGGGAGGGGCGGTTTCGCGAGGGAGAATCACTGAAGCAGGTGCCTGCAATTCGGTTTCGTCCTTCAGGTCTCCTTCGGTCGTGAACCATCTGCGATCGACGACCTTCACCTTCCCGTCCCTCTCCTCGGGCACCTGCACCTCCGTGTCGCGACCCTGTTGCTATCTTACGCATTTCGGGCTGGAGGAACAAGCGTGGGGCCGGTGCTGCCGCACTTTCGTGTGGCGCTATACTACCCCCTCATGAGCCAGGATCGCCCTTTTGACGCGCTCAGCGAACTCTCCGCTCGCCTGCGTGCGCCCGATGGCTGCCCCTGGGATCGCGAGCAGACCTTCGAGAGCCTCAAGACCTACATCATCGAGGAGGCCTATGAGGTCGTGGATGCGATCTCGGGTGGCGACACCGCGATGCTCAGTGCGGAGCTCGGTGATCTGCTCTTCCAGATCGTCTTCGTCGCGCAGATCGCCACCGAGCAGGGGCTCTTCGGCATTGACGAAGTCTGTCGCGGGATCCAAGCCAAGATGGTCCGCCGTCATCCTCACGTCTTCGGGGGCGTCGAGGTTTCTGGGTCGGCCGACGTGGTGCGCAATTGGGAGACCATCAAGGCGCGGGAGCGGCAGGAGAAGGGCGCGCTGGCCGGTGTGCCCCGCCAGCTCCCAGCCCTGCTGAAGGCCCTCCGGATCACCGAAAAGGCTGCCGCCCTGGGCTTCGATTGGGAACGGGCCAACGACGTCCTGGCGAAGCTCGAGGAAGAGGTGCGGGAGCTGAAGGCGGAGATCGAGGGGGCGCCCGCGCCGAGCGCGTTGGAAGGCGTTCGGGAGGAACTCGGGGACGTCTTGTTCGTGATAGCCAACCTTGCCCGTCGGCTCGGTGTGGACCCGGAAGCAGCGCTGCAGGGCGCCAACGAGAAGTTCGCCCGACGGTTTCGAGCCATGGAGGAACAGGCCCATTCCAAGGGAGTGGCCCTGGAGTCCCTGAGCCTGACCGAGCAGGACGCGCTTTGGGAGAACGCAAAATCCGCCGAGCGGCCCACGCGCAAATGATTTGACATTTTAGTGTTAGAAGCCTATGGTTCGCGAGTTTGTCGCTCCGTCAGGAGCGGGGGAGACTTCCAATGCGTTCCTCGCGAATCGCGTCTTTTGGCGCCGTCCTCGCGGCATCGGCAGCGCTGGCAGGCAACACCGTGCTGCGCGTCAACGACACCCAACTCACCGACGTGGACCTCAAGCTGGCGACGGCGACCGTTGCGCAACAGATGCAAGGCATGCATGCCACGGACCAGATCGTGCTCCGCCACAGCGTCGATCAGCTCGTCGACCGCACCCTCCTGCTGCAGGCGGCGAGTGATGCCAAGACGACGGTGGACCCAAAGGCCGTGGCCGCGAGCATCGAGGAGCAGCGCAAGCAGGCCGGGGGCCCCGAGGCCTTCGCAAAGGAACTCGCGGCGATTGGAATCACGGAGCAGGACCTCGTTCGCATCGAGGAACAATCCCAGCTGATCCGCAAGTACGTTCAGGGCGAGATTGCGAATACCGCGACGGTCACCGACGCCGACGCAAAGACCTACTTCGACACGAACCCGCAGCAGTTCCAGCACCCGGAGCAGGTCAAGCTGCGCGTGCTCCTGGTGCCGGTCAAGCCGGGCAGTGACGAGAAGGAAGACGCGACGGCCAAGGCGCGAGCCGAGGACGCCTACAAGCGCGTGGCCGGCGGCGAGGACTTCGCGAAGGTCGCCCAGGAGGTCTCCGCGGATCCCAGCAAGGCCCGTGGCGGCGAGATCGGCTGGGTTAAGAAGGGGGTTCTCCTGCCCGAACTCGAGACCCCCGTCTGGGCGTTGAAGGCCGGCGAGGTCTCCCAGATCCTGAGGACGAAGTTCGGCTACCACATCTTCAAGGCGGATGAGCGACGGATGCCGGGATCGTTGTCATTCGATGAGGTCAAGCCAACGCTTCTCGGTTTCCTCAAGAAGGAGAAGGTAGACGCCGCCATCAAAATGATCGTCGCGGAACGCAGGACCAAGGCTAAGATCGAAGCGCTGGACCCGTCGGTGAAGGCCGCCCTGGAGAGCCCTGAGGCGCCGGTCAAGCCGACGGCCGGCGCCGCAAAGCCGGCAACGGCGGCGCCACAGGGCGGCGGCGTGCCGACTCCGAAGCCGGTTTCAGATGCCCCCAAGAAGCCCTGAGCTGTCGTGCAGAATCGTGGTTGCGGCCGTTGTCCGGCGGGATGACGGCCGTTTCCTTCTCGCCCGACGCCTCGCGAGTTCCCATCTGGGTGGTATGTGGGAGTTTCCGGGCGGGGCGGTGGAGCTAGGAGAGACTCCGGCCGAGGCTCTGCTGCGTGAACTCGTCGAGGAGCTCGGCGTCACGGTTGCGGTCGGAGAACCGATCAACTTCGCGTTCCACCGCGACGATGAGCGCGACGTGATCCTCCTCTTCTACGCCGCTCGGATCGCCGATGGAGAGCCGCACGGGTTGATGGGGCAAGAGGTCGGGTGGTTTGCATCACCCGAGCTTGCGTTCCTGCCCACGCCCCCGGCCGACGCGGAGTTGATTGCGGCTCTCGTTGCGGATCATCGCGAGGAGTAGGGGCCGAAGCCAAGAGGTCAAGGTAAGAAGTCCGAGGTAAGAGGTCAAAGGCGGAGGCCCCGGACGGGCGTCAGCCCGTTGCTTTGGCCGTCAGACCCTGGTCACGCACCACACGGGCACCGGCGAGCGCCGCGCAAGGTACTGGCTGGTCGAACCGAGTACCAGTTCGACGATCCGCCGGTGTCCATGTGCCCCGAGGAAAACGAGGTCATGGTGGTCCCGTCCGAGCATCTTCAGGAGTTCTTCCTCCACCGCCTCGCCGGCCTGGACCCGATACTCCACATGGGTGTCGTACGGGGCGAGATAGCCGGCGGCCTCGGCGATTCGGCTCTTGCCGCGCTCCGCCTGGGCATCCACCGTGACCACCGTGAGGCCGACGGCAAGGGCGCGCGCCAGCTCGGCGGCCTGCTGAAGTGCGCGGACGGCCTTGGGGCTGCCGTCGTAGGCGACGAGCGGGCGCGTCGGCTCCGAGGCCTCCAGGGGCACGACGAGCACCGGCACCTGCGACCGGCGCAGGAGGGTCTCGGTCGTGGCGCCGAGCAGATCTTCGTGGAAGCGGGCGTTGACTCCGCGCTGGCCGACGACCAGGAGATCGGCCAGCCTTGAAGCGCCGAGGATGCCGTGGGCAACGCCGGAGCGCTCGAGGTGGAATCGGCACTCGACCCCGACTGCGGCGCAATGCTCCGTGAACTCGCGGCGGATCGCCTCGGCGACGTCGTCCAGCGTGGCGCGCATCTGCGATTGCAGGTTGAGGAACGGCTCGAACCCCATCGCGCCAGAGATGTCGGTGATGAAAGCACCTTCGAGGAACGTGGCATCGATAACGTGGATTCCGTGGGCAATGCCATGCACCTGGAGGGCCAAGGTGGTCGCCAGCCGTTCCGCAGCGCCGGCATGGGCGGAGCCATCGAGGGCAACGGCAATGTGCTTGACCATGGTGTGTCTCCTGTGGACCAAGGTAGCGCGCGCGGCGGAAGCAGGCAAGGGGCGGGGAATGCTGCGGACATGATGAGACTTCAGCTTAGAATGAACACCTGGAACGCTTGGCAGGGTTCACCCCCAGGCGTGGTGCTGAAACGTTCGCAGGGAGGGTCGACAATGGCCACGGTCGCGAAGAACGACACCGCGGTGCTGCCGCTTGAAGAGGTCCTTGACGCCTACCGGGTGATGCTCACGTCGCGCAAGGTGGACGACAAGGAAATCCAGCTCAAGCAGCAAAACCTCGCGTTCTTCCAGATCAACGGGGTCGGGCACGAGGGGATCCTGGCGGCTGCTTCCCGGCATCTCTCCCCGGCGAAGGACTGGTTCTTCACGTACTACCGCGACCGGGCGCTCGCCATCGCGCTCGGCATGACTGCCTACGAGATCTTCCTCGGGGCCGTGGGCGCCGAGGCGGGTCCGGACTCGCGCGGCCGCCAGATGCCCAACCACTTCGGTCAGCGCCGGCTGCACCTCACGCCGCCCTCCTCGCCGACCGGGACGCAGTGCCTGCAGGCCGTCGGCTTCGCGGAGGCCGGCCGGTACATCAGGGCGATGGAGAAGGCGATCGAGCGATCCGAGGTTGCCGCGGACGAGGTGGTGTGGGTCTCGCTCGGCGACGGCACGACGTCGGAGGGCGAGTTCTGGGAATCCCTGAACACCGCCTGCAGCCTGCGTCTCCCGGTCCTGTACGTGATCGAGGACAACGGGTATGCGATCTCCGTGCCGGTCGACGCGCAGACTCCGGGCGGTTCGATCTCCAAGTTGCTCACGGGATTCCCCAATCTTGCGATCTACGAGGTCGACGGGTGCGACTTTGTTGAGTCGTACCGGGTCATGGGCGAGGCGGTTGCGCGCGTGCGCTCGGGCGGGGGGCCTTCGCTGGTGCACGCCCACGTGGTGCGGCCGTATTCGCATTCGCTCTCCGACGACGAGCGCCTGTACAAGCCGGCAGCGGAGCGCGAGCGCGAGGCAGAACGCGACCCGATCCGGCGTACCGCGCAACTGCTGCTCGAGCACTATGGGATGAGCCAGCAGGAGTTGGACGCGATCGAGGCCGAGGTGCAGGCCGAGGTCAATGCGGCGGCGGAAAGGGCGGTCGCCTCGCCGCAGCCCGACGCCTCCTCGTGGGCGGACTTCATCTACTCGAGCGAGGTGGACCCGGCTTCGGAACGGTTCGTCAGCTCGCCGGCCGTGGGCGACCCTTCGCCCAAGACGATGGTCGACCTCCTGAACGCCTCGCTGCGCGACGAAATGGCCCGCGACGATCGCATCATTGTCTTCGGCGAGGACGTTGCCGACGCATCGCACGAGGACGTACTCGCCGAGGTCAAGGGCAAGGGCGGCGTCTTCAAGGTGACCCACGGCCTGCAGCGCCTGTACGGATCGCGGCGCGTCTTCAACTCGCCGCTCGCGGAGGCGAACATCGTCGGGCGGGCCATCGGGATGGCGTTGCGCGGCCTCAAACCGGTTGTGGAGATTCAGTTCCTCGACTACATCTGGCCTGCCTTCATGCAGATCCGCGACGAATTGGCGAACATCCGCTGGCGCTCGGGCGGGGCTTGGTCCGCGCCTGTCGTCGTGCGGGTGCCGACCGGCGGCTACCTGAAGGGCGGCGGACCGTACCACTCGCAGTCGGGGGAAGTGATGTTCACCCACGTGCCCGGCCTCCGCGTGGTGATGCCGTCCAATGCGCTCGACGCCAACGGGCTTCTGCGCACGGCCATCCGTTGCGATGACCCGGTCATCTTCTTGGAGCACAAGCATCTCTACCGGCAGACCCACAACAAGGGGCCGTACCCGGGCCCCGACTTCACGGTGCCGTTTGGCAAGGCGTCGGTCGTGCGCGGGGGGAGCGACCTCACAGTGATCACCTACGGGGCCACGGTCGTACGGTCGGTGCAGGCAGCCAAACGGCTCGCGGACACCGGTGTGGCCGAGATCGAGGTCATCGACCTCAGGAGCCTAGCCCCGTACGACTGGGATGCCATTGCGGCATCGGTCAAGAAGACCGGTCGGGCGCTCGTCGTGTACGAGGATTGCCTCTCGTTCGGCTACGGGGCCGAGATCGCCGCCCGCATCGGCGACCAGCTCTTCGCCTACCTCGACGCGCCGGTGCGGCGCGTGGCCGGCAAGGACTCGTTCGTCGCGTATGCGCCCGTGCTGGAGGAGGTGATCCTGCCGCAGGTAGACACGATCATGGCGGGTATGAAGGACCTCCTCGCGTACTGAGAAGCGAGTTGACAGTTCACAGTTGACAGTTGACAGTCAGAAGCCAACAGCCAACAGCCAACAGCCGCCTTCCCGTGGCCTCGGTTGTTCGGGCGGGTGGGGTGCTGTCGGCTGTCAGCTGGTTGGGTGGGTGGGGGGAAGCTGGCCAACTGTCAACTGTCGACTATCGTACCCTGCCACCGACCACGCGCTGCCCCAGCCGGCTGGTACACTCGCGCGGACGGTGGAGGATCGCACAGTGGGAGTGTTTCGCATTGCCCGGCGGTTCGAGATCGAGTCGGGGCACCGGCTCTCCAAACACCCCGAAAAGTGTCGGTTCCCGCACGGCCATACCCGGACGATCGAGGTCGTCCTCCGTGCCGAGTCTCTCGACCCCAACGACATGGTGTGCGACTACAAGGCGCTTAAGACTGTCGTGGCGCGCGAATTGGAGCGCTTCGATCATGCGATGCTGCTGGCTGCCACCGATCCCCATCGTGAGGCGTTCGCGCCTTTTGCCGAGCGAGTCGTCTTGATGGAGGAAGGTGACCCCACGACTGAGGTCCTGGCGCGCCACCTTTTTTTGGCCGTCGTCGCCGCCTTCCGGCCTGGCATGGAGGTAACCTCGCCCGGTGGCGCAACCTATCGCGTTCCGCCAACAGTGAGCCTCGATCGCATCCGAGTGTGGGAGACAACGAACACGTGGGGCGAATACGGAGAGGATCGCGGCACAGGGGGATGAACGAGATCGGGGCACGATGGCACGCATTACCGGTCGAGATCACGCCCGATGAGCTTGGGTCATGGTGCCCGGAGATCCCTCTACCGCTCGCCGTCACCGGAGGAAGCGGGTTCATCGGGTCCCATCTCGTCGACGCTCTGCTTGCGGGTGGCCTGCGACCGCGGCTGCTGGTCCGTGATCCGGCCAGGCTTTCCGAGAGGGTCCGGTCGTCGGCTGATGTCGTTTGCGGGGGCCTCGAGGACCCTGGCGCGATCCGGGAGGCGGTTGGAGAGTGCCGAACCGTGATCCACCTGGCCGGCCTGGTGCGCGCCGAGAACGAGAGGCGGTTCGACCGCGCCAACCGTATCGGCACGGATAACCTCGTCCGAGCGATGCAAGAGCGGGTGCCCGGAGCGCGCCTGGTCCACCTCTCGTCGCTGGCCGCCACAGGTCCGAGCGTAGACCCGGGCGGCAAGACGCCAGAGGACGAGCCACGGCCCGTCTCGGCGTATGGGCGTTCGAAGCTGGGTGGGGAGGCGGCAGCCCGCGGGCACGCCGGGCCGTGGGTGATCCTACGCCCGCCTGCCGTCTACGGGCCACGCGATATTGACATCCTGCAGTTCTTCAAACTCGCCGCACGCGGCATTGCGCCGCTGCCCTCGGGCGAGCGCTGGGTTACGGTCGCGTACGTGAGCGACGTGGTCAGGGCGATTCTGGCCGCCGCAGCGGGATTCGCGGATCGTCGGGTCCTGCATCTCGGCGAACCCGAGCCGCGAACGATGGCCGGCCTCGTGGGTGTGCTGGCCGATTCCGGCGGAGTCCGTGCCAGGGTTCTGTTGATCCCTCCGGCGATCGTTCGTCTCCTCGGTTTTGGCGGGGATGTCCTCCAGATGTTCGGCATGCGCAGCATCGCGATGACTTCCGACAAGGCGCGCGAGCTTCTGGCCCGCCACTGGTCAGCTTGCACCGTGACGTCGTTGGCAGCGCTCGGCCTCACCGGCTTCGTTCCCATGCCGGACGGAGCCGCCCGGACATGGGCCTGGTACCGCGATCAGGGGTGGGTCCCGCGTGCTAAAATCCAGCGGGCGTAGCAATCGCAGTTTTCGATGAGGCAGGAGGCGGCGTGGACATTTTCGAGAAGTGCCAACAGTTTCGGATCGCGGACGACATCAAGGACGCAGGCCTATATCCTTACTTTAGGACCATCTCGTCGGGGCAGGACCCGGTGGTCGTGATCGACGGCGAGCCCGTTGTCATGCTGGGGTCGAACAACTACCTAGGGCTCACCAGCCACCCCGAGGTCAAGCGGGCCGCGCAGGACGCGATCGCCAAGTACGGAACTGGCTGCGCCGGGTCGCGGTTCCTTAACGGCACCCTGGACATCCACATTCAGCTTGAGGAGAAACTCGCCGAGTTCATGCACAAACCGGCGGCGCTGACGTTTTCCACCGGCTTCCAGGTAAACCTGGGAGTGATCTCCTGCCTGGTTGAGCGCGGCGACATCGTGTACCTCGACAAGCTCGACCACGCCTGCATCATCGATGGAGCCCGGCTTGGGTTCGGGTCCGTGGTCAAGTTCCACCACAACGACATGCAGGACCTGCGGAAGCGCCTCGAGCTCCACGACTCGAAGAAGGCTGCGCTTGTCGTCGTGGACGGCGTGTTCTCGATGGAGGGCGACATCGTCAACCTCCCGGAGCTGGTGGAGGTCGCCGAGAAACACCGCTGCCGCGTGATGGTGGACGACGCTCACGGGATCGGGGTGCTCGGCGCGCACGGTCGCGGAACCGCGGAGCACTTCGGTCTCGAGGACCGGGTGGACCTGATCATGGGCACGTTCTCCAAGTCGCTTGCGTCGGTCGGCGGATTCATCGCGGGCGAGGAGAGGGTCATCAACTGGATCAAGCACAATGCCCGCTCGTTGATTTTTTCGGCCGCCCCGCCGCCGGCCTCGGTGGCGGCAGTGCTGAAGGCGATCGAGATTATCGAGCGCGAACCGGAGCGACGCGAGCGCCTCTGGGAGAACACCATGTTCATGGCCGGAGGGCTGCGATCGCTCGGTTTCGACACCGGCGACTCCGCTTCGCCGGTGATCCCGGTTCTGGTCCGCGAGGACCAGCTCGCGTTCGTGATGTGCAAGCGGCTGCAGGAGGAGGGCGTGTTCGTGAACCCGATCGTATCTCCGGCAGTGCCGCCTGGAGGGGCGGTGATGCGAACCTCCTACATGGCCACGCACACGCGTGAACACCTCGAGCGCGCCCTGACGGCGTTCGCCAAGGTCGGCAGGGAATTGGGGATCATCCAATGAGCAGCGCGCCGCTGCGGATCACGGTCGTCCGCTCCCACGGTGACGTGCGGCGCTTCGTGGACCTGCCGTGGCGCCTCTACGCCGGCGATCCGTGCTGGGTGCCGCCTCTGAAGAAGCAGGTGCGCGGGTACCTCGACACCAAGCACCCGTTCTACGCGGATGGGGCTGCGGAACGGGAGATCTTCCTCGCCTGGCGGCGGACTCGCGTGGTCGGCCGCATCGCGGCGATTATCAACCACGCCCACAACTCGTATCACCAGGACCGCTGGGGTTTCTTCGGGTTCTTCGAGTCCGAGGACGACCCGGAAGCGGCGGCCGCCCTGGTGGCGGCCGCGGCCGACTGGGTGAAGGCCAAGGGGTGCGACGCAATCGCCGGCCCGATGAACCCGTCGACCAACTACGAGGCGGGCCTGCTGACCAAGGGGTTCGATACGCCGCCATGCGTGATGATGACGTACAACCCGCCTCGCTACGCCGAGTTGCTCGAGGCGACCGGGCTCACCAAGTTGAAGGACCTGTTCGCCTACCAGTCGCCTGTGCACGCAAAATCGCTGGCGCGCCTGGCGAAGTTCGCCGACAAGACGC
Organism: Acidobacteriota bacterium; assembly: GCA_003158745.1. GTDB lineage: Bacteria > Acidobacteriota > Thermoanaerobaculia > Thermoanaerobaculales > Thermoanaerobaculaceae > RBG-13-68-16. The sequence goes on from PMLC01000033.1 coordinate 30,878, forward strand.
GCGAGCGCGAGCCGAATCTCCGGGTCCGATCGCCGAACCTCAGAGACTTCGCGAGCGAGGTCCAGATCGTCCGCACGATCTACAACAAGGCGTGGGAGAAGAACTGGGGGTTCATCCCAGCGAGCGAATTGGAGTTCAAGGCGCTCGCCAAGGACCTCAAACCGCTCGTGGACCCGCCGCTGATGCGCATCGCGTTCATAGGAGACGATCCGGCCGGTTTCCTGCTCGCGATTCCCGATGCGAACCCCGCCCTGGCGGCGCTCAACGGGAGCATGGCCAACCCGCTTCGCCTGCTCCGCGCCATCATGATCGGCCGGCGGCGTGAGGGGCTGCGGCTGATCACGATGGGCGTCAAGGAGGAGTACAGGCTTCGCGGGATCGAGGGCGTGATGTTCTACGACGGCCTCAAGGCCGCGCTCGACCGCGGGTACAAGTGGTGCGAGTACTCGTGGATCCTCGAGGACAACGAGCTGGCGAAGAGGACGGTCAGGCTGATGGATGCAGAGCACACCAAGACCTACCGCATCTACTCCAAGCCCGTGTAGGGGCGTCGCCGGCGTCGGACCATCTGCGGCGTCAGGCTCGCGCCTCGCATGCTCAACCTAGTGTAGTGACTCATAAATAGCTTGACATATTGTAGATGCTGTGATCCAATGAGGCATGCGCGTTGCCAAGGCGATCGAGCTTACGGATGAGGATCGGAAGACGCTAGAACGGTGGGCACGAGGCCGCAGCACGCCGGCCCGGCTGGTGCTGCGGGCGCGGATCGTGCTCATGGCCACCGCTGGCGCGCAGAATCTCGAGATCGCGGGGCGCCTGGGCACCAGTCGGCAGACCGTCGGACTGTGGCGGAGCCGCTTCCTCGCCAAAGGGCTGGAAGGCATCGCCAAGGACGCGCCCCGGGGTGGACGTCCGCCGCGGCAACGCCGGAAG
>PMLC01000144.1 GCA_003158745.1 Acidobacteriota bacterium
TTGCTCCTCAGCTCCCCTGCACCTCGGCCCCTCTGCCGCTATCGGCGGCGCCCGGAGGCATTGCAATTAGCCCTCGACGCGCAGCAAGAATGCGCCGCGCAGCTCGCGGACCACGACGAACCCCGGGATCGTCGGGTCGGCCTTGCGAGGGGCTTCCAGGACGACTTCCGCCCCGTGGCCGAGCACCCCCGACTGGAGAGCCTCGACGAGCGCACCCGGTCCGTCCGACCAGGACGCGAAGGGCGGGTCGCACCACGCAAGGTCGAACATCCGCCGACGTGCCGAGAGGCTGGTAAGCGCCGGGCGCACGTCGCGGGCGACGATCTCCCAGGTGTCCTCCGGCACACCTAACGTTGCGAAGTTCCGACAGATCAGCGCCGCCGCCGGGGCCGCCCGCTCCACGAGCACGGCGCAGGCCGCGCCGCGGGAGAGCGCCTCCAGAGAGTTGACGCCCGTGCCGGCGAAGAGGTCCAGGAAGCCGGCGCCGGGCAAGCGCGGTCCCAGGATGGCGAACGCCTGCTCGCGCAGGGCATCGGGGGTCGGCCTGAGTGGGGCGCCCTTCGGCGGCCCGGCGATCCGCCGCGAGGCCCAGGCGCCGCCTGTGACTCTCACTTCACGACCCGACGCAGCGCCAACCGGCGAAGCTCCTCGGCGTTCAGGAAAATGGATGCAGGCCCGTCGCCGACCTGCGCGCGGATCAGCGCCGTGTCGCCGGAGATCAGGACGTCCAGCACCTCGACCGTGCGGCCATCCTCCAGCTCAACGCGATCGCCGATCTTCGGCTCCCAGTCGCGCAGGTCCTCGCGGGTGACGTTCGTTCGTGTGAGCCTCACCTCAAGCCCATCAAGTGCCTGCCCGAGCCGCGAGGCAGCCAAGGTCGGTGCCGCCGTCAGGGGGAACCGGAGCGAGAGCGGCTCCCTGCCGGCGGGAGCTAGGCGAAGCTCGACCATTCCCTCGACGGGGGCCTGCCCGATGTCGGCGAAGCGCGCAAGGTCCGGGTAGCACTCCTCCACCACCTGCGATAACACCTGAACCTCGATCTCGGACAGCGGCTGCCGCACGACGGCCGGTGTCTCGTCGGGCTTCTCGCCGGCCCCCTTGCGCGCGAGCACGGCGACGCCGTTTCGGAAGACCGAAAGGCGTGTCGAGGCGCCGTTTCGCGTTACGACGCGTTCCACGACGTAGGTCGGCGGAGCTGCGGCCACCGCTGCGAGCGCGACGATCGCCGCAGCGATCATCTCCCACCCCCCAGCTTGCGAGCGACGGCAACCGCGTGGTCGAGGGCAACCGCCCTGTCCACCTTGCCGTCGAGGACGGCTGCTCGCGTCTGGCGCACCGCGACCCCTATCGCCGGTCCTGGCCCGATCCCGGCGGCCCGGAGCTGCGCGCCGGTAACGGGTGGAGGTGTGCGCATCCAGACGGTGAGCGCCTGGCGCAGCAGCCGACGCTCGTGGGCACCGGCAGCCGCCATGGTGACCAGCGTGACGGCCGGCTCGGAGCGCTCGACCGCCGCGACCACCTCGCTCGGCGGAACCCCCTTGGCACACACGACGGCCAGCAATTGCTCGGTGCGGGTCCTGGCGCCGGCGACGGCCGCGGCGAACGTGCCAGCGAGCGCGAGCCGTTTCGCCAGTCCCCTGCCGCCTCCCTCGCCGGCCCGGGTGGCGAGGGCGACGACGAACACCTGCCAGCGCGGACCGTCGTGCACCTCCTCGAGTTCGGCCCAGGACACGACGGACTCGACCTCGCTGAGGAACCGGCGCAACCCCACACTCCAGGCGACGCCCGGGAACACCGCGGGAAAGAGGCCGAGGCCCGCGAGCTCCCCCAGCGCCTCGACGGGCCGGCCCTCGCCGAGCAGGTCCGCGACCTCGTCGCGCAGCCGCTCCCCGGAAAGTCGGGAGAACACCCCCTCCAGCACGGCGACCCGCGCGAGCTGTCGCGTCTCGCCCGCGATCTCGAAGCCGAGGCGCGTCGCGAACCGCACCGCCCGGATCGCGCGGGTCGGGTCGTCGAGGAACGACAGCGAGTGGAGCACCCTGATCTGGCGGCGCTCGAGGTCGCGCTGGCCGCCGAAGAAGTCAAAGAGCTCTCCGAACCTGCCCGGGGTGAGGTTGATCGCCATCGCGTTGATCGTGAAGTCGCGCCGGTACATGTCCTGGCGCATCGCTGACGTCTCGACCTCCGGCAGGGCGGCCGGCGACCGGTAGAACTCGGTGCGCGCCGAGGCGACGTCGAGGCGGATCCCGCCCGGCAGGTCGACCGCCGCGGTCATGAACGGCTCGTGCGGGTGCGTGTGCCCGCCGAACCGGTCGACGAGCCTCGCGGCGAGGGCGACGCCGTCCCCTTCTACGACCACGTCCACGTCCTCGAGCGTCCTTCCGAGCAGCGCATCGCGCACTGCGCCCCCGACCAGGAACGCCTGGCCTCCGTCCGCAATGGCGAGCTCGCCGGCGGCCGCCAGGACCTCCAGCAGCCCGGGAGGCAGCGCCTGCCGCAGCCTGCGGCCGACGTCGTGCACCACCAGCCGCGCGCCCGCCAGCCGCCGGTCCACCCGCGCGCCCTCGGCCAGCTGGCGTTCGTAGAGACGCCGGAAGAGGTCCATCCGCGTCACGATGCCCCACCCGGACGGGAGCGGCACGACGACGAAGCGGGCCTGCCCCTCCATGAAGATCCGCTGGATCTCTTCGACCGGCGTATCTGCGCGCACCTCCGGTACACCGGGACGCATCACGGTCGTGACCGGCCGGTCGCCGAGCCCACCCGCGATCGCGTTGTCGAGGACCTGGCGGGTGACCGCACCGACGAGCGCCCCGTTGTCCTCGACCGGCATGGCGTTGATCCGGAGGCGGACGAGGCGCTCCTTCGCTTCGGTTGCGGTGACGGTGGCCGGGCAGGTGTGGAGGTGCGGCGTCGCGAGCGTCGCGGCCGTCCAGCGCGCCCCCACCGCGACCGCGATCTCGCCCAGGATCTGCTCGGCGACCTCCACTGCGCTCCGTCCGCGAAGTCGCGCGGCCGCGGCCGTCGCGTGCCCGCCGCCACCGAGGGGGGCGAGCAGCTTGCCCGCGTCGACGCCGTGGACGGCCGAGCGCGCGATCACGATGATCTGCGGCGGCACTTCGAGAAGCGCCACCACGACCGGCAGGTCGAAGATCTCGGCGTAGCGGTGGATCACGTAGGCCGCCTCCTCGACCTGCTCGCTCGGACGGACCATCGTGATCACCACTCGCACCCCGCCAACCTGGTGCTCAACGGCGCCCTCCACGAACTGGTTGAGCAGCTCGAGCTGCTCGGGCTCCAGTGGGCGCAAGACGTAGCGCCGCACCCACTCGAGCTTGGCGCCCGCCTCGAGCAGCCACGCGGCGGCGCTCACGTCCTCCGGGGTCGTGTCAAGATAGGTGAGGCCGCCCGTGTCCTCGTAGATCCCCAGCAGCAATAGCGCCGCCGTCCTCGGGTCCGGCGCGATCGCGCGGCGGCGCAGCTCGCCTGCCACGACCGTGCAGGTGGCGGCGACAGGGGCGGTCACGACCTCGGCAGCGGCGATCCCGTCGGCGGACTCGGGGTGGTGGTCGACCACCCGCACAGGGCAGCCGGCCGCCGCAATCAGCTCTCCGACCTCCCCGAGACGGCGCCACGATGAGCAGTCCACCACCGTGGCTTCGGTGATCTTCGCCCTCCGCAGCTCGCGTACCCTGACCTCGGGCAGCTCGACGTGCTCGGCCGCCAGGAACCGGCGCACGGCAACCTCCTGCGACCCTGGGAACACGATCCTCGCCCCAGGGAAGAGCAGCAGCGCGCCGGCAGCCGCTCCGAGCGCGTCGAAGTCCGCGCCGAGATGTGTCGTGATGACCTTCACCGTTCAAGTGTACTGCCCGGAGAGGCCACGAGACGCTCCAGTCCGCCGCAATAACCTCACGGGCAGACACTCTTGGTAGAGTGGCGTAGCACCAGCGGAGGACTCATGATGCGCAAAGAGACGATCGTGATCGCACTGGCGGTAGCATCCGTCGCGGCCCTGGTGGTACGGGCCAGCACGCCGCCGTCGTACGCGAAGGAGGTGGAGCCGATCTTCCTCAAGCACTGCTCGGATTGCCACGGGGGCGACAACTCGAAGAAGGGCCTCGATCTGTCCAAGGACAAGGGATACGCGAACCTACTCCAGCACAAGAGCCAAGAGGAACCGCTGATGCAGCTCGTCAAGGCGGGCGACCCGGCCGCCTCCTACCTGTGGCTCAAGGTCTCCCACACCGCGACCGAGGGGAGAGGGATGCCGCGGACCATCTTCGGAGCCAAGAAACTCCCCCAGGCGCAGCTCGACACCGTGAGGGACTGGATTATCCAGGGCGCAAACCCGTAGCAGAAACGGGGAGAAGGAAGAGGGAAGAAGGCAGACGAAAGGCGCGACCGCGCGGTTCTTCGAGCCCTTGTCTTTCCTCTGCCGTCTACCGTTTGCCGTCTTCCCTCTTCCTTTT
>PMLC01000140.1 GCA_003158745.1 Acidobacteriota bacterium
CAGTTTTCCACCGCCGCTTTCAGCGGACCTGCTGATTACGAATCAGTTGACTGGGGTGACGTCGGTGGCACGCCGAGGCCGGGCGGCAGCGGCACACGGGGCGGGGGAGAGATAGCGGGGCGTCTTCGGGCGCCCTGTTTTTTTCGGGCCTATCATGCCCCGGAGGTCCAAGGAGAACGCGATGGAGAACGCCGGAGTTGCACTGGTTATTGGGGAGACCACCACCCAAGACCCTCATTCCATCGGATCGGGCCAGATGGGAGATCATAGCATCTCCCATCCTTGAATGCAGCGGAGCCGTGTTCATAGCATTTGGTCAGGGCCCAGAGGTACTCAAGCGCTGCGTTGTACAGTTGTTCGACCTCAGAGGCAGTGTAGGCGGTCGGGTTCTCTCCCGAAGCGTCTGCCTTGTCGCTCTCGCGGACTGCATTGGCGGTGAGGGGGGAGATGGTCTTAGTTCCGACGAAGTCACCGCGAGAAAAAAGGGTGTACTGCGCATGCAGGAAGGCATTGCGGAGCTTGTTGTGCCAAAGGGCATAGAGCACGGTGCCAATCGGTTCGTTGAGAGGCTCAGACAGGCGCTTGATCTCGGCCATGCGCTGCTCGGGCATCTCACAGGGTTGGTCGCCATTCCTGCCGGGGGTGGAGAAGGTCCATGAAGGTTGCTGACCCCCGATGAGCCGTAGAAGGTTCCAGATAACCGCCTGGGGTGTCTCGGCTTCGAGGATGTGGCAGTACACGACGAGTCGCAACCGAGTGAGGGCGGGAGCGTCGTGACCCTTGGTCACGTATGTCGTGAACTGGTTCACGAAGCGACAGAGTTCCTCTGCCTCATGGTCGGGGACGTTCCAAATGGCGCGCACTGGATCGAAGGTGTGCGGTACGAGGGCGCCGAGGATGTCCAATCCTCGCGTCTTCGTGGCCCTGTCGAAGACATGCAACATCGCGTCTTGGATCTCCTCGGTTGTTGGGATCTTCTTCATCCTGAGAACTCCCCATCTGCGAGCGTTCGTGGCTTTGTCCGTTGATCGTGCGGGCTAGGACCAAGCGTACTCCCTGCGTCCTAGAACGGGCGATCTGTCTCCGGGTAAGGGTAAAGGAATACGGGGCGAACCCTCCTCGTGCAACCGGGCGGTACGGGCGAGCGGGGTGGAGGAGAAAAAGAGCACCGGAGCCGCAAACCGTTCCCACAGTGTTCCCGCAGACCGTATAGCTCAACCTGCGGTGTTCTGTAAGTTGTTTGCCGGAGGAGGGATTCGAACCCTCACGCCATTTCTGGCCGGGGATTTTAAGTCCCCTGCGTCTGCCATTTCGCCACTCCGGCGCCATTGGCTCGTCCAGAGGCAACGCCCTCCAGATTCCAGGAGGTCCTTCGCGGTGCCTGCGGCACCACTCAGGATGACAGAGTTCCGGAGCTACCGGGAGATCCTTCGCGGTGCCTTCGGCAACCCTTCCAGGATGACAGTGATTGAGGAGTCCGCCAAGTCGTTCGCGCTACCTGCAGCGCCGCTCAGGATGACACCAGGCGCCGGCACCCCTCGAAATGGCGGCTAATATCGGCGTCAGAAACGGCCTCCTCGCGGGCCCTGCGGGACCTCGTGGTTCTTCCGGCCAGGCTCAGGAGTGCATTAACGCGGCGACCTCCGCGACCGCGCGGAGCGCCTCGGCGGCAGGGCCGTCCACCATCTCGACGTGCCCGCCGCGCTCGAGGACGGCCCGCGCCATCCGGTCAACCATGTGCTGCTCGACCTCGACCTTGTTGCCGCACACGGGGCAGCGTTCGTCGGCCGGGTCGAAGAGCATGTTGCAGTGGTCGCAGGCGCCGCCGTCCAGCGCAATGCCCTGGAGGTAGACGAGCTTCCACACCCGCCCCTCGTTGATCGCCTCGAGCGTGGCCGACAGGCCCGCCACGGCCCGCCCTCCCTTGCGCACCTCCTTGAGCAGCTCCCGCACGACCTCCAGCTCCTCGGCGCGCTCCAGCCGTGTCTGGACCTCGCTCGCGCGGGCCAGGATGTCGTCGGCGCTCGCGGTCAGCGGGATCGGCAGCACCTCGATCAGCCGGCCGCGAAGGCGTTTGGGGAGCGCCCGGGCCAACTCGGAGGCAACTCCCACGTTGCCGCCGATGATGAGGCGGTCCACCTCGAGGTGCTCCATCAACCGGGAGATCTCGCCGGCCACGAGCCGGACGTGCGAGGAGACACTCTCGTCGTGGTGGCGCTCCATCCGCGGCTGGGAGCGCAGCTTGTCCGCCGTCGGCGCGTCGGGGCGCGGTGGGATCTGTGAGACGAGGTCCTTGTGCTCTTCGATGTCCCCGAGGAAGACGGTGAACAGACGCGCGCGCTTCTGGTCCACCAGGACGATGCCGAACCGTTCGTGTTCGTCGAGCGCCTCGATGAGCGGGCGCAGGAAGGCGCCATTGCTCCAGTAGGCGAAGGAGGGGAGGGCAATGCGGATGACCTTGCGGAACGTGACCCCGAGCTTGCGGTGCCGGGCGAGCACCAGCGTTTTGCCGGTGGGTTCGATGCGCTTGGCGATGTCCTCGACCTCGCTGCAGGTCTGGGCCAGCTCCTCGTCGTCGGGGTGCGCAACCCGCAGCTGTTTGAGAAGATCCTTGAGGTGCGTCTCGAACTGGCGCTTGCGGTTCGCGGAGTTCGTCTGGTCCACGTCCAGATAGACGGTCAGCGTCTTGCCGGGCGCCTGCGAGAGCTGCTGGAGCTGCTCGACGTCACGATGTCGGATCATCGCGGCCTCCCCTCATGACCTCGAGATTCAAGTATAGGTGACCCGGCAACCCCCGCCAGGGAGCCCAGGATCAGACCGGCAGTGACCGCGACGTTGAGTGATTCGACGCCGCCGGTCAGGGGTACGGTGACGTTGCGTTTGCAGGAAGCCTGGACCTCCTCCGAAAGGCCCTGCCCTTCGTTCCCGAGTGCCAGCAGAAGGGGGAGGCACGGGCGCCAGCGAGCCAGGGAGACGCCACCGTGGCCGGCCGTGCCGGCGACCTCGCCGCCCGCGCCGTGCGTCGCCTGGGCGAGCCGTTCGAAGTCCGCGCCGGCTTCCACCGGAAGCAGCAGGGCGTGACCCGCCGATGCGCGCAGCGCGCGAGGCGAGAACGGATCCGCGCACTCCGGCGAGCACGCCACGCCCGTCGCCCCGAAGGCCGTGGCGCAGCGGATGACGCTCCCGACGTTGCCGGGGTCCTGGATCCGGTCCAGGTAGATCACGACGCCTTCGGCGCGGAGGTGCACGGACGGGACCGTGACGACGGCCAGGACGCCCTGGGTCTGCCTGGTCGGGGCCAGGTTGGAGGCCGTGGCCGGGTCGAAGAGATAGGCGCGGCCGCCGTCGCAGACGGCCCGAAGTTCCGGGCTCTCCCGGACCTCATCGAGCCGCTCGGGGATCGTGAACAGCTCGACGATCGGGATTCCGGCGGCAGCGAGGTCGATGGCGAGCTTGAGCCCATCGGCGACCGTCAGGTCCGGCTCCTGTCGCTGCGCGATCCGGCGAAGCCGGAGGAGGCGCGGGTTGTGGCGTCCGAGCAGGGTCAACGGCTGGCTGTCACGCATGGCAGGTCCCGGCTACAGTCATCATCGGCATGACTCCAGTGTAGCCGTCGCCAACGGCGGCGGGATGGGGTCTCGTTCCGACGCACTTGTCACTCCGAGGAGCGACGAATCCCGCTGTCGCGGGACACGTCGACGAAGCAGGCTCGTCCACTTCCGCGAGATCGCCGCGTCGTCCCGCCTGTGTCGGGACCCCTCGCGATGACAGTGGTGCCGACGGGCCCCTCGTTGCGCTCGGGGGCGATGACAACGGAAACACCAGGTTTGAACGAGAACGGGTTCAACGCGGCGCCTTGGTGTAGAATCACTTAGCGTCCGTTCGCTGTGTTTCATTGCCTGTTGACCAGCTTCGGGCACGTGTTGGGGGGAATGACGATGTCAAGGAACCGCTATCTCTCGGTGCTGGCATTGGCGGCGCTCACCGCTGCGACATCTGCGCTCTGTCTGGAAGGACCGGACCCTCGGACGCCTGCCGGTCAGCTCGCTGCATGCGGAGGCGCCCAGAACTGGCGGGGCGTGGGGTACCTCGAGTTCGAGGTCACGGTGACGACCCAGGGACGCGTCCCGGAGTCCTACAGCTACCGGTGGGACCGGACGCACGGCTATCTCAGGGCGGCGATCCCGAGCGCGACCGGGACCAAGCTGGACGCGGCGATCGACCTCGGGTCGAAGACCGGCGGAGCGTGGGAGAACGGGCAGCAGTTATCCGGAAGAAAACTCACTGACGCGGTGACCTTCGCGATCAAGAGATTCAGCGAGGATGCTCTGTGGCTCATGTTCCCTCTCGACTGGGGCGCCTCAGGCGTCACGGTGAAGCCGCTCCCGGACGTTCCCGGCGAGGGCGGCGCGATGTGCCCGGCGGTGGAAGTGCAGTCGCAGGTCGGATCGTGGAATGTCAAGCTCGACCCCACCACAGGTCGCGTGGTGCAGACCGTGCTCACTCGCAAGGGCGCGACGATGACCGTGAAGTGGGAGGGGTGGCAGGCCCATGCGGGCGTGTTCTTCGCACACAAGCGCACGATCGCCGAGACGGGGGAGACGGTCGACATCGATGTCCGGCAGGCGCTGCCGCAGGCTCCGGCCGACGCGTTCTAGCCCAACGCCTTGCCCGTCCTGCGCGGTGGTCGAACTTGCGGGGAATCCCCCGCGCGTCTAGCATCCGGTGGCCATGGAAGCTCCGGCGTTTCGCCCCACGTTCGTTGCAGACGAAGGCGGAGTGCGGCGTGCCTGCGGGCGGGCGGCTGCGGCGCGGTCAGCCGCCCTCGATACCGAGTCGGACTCGCTCCATTCGTACTATCACAAGCTCTGCCTGATCCAGCTCTCGGTCGACGGCGAGCACTGGGTGCTCGATCCGCTGGCCCTCGGCCACGACGCGTTGCGTCCTCTGGTCGAGATCCTGGAAGACAGCGGTATCGAGAAGATCCTGCACGGCGCCGACTACGACCTGCGCGTCTTGAACCGGGACCTTGGCGCACGAACCGTGAACATCTCGGACACCCAGGTGGCGGCGCAGCTTCTCGGCGAAAGTCAGACCGGTCTGGCGGCGCTCGTGGAACGGGAGACCGGCGTCGCCCTCGATAAGAAGTACCAGCGCGCGGACTGGGGCTTGCGGCCGCTCACCCCCGAGCTGCTGGCGTACGCCGCGGGGGACACGGCGTTCCTCGCCCGCCTGCGCGACAGCCTCGCGGGGAAGCTCGCGGCGCTCGGCCGCCTCGAGTGGTGGCGCGAGGAGTGCCGGGCGCTCGAAGCGGTGCGGTGGGAGGCGCCTGAGCCCGACGCGCTTGCGTTCGAGCGGGTGAAAGGCTCGGGAAAGCTCTCCGGCGAGGCCCGCGACCGCCTAGCGGCGTTGCACGCCTGGCGCGAGCAGGTTGCCGCGGGCCAGGACGTGCCGCCTTTCAAGGTCCTCCGCGCGGAGGCACTTCTCGCTCTTGCGCAGAGCCCACCCTCCGACCTCGAGGCCTTGGCCGCGACCCCGGGAGTCGGGCGGGGAAACGTCCGGCGATTCGGGCCCGAGATCCTCCGGACCCTCGACCATCCCCCGGAGGCACCCCCGCGGCAACCACGCCGCCGCTTCGAAGTCGACCGGGAGCGGGAAGCGCGAGTAAGGCAGGCGCGGGACGTTCGCGAACTCCTGGCTAAGGAGCTGAGGATTGACCCGGGAGTCCTGGCGTCCCGCGCGGCTCTGGAGCAGGTCGTCGATCGGGAGCCGCTCGACCGGGCCCAAATCCGAGCATGCCTCGGCAGGGACTGGCGGAGCGACGTGCTCGCGCCGGCGCTCCTGCCGTTGGTCGCCGCCTGGCGGAACCCGGCGGTGCGCTCCGATGCCCAGCCGTCGTGACGACGCGTTCGTGCTGACCCGCTACCCGTTCCGAGAGCGGGATTTTGTGGTCGTCCTGCTCACGCGCGGCTCTGGCCTGGTTCGGGTCGTGGCGCGACGTGCCCGGACCGTACGGAGCTCCTGGGCCTCCGCAACCGAACCCCTGGCTCAGGTCCGGGTCAGCTACTTCGAGCGGCTGGGATCGGAGCTCGCAACGCTCGACGAGGCTCAGCTGATCCGCTCGGCGTTCAACCTCGCCGCCGACCCTCCGGCCTGGGCGGCCGGGCAGGTCGTCGCCGAACTCGCGCTCCTCTACTGCCCGCCGGGGCAGAGGGTCGAGCCGTCGTTTCGCCTCATGGAGCGCTGCCTCACCTGCCTGTTCGGCGGCCACGACGCGGCAGCCGTCGCCTGGTACGCGGAGCTCTGGTTCCTTCGCCTAGCGGGAGTCTTCCCGGAGCTCGACCGATGCGGCGTGTGCGGCGTCGAGCTGCCGCAAGGCCAGAGGACCTTCGACCCTGTCGAGAAGCGGTTCGTCTGCGGCCATCACAGGCCGGGTCGCGCCGCGGCGCGCATCTCGGCCGCGGGCGTGCGCTGGCTCCAGTTGGCCTCGAAGCTCCCCCTCGAGATGGTCAGCGAGGGCGCTCCAGAGGACGTCGGCGCGTGGCTGGTCGCGCTCCGCGAAGGGTTCACCGAGCGCCAGGTGCGGAGTTGGCGGTACCTCCGGCACCTCCTCGAGTTGGGATGAAGTTCGAAAACTCAACGACAGCAGAGGGGCAGAGGAGCAGAGGGGAAAGAGACGGCTTCGGCCTGAGTCGCTTCTTGCCCCTCTGCCCCCATGCTCCTCAGCCCCTCTGCTGTTTTGAGTTCCTCTGCCAGTTGTCATCGAGAGAACCCTCAAACCCGAGACCGCGGGCTGGTAGACTCGAGCGGGNNCCGCTCGATTACCTCGGCCTTGACTACCTCGCCGAAGTGACGCTCTCGATCATGATGCGGCAGCGCCTCAAGGACCCCTCGAGAGGCTACGCGTCGGACTTCATCGAGCTGCTGCGGCGGGTCCTGCCGACGATCGCCGAGCGCGGGGTGAAGGTGGTGACGAACGCGGGTGGTCTGAACCCGGCCGCGTGCAGGCAGGAGGTGTTCCGGGTCGCGCGGGAGCTTGGCCTCCGGGGGATCTCGGTGGGCGTCGTCGAAGGCGACGACCTCCTCCCGCGCCTCGACGACGTGCTCGCGGCGGGCTGCTGTCTCGAGCACATGGATACCGGTCAGCCGATGGCTGAAGTCCGTGAAAAGGTGCTTTCGGTCAACGCGTATCTGGGCGCCCGGCCCGTCGCCGCCGCGCTCGACCAGGGCGCCCAGATCGTGCTCGCCGGACGGATCACGGATACGTCGCTCGCGCTCGGCCCGCTGGTGCACGAGTTCGGGTGGGCCGAGGACGCCTGGGACCTCCTCGCGGCGGGCACGGTGGCGGGTCACATCATCGAATGCGGAGCCCAGGCGACGGGAGGGAACTTCTCGCGCTGGTGGGAGGTCCCGGAGCTGTGGGACGTCGGCTACCCGGTGCTCGAGTGCTCGGCCGACGGCACCTTCATCGTCACGAAGCACCCTGGGACTGGCGGCCTCGTGACCCGCGACACGGTGGCCGAGCAGCTCGTCTACGAGATGGGCGACCCGCACGCCTACATCACCCCCGACTGCGTCGCAGACTTCACCTCGATCGACCTCGAGCAGGCCGGCGAAGACCGCGTCCGCGTGGCCGGCGTCTGGGGCGCGCCGCGGACGCCGTTCTACAAGGTTTCGGCGTCGTACCAGGCGGGATGGAAGGCATCCGGGCAGCTCGTGATCTCGGGGCCGCGCGCCGTCGAAAAGGCACGTCTCGCCGGAGAGATCGTGTGGAAGCGACTAGCTCGGGCCGGCGTGAAGTTCGCCGACGACGACCGCGTCACCGAGATCATCGGGGCCGGTGCGTGCCACCCGGGCATGGGAACCGCGGCGGAAGATCCGCCGGAGGTGGTGCTGCATCTGGCGGTCCGCGGCGAGGACAGGGGCGCGGTGGCTCGCTTCGGGTATGAGCTGGCGCCTCTCGTCACGGCCGGTCCTCCGGGCGTCACGGGGTTCGCCGGTGGGCGTCCCAAGCCGCAGGAGGTCGTCGCCTACTGGCCCGCGCTCATTCCCAAGAGCCTGGTGGACTCGCAGGTTCGGGTCACGGTCGAGGCCTCGTAGTGGAGAACGGCGGGCTGCCGCTACCCGATCCAAAGGCCCTCGAGCCGCACCTGAAGGCCGTCTGGAGTCCGGTTCAGGTAGTTCACGAGACCGGAGTGGCGCCACTGGAGCATGCACATGCGCGGCTGGAAGAAGTGACGCTCGCCGATGCGCAGCTCGCAACGTGAGTCCCTGATCATCCCTTCGTACGCCTGCGCGCTGTAGTAGCCGATGTCCTTAAAGGGTCTCCCGCGCGGGCCGAGCGGACCGGTCACGCACCAGCTCATCACGCCGGTGCGTCGGTCCACATGGGTGGCGACTCCGCAGTGGGTGACCGGGCACCCGCACGAGAGGCCGAGGGGGCGGCCGATGAGCGTGTCGCCCACCTCAATCTCCAGCTCCCGGACCAGCAGCGGATTGTGGGGCAGGATCACCTCTCGGGGTCCCGGGTCTTCCGGAAAGTGCTCGAGGAAGAAGTCGAACTCGCGCCCCAGAGTGTCGAGCCATGGCGTAGCGGCAGAATTCGAGTCCGACATTCGTCCGTCGAGGACCGGGAGGCGTCGTGCGGGCCTGGGCGCCGCCACCGGGGCCGCTTCGAGGTGCGGACAGCGGATTCGGAAGGCGGGCTCCGCCTCGATACGCACGGCAAAGTCATGGCAGGTGCGCAGACCGCAGAGTCCGCAGTCGAGGGAAGGCATGGCGTTTGGGGCGTCGTTCATCGCGTGGTCTCCTCTGAAGATCGGATGCTGGTGCGTCGCGAACCGGCGGCGGCTGCTCGTGCGCATTGGTGAATGGGCAAGAGCTACTCGCCCCGGTAGAACGCCTGGTTGTCGAGCGGCCGGACGACGCCGAAGTGCGCCTGCCAGCCGACATCCTTCTTGCCGACGCAGATCGTGCAGGTGCCGACTGGCGGGTTGCCGCGCAGACCCATGCGCTCGCCGGCGTCGGGGGTGGCCATGACCGCCCGCACGAGCGGGTCGATTCCGACCCCGTGGAGCGCATTGACCTCGCGGACTCGGACCTGAGGCGCCGCGTCGAGGATGCGCGCCCGGAAAACCTCGCGCTCGGCCTGTGAGACCAGGTCGACCTTGGTGACGACGGCGATGTCCGCGAGGCTCAACATCGGACCGATCTTCCGCGGGAGGTTCATGCCGCTCGACGCCTCGAGCACGACGATCCCGAGGCCTCCGTCCACGTAGGGAGAGCAGCGCAGGCAGAGGCCGGCCGTCTCCGTCAGGAAGACACCCGCGCCGCACCCCTGCGCCCAGCGTAGGGCGTCACCGAGCACCATCACGCTGCAGTGATCGGGGCACAGCTCGCCGGAGTAGACCTTGCGGGCCGGGATGCCGAACTCGGCCGCGAACAGCTCGTCCTCATCGGCGTACTGCACGTCGATCTTGAGGAACGCCACGCGATTCCCGGTGGCAATGAGCTTCCGGGTCAGGTGGCGGAGCACCGACGTCTTGCCCGTGGTCGCCGGCCCGGCACACACGACGAGCTTCATCAGGCCACCTCCAGGTGCGATTCCTCGAGCGACTCGCCGAGCCGGATCCTCTCCCTCAGCGCCAGCAGGGACTCGTCGACTGCGCGCAGACGGTGCGCGAGGCGCCGCTCCGGATCGCTGGTTGTGAGGAGCTTCGCCATCGCGCCGCCCGACATCACGATCCGGACGTCGGACAACAGCGCGATGTACGGGTCGTGCGTGACGAAGACGAAGATCTTCTCGTACCTTCGGAGCAGCTCGAGAGCCCGCATACGGTGGATGCCGGCGTTTTCGATCTCGTCGAGGAGGATGATGGGCGCGTTCCCGATGACAACCGCGTCGGCGATGAGGAGGGCACGGGTCTGGCCGCCGGAGAGCTCGGTCATGCGCCAGCCGGGTTCGATCGGCTCGCCCGTCAGCTCGTTGGCGAACGCGAGTACTTCGTTCGTCACGGCGTCGAGGCCGAAGCCGCTCCCGCCCCGGACCCGTGCGTGCGTGTGGAGGAACTCGAGCACCGGCAGGTCCGAGAGGAAGTTGGTGTGCTGGGTGATCAGGGCGATGGGGTGCGAGGCCGGATCGTCGCGCAGGTCATCCCCCGCGGGTTCGCCGTCGACGAGGACGACGCGGCCGGTCGGCGTCGAGCCGTCGGCGAAGATCTCGAAGTCGTTGATGAGTGTGGTCTTACCCGAGCCGGTGGGACCGACGACGCTGGCGACCTGCCCCATGGCGAGGCGAACTGCGGCAACCGATTCGGGTTCGCCGCGCTTGCCCCGTCCCCCGCGGATCTCGATGGTCTTGATCATTGCTCCTCCTTGACCGAGCGAATTAGTAGGATAACAAGCATGAAAAATCACAGGATGTCCGCCAAGGTCGTTCCCTCCAACGTCCGCGCCACGTAGTCGCGGATGTTGCCGAGGACGGCCAGCATCTTGGTCTCGCGCTCGATCGGGGTTGCCTGGTAGAAGTACTTGCTGACGGACTCGACCGGGGCAAGCGCGCCGTCGAACAGCCGGATCACCTCTGCGATCGTGATCTCGGACGGTTTGCGGGCGAGGCGGTAGCCGCCGTGCTGGCCTTTCGAGCTGACAAGATAGCCGGCGCGGCACATGGCGGCGACGATGTGCTCCAAATAGCGCAGCGGGATGGCCTGCGCCTCGGCGATGCGGCCGAGAGGGACCCACTCTTCGGTCGCGGCCCGCCCGAGGTAGGTGAGCGCGAGGAGCGCGTATTCGGAGCGTCTGGTCAGTTTCATGGCGTTCGGCTGATCTCCAACTACTCCGACTGAAACAGTAGGATAACATCCCGCCGATGTCAAGCCCTTCCGCCCGGCCGGGTCAGCCGAGGTTAGCCTCCGAGTCCGCGACGGGTTGCCGCAGCCTTGCAGCGACCGCCAGGCGCGGCAGGAACCACAGCAGCATCCCGCCGACAACCAGGCCTGCGAGAGTGGCGATCGGCGCACCGAACAGGAGCTCGGACAAGGAGATACTCCAGAAGGCGGCAAACGGTTTCGTGCCGGCGCGCCACTGGATGGCGAACCCGAGCACGATGAGCGCGTACGAGATGACCCGAAAGCGCCTGTCGTCTGCGAACCGCTGCCAGCACCTGCAGATCGGCAGGACCAGCGCCATGATCGCCGGCACCATCAGACGCGGGCCGTAGCAGGAGCCTCCCCGCCAGTCCACCCAGCATGCGGTCACCGCGAACCACGCGAGGAACGCAGCCAGCGACAGGAGGCTGCGGTCGTCCAGGGATCGGCGTCCCGGCTTGAAGACGGCCCAGCCGGCAACCGCAAGGATGAGCACAGGCGCGAACGGCAGGAGGCCGTGGCGGGAATCGAAGAGCACACCCAAGGTGCCGGCCAGGGGATCGCCGAGGCCGTACGGCTGAAAGGTCACCAGGATCCTGCCATAGAGGAACCAGTTCTTGAAGAAGTACGCCACGGCGAACAGCAGAGGGAACGGGGCGAGGCGCACCACGCTGCGGAAGCCCTGGCGCCGCCACACGAACGCCCCGATGGGGATCACCAGGAGGACGGCGGTCTCCTTCATCACACAAGCAAGGGCAAGCATCAGCGAGGCCGCGAGCCACCGGCGCCGCGTGACGCACCAGACACCCAAGACCACGAACGACCACATGTACGGTTCGGTGAAGAACGTCCTGCTGTAGTACCAGAGCGGGGTCGAGAAGTAGAGGCCGAAGGCGAGGATCGTGGCGTCGCGAACGTTCCCCATTTCGCCGACGAGGAGGCTCCACCCCGCGAGAAGGGCCAGGAACGTCACCGTAAGGGTGAGTCCCCCGAGGACGAGATCGGGAGGCGCCTGGGGCGATAACGCGGCGAGCACGCCGACGAACGGGGCCGCGAGGGCAGGCAGCCCGAACGGGTGGATGAAGACCTGCCGGGAGCCTTGGGTGGCAAGGTGCCGGTCGAGGCGTTTCCCGGCGAACTTGCGGCCCGCTTCCGCGCTTCCCGCCTCGATGCGCCGGTAGCCGGGGAGCGGGTCGAGGCTCCCGTCCACCGCGATCGAGTGGGCCATCAAAGCGTAGTGCGGCTCGTCGCCGCCGATAAGCGCAGGGCGGGAGAAGAACGGCACCGCATGGAGGAGGATGCAGAGGGTCAGCAGCAGGAGGTTCCTGCGGTCCGGCTGCCAAACGGAGCTTCCCGCCCCATCCCCATCGGACCGCGGCGCGAGCTTGAACCCCCGAGGCACTCGGGGAGGGTAGCAGACGACCTAGGCTCAACCGCAGAAACGCGATCGAGAACTCCAGCGGGAGCGGCTCCCGGTTTGAGAGAGGGAGCCCGCCGGCGCGGGTCCAACGTGCTAAACTCCCCGGTCGCGGTTGCGTAGCCGCCGCATGAGGTGGATGTGGATCTCCAAGAACTGATTCTCTCGCTCTCGCGCTTCTGGAGCGAGCATGGTTGCGTGGTCCAGCAACCCTACGACATCGAGGTCGGGGCAGGAACCATGCACCCCGAGACGTTCCTTCGCGTTTTGGGGCCCGAGCCGTACCGCGTCGCGTACGTGCAGCCGTCACGGCGTCCGGCCGACGCGCGTTTCGGGGAAAACCCGTTCCGGTTTGGGAAGCACCTCCAGATGCAGGTGATCCTGAAGCCGTCGCCGGCCGACGTTCAGGAGTTGTACCTGGCCTCCCTTGCGGCGCTCGGGATCGATCCCTCGGTCCACGACGTACGCTTCGAGGAAGACAACTGGGAGTCGCCCACGCTCGGAGCCTGGGGCGTCGGGTGGCAAGTGCTCCTCGATGGAATGGAGATCACCCAGTTCACGTACTTCCAGCAGGCCGGGGGAATCGACTTGAAGCCGATCTCCGCAGAGCTGACGTACGGTCTCGAGCGCATCGCGATGTTCTTGCAGCGCAAGGACAACGGTTTCGAGATGCGCTGGGGCGGAGGGCTCGACTACGGCAAGATCCGCCATCAGGATGAAGTCGAACTGTCCCGGTACGCCTTCGACGTGGCCGACGTCACGATGCTGCGAAGGCACTTCGAGGACTGGGAGCGTGAAGCGGGCCGCTGCCTCGAGCAGGATGAGCCCCTCGTGATTCCCGGGCTCGAGGCAGCGCTCAAGATGTCGCACCTGTTCAACCTGATGGACGCCCGTGGGGCGGTGGCGGTCACGGAGCGGGTTGCCCTCATCGGAAGGGTCCGCAAGATCGCCGTCCGGTGCGCGAAGGCGTATCTCGAGCAGCGTGAACGCCTCGGGTTCCCCCTCGGGCTGGGGAATGGGAACAGCAAGCTGAACGGCAAGCACAACGGCGGCAGCAAGACGGCCGGTAAGGGGGCGGAGCGATGAGCAAGGCCGAGTTCCTGCTCGAGCTCCTTTGCGAGGAGATTCCCGCCAACGCTCTGCCCGGCGTCCGCGAGCAGCTCCGGACCGGCTTCGAGGCGGAACTGCTCGAGGCGGGCCTCGTCGGTGCGGCGGTTGCCGCGTACTCGACCGTTCGGCGCCTGATCGTTCAGGTTGCCGAGCTGCCTGCGACTCAGCCGGACCGCGAGGAAGAAGTGACCGGGCCCCCGGTGAAGGCCGCGTATACGGCCGACGGTTCGCCGACGCCTGCCGCGGTCGGCTTTGCCAAAGGACAGGGCGTTGCCGTGGATTCGCTACGGGTCGTCAAAGGGCCGAAGGGCGATGTTGTCGCCGCCACCAAGCAACTGCCGGGTCGCCCGGTCCCCGAGGTGCTGGCGGAGGTCAGCTCGCGCGTCGTGCGGGCTCTCCACTTCCCGAAGACGATGCGTTGGGGGAAGGGCGAGCATTCCTTCGTGCGCCCCGTCCACAACGTGCTCGCCCTCTTCGGCGTCCGAACCTTCACGACCCGCGTCCCCGTCGAACTGTTAGGCATCTCGGCGTCGAGCGGTACGTTCGGTCACCGCATCGTGGCGCCGGAGCGCATCGAACTCCTGGGCTCTGAGGGGTTCGGGGCCTACCGCGCCCAGCTGCTGAAGGCGGGTGTGGAGATCGGTGCGGCAGAGCGGCGGGCAATCCTGGAAAGAAAGGCGCGGGCGCTCGCCGTCGAGGTCGGATGCGAGGTGAGGCCGGACCCCGCCCTGCTGGCCGAGCTGGTCGAGCTGGTCGAGCACCCGGGGGTGCTGCGCGGTGCCATTGCGGAGCGCTTCCTCCAGCTTCCCGAGGAGGTGCTGATCACGACGCTTCGTCACCATCAAAAGTGCCTGGTGCTGACCCGCGAGGGCCATGTCGCTCCGTACTTCCTCGCGGTGTGCGACCGGCCGGACGACCCTGACGCCCTGATCCAGCGCGGCAACGAGTGGGTCGCCGGTGCGCGCCTCACCGACGCGGCGTTCTTCTTCGCTCAGGACCGGAAGGCGCCCCTCGCGTCGCGAAGCGCGTCGCTGGCGAAAATGCTGTTCCACCAAAAGCTGGGAACCTTTGCTCTCAAGGCGGAGAAGGTTGGCCGGCTCGCCGAGACGATCGCAGCCACTGCAGGCGCGAAGATCGATCCGAAGCTCCTCGCGCGCGCCTGCGAGCTGGCAAAAGCGGACCTCGTGACCGCCATGGTCGGCGAGTTCCCCGAGCTTCAGGGCGTCGTGGGCGGGATTTACGCACGGCTCGACGGCGAAGACGAGGCGGTCTGGCAGGCCGTGTACGACCAGTACACACCGGCCGGCCTCGACGGCGCGCTGCCGCGCGGTCTCGTGGGAGCGGCGGTGGGCGTGGCGGACCGGCTGGACACGCTGGCGGGCCTGTTCGCCGCCGGTGAGATCCTCCCGTCGGGCAGCAAAGATCCGTTCGCCCTGCGCAGAGCCGCACTCGCCGTCGCGCGGATCTGCGCCGAGGCACCGCTGGCGTGCGACCTCACCGCGGTGGCCCGCGATGCGTTCGCGATGCGCACCGACGGCGCGGGCGACGAGACCAGGCTGGCGGCGCTGCTGGACTTCCTGCAGGAGCGGGTTCGCTACTACCTCACGACGGTGGCGGCCGTGAAGCCGGAGACCGCCGATGCGGTGATCTCGGCCCACTGGGGTGTCATGCCGCAGGACGTGGCGCGAGCGCGCGCCCTCGAAGCCGTCCACAGCGAGGAGGTCTTCTCGTCGCTCGCGGTGGCGTTCAAACGGGTGCGCAACATGGTGGGCAAGAGCGGCGAGGGGCGTTTCGACGTCGCGCTCCTGAAGGAGAAGGCCGAGCGCGAGCTTCTCGCAGCGGTGGAGAAGGCCGAGAAGGAGGTCCAGCGCGCGGTCGGGCACGCGGACTACGTGGGCGGCCTCCGGTCTCTCGCCAAGCTCGCCGCACCGCTCGACCGGTTCTTCACCGACGTTCTGGTGATTTGCGAGGACGAGGACCTCAGGGCGGCGCGCCTGGCGCTGCTCGCTCGGGTGGAGAAGGTCTTCTTGCGCCTGGCGGATGTTTCACGCTTGTCGGCACAATGACGATTCGGACAGAGTGGCCGCTTGCCGGCCGCTGGTGGGCGGGCGCACGGCACGCCCTTGACTTGGGAGGATGAACGTGGCGATCACAGCGAAGCAGAAAATGGTCTACTCCTTCGGCGGCGGGAAGGCCGACGGCCGCGCCGACATGAAGGACCTGCTCGGCGGCAAGGGCGCCAACTTGGCGGAGATGGCGAGCCTCAGCATCCCCGTACCCGCCGGGTTCACGATCACGACGGAGGTCTGCACCTTCTACTACCAGCACGGGCGCTCGTACCCCAAGACGGTCGAGGCCGAGGTCACCGGGGCCCTCGCCGCGGTCGAGAAGATCATGGGCGCGAAGTTCGGCGACGCCGGCAACCCGCTACTCATCTCGGTCAGGTCCGGCGCCCGCAGGTCGATGCCGGGGATGATGGAGACCGTCCTCAACGTCGGCCTGTGCTCGAAGACGATCCCCGGCTTGATCGCAAAGACCGGCAACCCTCGCTTCGTATACGACGCCTACCGGCGCCTCATCATGATGTACTCCGACGTCGTGATGGAGAAGGCGGCGGGGATCGAGCCGCGCGAGGGCATGGGCATTCGCCAGCAGCTCGACCGGATGCTCCAACAGTTGAAGGAGAAGAACGGCCGAGCCACGGACGCGGACCTGACCGAGGACGAGCTCAAGGAGCTGGTCGAGAGGTTTAAGGTGCGGGTGCGCGAGGTCCTCGGGAAGGAGTTCCCGGACGACGCCAAGGAACAGCTCTGGGGCGGCATCGGCGCGGTGTTCGCGTCGTGGAACGGACGGCGCGCGATCTCGTACCGCCGCATCGAGGGGATTCCGGACGAGTGGGGCACCGCGGTGACGGTCCAGTCGATGGTGTTCGGCAAC
>PMLC01000035.1 GCA_003158745.1 Acidobacteriota bacterium
CCCACGACCTTCGGGTTAAAAGCCCGCTGCTCTGCCAGCTGAGCTAACGGCCCAGCTGGAGGGTAACGGTGGGCGCTCCGGGCGTCAAGGCAGATCCTTGACAGGCAGATCCCGTGAAGGCGGTGCCTTGCCGGAGCCGCTCGAGGGATGGCATGATCCTCACCCGATGCCCCCCGCGTCTCGCAGGCCCGTCTCCTCGGTGCTGGCCGCTGCGGCCGTCCTTCTGATTTTCGGGTGCGGGCCGAGCCCTTCGGCCGACGACCCGACGCCGATCGATGTCTCGCAGCCCCCCGAGCAGACCGCGATCGACGCGCCCGAGCCTTTCCACCTTTCCGACGGCGGGTGGGATTTCGTCGTGACGCCGCTCGCCCGCTACGTTCTGAGGGGAATCGTCGTGTCGCGCGAGAACTACGGCTGGGGTTGGAACGGACGGCTGGCGCCGTGCGACGTGGCGATGGTCTGGGGAGACCTTGCGGATGGCGACGCGTGGCGCAAGTTGGATTGGTCGCAGAGCGGCCGGTGGTACTTCTGGCGCTGGAGCGGCGCACAGCCGTTCCCAAAGGCCACGGTGGTCCGGAACTCCTCCAATACGCACATCGTCCCCGCGAACCCCAACCTGAAGCGCGCGGCGCGCGCCCTCGGCGAAGGGGACGTGGCCGAACTTTCGGGCGAGCTGATCCGGATCGAGGGGCACCAAGGCGGCGAGATCGTCACGTGGAGATCATCGCTTTCGCGCGAGGACTCCGGGGACGGCTCGTGCGAGCTGCTCTACCTTCGGCGCCTTCGGGTCAACGGCAAGGTCTTCGATTAGCCGCTAGATTCTGACGGCCCAGGCGGTGAGCGGCTTGACGTGGCGGACGATCGTCTCCTCGCGCCGCGGTCCCGTCGAGATCATCACCGCGGGGACCCCGAGCAACTGTTCGAGGCGGGCCACGTAGCGGTGTGCCAGCTCGGGAAGTCTGCGGAACGAGGTGACACCGGAGGAGTTGGCCTGCCAGCCTGGCACCACCTCGTAGACCGGCATGGCATCCGCGACATCCTCTGCATCGTCGGGGAAATGCTCAATCGTCTGCCCACCGATCGTGTAGGCGGTCGCGATGCGGATCTCCGAGACCT
Organism: Acidobacteriota bacterium; assembly: GCA_003158745.1. Lineage (GTDB taxonomy): Bacteria > Acidobacteriota > Thermoanaerobaculia > Thermoanaerobaculales > Thermoanaerobaculaceae > RBG-13-68-16. The sequence continues at coordinate 1,117 of PMLC01000035.1, forward strand.
CGTCGAGCACGTCGAGCTTGGTGAGCGCGACGGCCTCGATCCCACTCCACCGCACGGCAGCGCGTGCCGCCACCGCATCGAACCAGCCGGTCCGGCGCGGCCGGCCGGTGGTCGTCCCGAACTCGTTGCCGCGCCTGCGGAGGTGCTCGCCGATGTTGTCGGTGAGTTCGGTGGGGAAGGGCCCGCTGCCGACGCGCGTTGCGTATGCCTTGAATACCCCGAGGACCCCGTTGATCGCCCGCGCCGGCATGCCGCACGCGGGCGCGGCGAAGCCGGCGAGGCACCCGGACGAAGTTACGTACGGGTAAGTGCCGTGGTCGAGATCGAGGAGTGTGCCCTGGGCGCCTTCGAAGAGGATCGATTCGCCCTTCTCCCGAGCTTCCGCCAGGGCCTGCGACACGTCGGCCAGGAGGGGCGCGAGCGCGAGCGCGGCCTCGACCGTGCGGTCGATCTCGTCAGTTGCGGGGACCTTGGCATCCGGGAAGCCCGCCAGCATGTCGGCCAGCTCTCCGCTTGCGGCAGCGACCGCTTCACGCAGCCGCCTGGGGTTGCGAGCCAAGCCCATGCGGATTCCGGTGCGCCTTGAACGAGCCTCGTACGCCGGTCCGATGCCCCGACCGGTCGTCCCGAGCTTCCCGGCGCCTCGGTTCGCCTCACGCGCCTGATCCAGAGCGCGGTGGCCGGGCAACACGATGTGGGCGCGCGGCGAGACGAGCAGCCGCGGGCGGACCGAGACCGCCTGCTCCTCGATCAGGCGCACCTCGTCAAGGAGCGCGGCCGGGTCGATGACGACCCCGGGCCCGATGAGACACCGGCAGTTGGGCTGCAGGATCCCCGAGGGGATCAAGTGGAGGGCGAAGTGCCGGTCCGCGAAGCGGACGGTGTGGCCGGCGTTGTTGCCGCCGTTGAAGCGGACAACGTGGTCGAACGCTGGGCAGAGGAGGTCCACGACCTTGCCCTTGCCCTCGTCGCCCCACTGTCCTCCGACCACCACCACGTTCGGCATTTCAACTCCCCGCGCGCCCCGGCGCGAACTGCACCTTTTACCAGAACGGGCGCATTTTCTCAAGGAACTGCAGAGGAGCAGAGGAGCAGAGGGTAGGCTCCCGGGTGAGGTGCTTTGTTATGGGTCCCTCTGCCCCCATGCTCCTCCGCTCCTCTGCTGCTTTCCATTGCCTTTCCTTTCACGTTTTGCCCTTGACGTTTTCCCGCTTCTTCCCGGTGCTATCCTCCGGCCGCTGGAGGCGGCATGGAGGAGGTCGTTCTCGACGGTCGCAGCTTGACGCTCGGGCAGGTCGAGGCGGTGGCGAGGCTCGGCGCCGATGTGAACTTGGCGCCGGTTGCGCGTGACCGGATGACCGACACCCGCGCCAGGATCGAAGCCTGCGTCGCGGCCGGCGAGGTGATCTACGGCGTCAACACGGGTTTCGGCAGGCTCGCCGACGTCCACATCCCAGAGGAGCAGCTCGCTCAGCTCCAGAAGAACCTCCTCCGCTCGCACGCGTGCGGCGTCGGAGAGCCTTTCCCGGAGGACGTTGTGCGAGCGATGCTGCTGCTGCGGGCCAACGTCCTCGCCGGGGGGTACGCTGGCACGCGGCCGGTTGTGGCCGAGCGCCTGATTGAGATGTTGAACGCCCGGGTCCATCCGGTCGTGCCGTGCCAGGGCTCGGTCGGCGCCTCGGGGGACCTCGCACCGCTTGCCCACCTCGCGCTGGTGCTGATCGGAGAAGGGGAGGCGTTCTTCGATGGGGTCCGGGTCCCAGCCAGCCAGGCGCTGCTGCGCGCCGGCCTGGTGGTCCTGGATCTCGCACCAAAGGAAGGCCTCGCTCTGATCAACGGCACGCAGGTCATGTCTGCGGTCGCGGCTCTCGCCCTCGTCGATGCCGAGAAGCTCGCGGCGGCCGCTGACGTCGTGGCCGCGATGTCCGTGGACGCGATGGAGGGCACCGACACGGCGTACCTCGCCGAGATCCACGAGGCCCGCCGCCACCCCGGCCAGCTCGAGAGCGCGGCCAACCTCTGGGCGCTGCTGCAGGGGTCGGAGATTCGCGACGCGCATCAGACGTGCTACCGGGTGCAGGACGCCTACTCGCTACGCTGCACACCGCAGGTTCACGGTGCTGCGCGAGATGCCCTCGCCCACCTGCGCGAGAAGCTCGCCGTGGAGATCAACGCCGCCACCGACAACCCGATGGTGCTGCCGGACGGCCGTGTCGTCTCCGGCGGGAACTTCCACGGCGCCCCGGTGGCGGCCGCGTTCGACTACGCGGCGATCGCGCTCACCTCGCTCGCCTCGATTTCGGAGCGCCGGTCGGCGCGCCTCGTGACGCCGGAGCAGTCGTACCTGCCGGCGTTCCTGGTGGACGCCTCCGGTCTGAACTCGGGGTTCATGATGGCGCAGGTGACGGCGGCGGCCCTGGTTTCCGAGTGCAAAACACTGGCGCACCCGGCCAGCGTGGACTCGATCCCGACCTCGGCGGGGCGGGAGGACCATGTCTCGATGGGGACGTGGGCCGCGCGCAAGCTCGCGCGGATCGTGGGGTGTCTGCGAGACGTTCTCGCCGTCGAGCTCCTCGAAGCCGCGCAGGGGTTAGAGTTCCGGCGGCCGCTGCGTTCCTCGCCCGCGCTGGAACGGGCGCACGCCCTGCTCCGAGCGGCCGTGCCCCCGCTCGACGCCGACCGCTACCTCCACCCGGACATCCTGGCTGCAGCGCGGGTCGTGCCGACGCTCGACCCGCGCGAGTTGCTGCGGGACTAGCTGTTCCGAACAGCGGAAGAGCAGGGGCGCTGGGGAGCAGAGGAGTAAGCGGCAGGGACAGGCACCCGCTTTCTCCTCTGCCCCTCCGCTCCTCGGCTCCTCTGCTCTTCCCTTACCGTCGGGTCGGCGGCTACTTGTTGACGGGCTCCACGCCCATCTCGCGCATCAAATCGTGCGCCTTGTCCACGAAGTCCATGCACCAGAGGACGTATCGGATGTCCACAGCGATCGTCCGGGCGAGCGCCGCGTCGAACTGGAAGTCGGAGTCGATCGCCTCGTAGTTGCCGTCGAACGCGAGGCCCACCAGCTCGCCTTTCGCGCTCAAGATGGCCGAACCGGAGTTCCCCCCGGTGATGTCGTTGGTCGTCAGGAAGCACGCCGGCACGTCGTGGAGCTTCGGATCGACCCAGCGGCCGAACTTCTCGACGCCGAGCTTCGCCGCATCGAGCAGACGCGGCGGGCATGCGAACGGCTCCGCACCGGTGTTCTTCTGGACGACCCCGGCGAGGGAAGTGAACGGCTTATAAACGACCGCGTCGCGCGGTGAGTAGCCCTTCACGGTCGCGTAGGTCATGCGCAGAGTCGAGTTGGCATCCGGGTAGAGGGGCTTGCCCTTCCAGGCGCTCAGGGCCTCGAGGTAGCGCGGCATGAGCAGCACGGTCTCGCCCTCGTACCTTTTGCCGGCCTCTTCCATCGCCTTGGTGTCCCGCCGCAGGGCATCGGCGAACAGGATCATCGGGTCGCCGCCGGCGAGCAACGCCTTGTGGTCCTTGTCGAACATCTCGAGGCGGACCTTCTGGTCGTCGAGCTTGGTGGCGAAGACGCGGTCGAGGAGGGCAGCGACGCCCTCGTCGCCGGTCTTGCCGGTGGTGGCGAGTGCCTCGTCGACCGCGCCGATGCGTTGACCCGCCGGAAGCGATGCGGCCCGCTTGAGGAGGTAGCCGAGCATGGCCCGGTCGGTCTCGGGGTCGAGGTTGCGCTGCATGTTGACGAGACGTTGGCGCAGACTGCCCTCGTCGCGAGGCTGATAGCCCAGGTCGCGCTCCATGTCGGGCTTCGCCTTCTGCTCGCCCCATCGGTCGATCGTGAGGGCCGCGCCGAGGAGCCCGTAGGAGCGGGGCATGGCCATCCACCCGAGGACCAGGTCGCGATCGCGCATCTCGCCACGGGAAGTCGTGATCTTGTCCAGGGAAAGCAGGGTCTCTCCGTACTTCGTCTTGCGGGAGGCATCGGCGTTGATCCACTCGGTGAGCTTCGCCTCCTCGGCGCGCTTGAGGCCGGCGAGGTTGGTCCTGGTGAGGCCCTCCAGCATCCCCTCGTTGTTCTTGAAGGAGTTGTAGTAGCCCTTGAGCTGCGAGGCCAGCTTGATCTCGATGTCCTTGCCGCGTTTGCTCTCATTCTCGAGGAGGGCGATGAGCTCCTTGAGGAGCTTGATCCTCTGCGGGTAGTAGAAATTCGTGTCCTCGGCGATGGAGGATGCGGTGCGGTAGCGCATCGTGCGCCCGGGGTAGCCGAGGATGAACGTGAAATCGCCTTCCGCGAGGGGCGTGGTCGCGATCTTCAGGAAGCGGTCCGGTTTGAACGGGACGTTGTCCGGGGAGTAGTCGGCCGGCTTGCCGTCCTTGCCCACGTAGGCTCGCAGGAACGAGTAGTCCCCGGTGTGACGGGGCCACACCCAGTTGTCCACCTCGCCGCCGTACTCGCCGATCGCCCGCGGCGGCGCGTATACGAGGCGCACGTCGCGCAGCTCGAGCTGCCTGTAGAGGTAGTACTTCGCCCCGCCGAACATCTCGGCGACGCGGCAGCGCAGGCCAGTCTTCTCGCACTCGGCGACGAGCTGCTTCTCGCGTTGCTCGATGGCCTTTGTGCGGGCCTCGGGCTCCGCGACCGCCTTGATTGCGGACTGAACGGTCGCGGTCACGTCTTCGTATCCCCTGAACACCGTCACCCGCTGGCCCTTGGCCTCCAGCTCCTCGCCCCTCGACCGGGCCAGGAACCCGTTTGTGATGTAGTCGTGTTCGGGGTTGGAGTTCATCTGGAGCGCTCCGAAAGCGCAGTGGTGGTTGGTGATGATCAAGCCCTCGGGCGAGACGAACGAGGAGGAACAGCCGCCGAGCCAGGGCGTGGCGGAGGCGAAACCGGTGTTGGTCTTCGGGTCCCAGATGTCGTTCGGGTCGAGCTGAAGGCCCATCGCCTTCATCGTGGGCGCAAGCTCGGGAAGCTGGCTTAGGAGCCACATCCCCTCGTCGGCGCGCGACGGTGCGGCTGCTACAACAAGAGCTGAAACGAGCGCGAGGATTATGAGACGATGTTTCATGGTGGGGACCTCCCCTTGGGCCCCGGCAGGGGGCACCAAATTCTGCCACACCTTTCGCCGCTTGAGTGCAAGGGCTTCGCGAACTGGGGGAACAGCTGGTATCGTTACCGACCGTGAGCGAGACGCCCTGGCTTGAGGAGTGGGATTTCGTGGTCGCCGGTGGCGACGCCGGAAAGACGGAAGAGTTCTGGCTTGCCCGGCTGGAGGAGGGCGTCGGCGACGGAGAGGCGTTTGCCGAGGCGCTCCGGCGGCTCCGGGCGGCGGGGAAGAAGACGCTGGCAGCCACGTTGCTGGAGGTGGCGGCGGACGAGGCTCGCTCCGAGGGCGCATGGGCGGGACTGAAGATCTTCCTCTGCGAGATGATCCGGCTCGGCATCGGGGACGGCGAAAAGTGGCGCGCGGGTCTTCAGGAGTGCGTGCGCCACCAGTGGCCTGGCCGACCGTCGCTTGAGAAACTGCTGAATCACTTCCCGTTGAAGGGAGCCCGCAAGCCGCTTCAGACTCTGGAAACCCTGGAAACGTGGCTCGAGCACGACCTCGGCGGCGTCTTCTCAATGGCGGGCCGGGGCCCGGGACGTGTGGTCGAAGCCAACCCTCAGCTGGGGATGCTGCGCCTGGACTTCGAGAAGGAGAGGCGTGTGCCGGTGCCGATCGATGCGGCGGGGAAGTACTTGACGCCCCTGCCGGCGGGCCACTTCCTCCGGCGTCGACTCGAAGAGCGGGGCACTCTCGCAGCCGAGGTCGCAAGCGACCCGCAGGGCGCGCTGGCGGCGATCCTCGAGAGCTTCGGCGAGCCGATGGGTGTGCCCGACATCAAGGCCGCGCTGTTCGGCCTTGTCGATGAAAGCCAGTGGACGAGCTGGTGGAACCGGGCCAAGAAAAACCCGAGGGTCCTGGCCTCGGGCAGCGGGACGCGAGTGCAGTACCGGTTGGCTTCGGGTGGCGGCGCCGAGGAGGAGATACGCGCCGAGTTCGCCGCGGCCCCGCTGGCGCAGCAGGTGGAGTTGGCGCGCCGGCACGGCGGCCGGAATCGCGAGGTCGGCGCTTTCATGGCGGGCGAGATGTTGCGTCGCGGGCGTGAGCCGGTCGCCGAGGCAGACCTCGCATGGGAGGCGCTCATGCTCGCCGCTCGGCTGGGCGCGCCTGCCGGTGAGGTCGAGGCGGCTCGCGTCGAGGTGCTCGCGAGGACCGGCGCGCTCGCTCTGCTCGACACGCTCGGCGATGCGCAGCAGCGCGAGGCCGTGCTCGAGTTCGTGCGCGGCCACGACGGGGACGGCTGGCCGGTGCTGTTCTCCGGTTGGCTCGAGCGCGAAACCAGCACGAAGCTGCTCTCTCGAATCGCGAGCGCTCTTCTGGGCGCCGGCCAGGTTGACACGCTCCAGGCGTTCGTTGACCAGCTGCTGCTGCAACCGGCCAAGCACCCGGCCGCGCTCGTGTGGCTTTGCGAGGAAGAAGGCGCCGAGCTGCTTCCGCTTCTCGAGGAGCGGCGCACGGGCTCGCTCCTCGTCCGCCTCGTGGAGCTGGCGGAGCGGCGGGCGTTCAGTCCGTTCCGCGCACGGCTGAAAGAAATCCTCTCGGCCGGCGGCCTGGCCGGGCGAATCGTCCAGGAACGCCTCACCGTCGATCAGGCCCGCCGTGTCGTGCAGATCCTCGAGCACCCCGGGGAGCTCGCGGACGAGCGGAACTGGCTGCGTCGAGCGGTCACCGCCCGGTTCCCCGAACTGCGCCAGACCGTCGAGCCCGACGTGGTGCCCGCGCTCGCGGGAACCGTCGTGAGGCTGCAGGCGGAGCTCAAGAACCTTCTGGAGAAGCAGATCCCCGAGACGTTGCGGGCGATCCAGGAGGCCCGGGCGCACGGCGACCTTTCGGAGAACTTCGAGTACCACGCGGCGCGCGCGCGGCAGGAGTTCCTCTCGGCCAGGGCGTCCGAGCTGCAGGGCGACCTCGCCAAGGTCCGAATCATCGACCCGGCCACGGTCGACGCCTCCAGGGTGAGGGTCGGCACGCGCGTGTGGCTGCAACCGCTCCGGACGGGCGAGCGCCGGGCCATCGTAATCCTCGGGTCCTACGAGGCCGATCCGGAGAAGGGGATCCTCTCGCACGGCTCCGAAGCCGCGCAGGCCCTGCTGGAACGCATCCCCGGCGAAACCGTGAGGTTCGACGGCGCCGCATGGACCGTGGAGACCGTCGAACGGGCGCTCTGAGTCGATTCCAACGCCGTGCTGCCGGATTGGCCTGGGAGAAAAGGGAAGACGGAAGAGGGAAGAAGGAACACGAAGGACGGGACAACGAAAAGGGCTTCTCGTTCCTCCGCTACCCTCTATTTCTACCCTCTGCTTTCTACCCTGTACAGGCCCACCTACTCCGAGAGCGGAGCTTGACGAGTCTCGAAGCGCTGATTAAGATTACGTCTCATGATGCGCTGCGGGGGTGAGGGGTTGTTCGAATTCCCCAAGTGGACGAATTCGTTGAGGCCCGTGCTGGGCGCCCTCCTGGTGCTCGGGCCGGCGTACGTCGTCGTGCTTCTTGCCTTGGGCGGATCGCCGCAAGCCACCGCCGTCGGATATCAGCCGCCGCAGCCGGTTCCGTACAGCCACGCGCTGCACGCGGGCAAGCTCGGGATCGACTGTCGGTACTGCCACACGACGGTCGAGGTCGCGGCGCACGCGGCGGTCCCGCCGACCCAGACCTGCATGAACTGCCACGCGAAGATCCGCGCCGAAAGCCCCAAGCTCATCCCGGTGCGGGAGAGCTACGCGACCGGACTTCCGGTCCCCTGGGTTCGGGTCCACGATCTGCCCGACTACGTCTACTTCAACCACTCGGCGCACGTGCGGCGCGGAGTCGGATGCGTCGAGTGCCACGGCCGCGTCGACACGATGGAGGTCGTGACTCAGGTGGAGCGGCTCTCGATGGGGTGGTGCCTCGACTGCCACCGCAACCCCGAGCGGCATTTGAGGCCGCCGGAGGTGGTTACGCGAATGGACTGGGTGGCCCCGGAGGCCCCGGAGGTCTACGGAGGGCGGTTGCGCCAGGCCAACAATATCAACCCATCGACGGACTGCTGGACGTGCCACCGATGAAACGGGGGTCCGGGGACCGGGGCTGGAGGAATACCGTGGTCCGTAGTCCGTGGTCCGTGGACCGAAGAGGCACGCAGAGGAGCAGAGGAGCAGAGGTGCAGAGGTGCAAAGCGGAGACGCTGCCGGTTTCGTCTCTCGCTCCTCTGCTCCTCGGCCCCTCTGCCCCTCTGCTGCGCCTCACTCGGGTCGCGCTGGTGGGAACACCGGGCGTCAGGGAAACGGTGAAGTCGAAGGTCCGTCTTGCTCGGGAGGGGGGAGAGCGTGGGTAAGGAGTACTGGCGGAGCCTCGACGAGCTGGCGGACACGCCCGAGTTCCGTTCGCTGGTCGAGAAGGAGTTCCCCGGCCTCGCCGAGGAGCTGCTGTCGCCGCAAACGCGCCGCGCCTTCCTGAAGGTGATGGGTGCCTCGCTCGGCGTCGCGGGCCTCGCGGCGTGCCGCTGGCCGAAGGAGACGATCCTCCCGTTCGCGCGCGGGCCCGAAGGCCGCATTCCGGGCGCGCCGCAGCAGTTCGCCACTGCCATGGACCTTGGCGGAGCCGCGATCGGCTTGCTGGTGACGAGCTTCGACGGGCGGCCCGTCAAGGTCGAGGGGAACCCGCTGCACCCGATCAGTCGGGGCGCGGCGACCGCGTTCGCCCAGGCGAGTATCCTCGAACTCTACGATCCGGATCGGAGCAAACAGGTCCTGCGACGCGAGGGCGGTCAGGTGTTCGCGTCGAGCTGGGACGAATTTGCGGCGTTCGCCGGTCCTCACTTCGCCGAGCTGAGGGCGAGGAAGGGGGCCGGCCTCGCCGTGCTCTCGGAGGGCAGCTCGTCGCCGAGCCTCACGCGGCTGCGCACGCGCTTTGCGGAGGTGTTCCCTCAGGCTAGGTGGTTTGAGTGGGAGCCGGTCGAGCGCGACAACGAGCGCGAGGCGGAACGGGAGATCTTCGGCGCGCCGTGCCACCCTCAGCTCCGGTTCGACAAGGCTGACGTGGTCGTGTGCCTCGACGCCGACCCGCTCTTCGACCACCCTGCGGCGGTCGCCCACGCCCGCGACTTCGCGTCGCGCCGCCGCGCCGAGGGCGGCACGATGAACCGGCTCTGGTGCGCCGAGAGCGTACTGTCTCTGACCGGCGCCGCGGCCGACCATCGCGCCGCGCTGACGCCGCACGGTGTCGAGGAAGCTGCCAGGTTGTTGGCGTCCGCGGTGCTCGGCGTCGAAGCGGGCGCGCCGCAGGACGCGGCCGCGGGGCGCTTCGCCGCTGCCGCGGCCCGAGACTTGCACGCCGCGCGCGGGCGGTGCCTGGTGCTCGCCGGCCCGCGCCAGCCGGTGCGCATCCACCTCCTCGCCCACGCGCTGAACGCCGCGCTGGGCGCCGAGGGGACGACGGTGAGCTACGTCGAGGACATCGATCCTTCCCGAGGGCCGCATCTAGGCGGAATCCTCCAGTTCTCGGTCGCCGCCGACCGGGGCGAGATTCGCACGCTGGTGGTGCTGGGCGGCAACCCGGCATACACGGCGCCCGGCGCTGAGGGCGTTTCCGCGGCGATCGCCAAGATCCCGGTCTCCGTTCGGCTCGGGCTTTTCGACGACGAGACGTCGCGCGTGTGCGGCTGGCACCTCCCGCGCGCTCACTCCCTCGAGAGCTGGGGCGACGCGCTGGCATGGGACGGCACGTGGTCGGTCCAGCAGCCGCTGATCGATGCGATGTACGACGGCAGGACGCCGGCCGAGCTGATCGCGGTGTTCGTCGGCGAGGCGGCGTCGGCGCACGAGATCGCGCGGGAGACGCTGAAGGCCGCAGCACCGGCGGGTGGGTTCGAGGCGTTCTGGCGGCGGACGCTGCACGACGGCGTGGCGGCGGGCGTCGCCGCGCTTCCGGCCGCGACCCCGCCGGCGGGTGGGCGCCTCCGGGCCCTGGCGGAGGCGGCGCTCGCCGAGTGGGAGCAGCCGTCCGCGCCGGCGTCGGGAATCACCGCGGTGTTCGTGCCCGACGCGCGCGTCCACGACGGGCGGTTCGCGAACAACGCATGGCTGCAGGAGATGCCGGACCCGCTCACCAAGATCACCTGGGACAACGCCGCGCTGCTGAGCCCGAAGACCGCGGACTCCCTGGGGGTGAGGCACGGCGATGTGGTCCGAGTGAAGCGCGGAGAGCGCGCGCTCGAGATCGTGGCCTACGTCATGCCGGGCCAGGCTGACGACACGGTCGTGCTGCCGCTCGGCTACGGCCGCACCGCCGCGGGGAAAGTCGGCACCGGCGTCGGTTTCAACGCCTACGCCCTCCGGACCCCGGATGCGCTCTACTTCGCGGGCGGCGTCACGGTCGAGAAGACGGGCCGCACGCACGGGCTCGCCTGCACCCAGGACCACCAGGCGATCGACAAGGTCGGCTACGAGGCGCGCGGACAGAGGATCGCCGATCTCGTACGCGAGGGGACGCTCGCGGAGCTTGTGGCCGACCCCGAGTTCGTCAGGAAGAAGGACGAGAGGCCCGTGCTGCCGGTGTTCGAGTCGCCCAAGCTCATCGGCGAGCACCAGTGGGCGATGAGCATCGACCTCTCGGCGTGCATCGGGTGCAACGCGTGCACGATCGCCTGCCAGGCCGAGAACAACATCGCCGTCGTGGGCAAGGAGCAGGTGCTGCGCGGACGCGAGATGCACTGGATCCGCGTCGACCGCTACTTCTCCGGCAAGCCCGAGACGCCCAAGGTGGCGTTCCAGCCGATGGCGTGCCAGCACTGCGAGAACGCGCCGTGCGAGCAGGTGTGCCCGGTCGCGGCCACGATCCACTCGGATGAGGGTCTCAACGAACAGGTCTACAACCGCTGCGTCGGCACGCGCTACTGCTCGAACAACTGCCCGTACAAAGTGCGGCGGTTCAACTTCTTCAACTACGTCAAGAACGTGCCCGAGACCGAGAAGATGGCATTCAACCCCGAGGTTACGGTGCGCGGCCGCGGCGTGATGGAGAAGTGCAGCTTCTGCGTCCAGCGCATCGAGGCGGTGAAAATCGCCGCGAAGAACGACCGCCGGCCGATCAAGGACGGCGACGTCGTGCCCGCGTGCGCCCAGACCTGCCCGACGCAGGCGATCGTATTCGGCGACCTCAAGGACGCTGCCAGCCGGGTGTCGAAGCTGCGGGAGGACAGACGTTCCTACCCCGTCCTGGGCGAGTTGAACACCAAACCGCGGACCACCTACCTTGCCAAGCTCCGCAACCCGTCGTCGAAGGTGGAGGAGGGGTGATGAGCACCGTGCCCATCCTCCCCGACAACACCATCGAAGCCCCCGGCGCGCGGGCTCCGCTCGTGCTGGGAGGCAACGACTTCGCGAGTGTCACCGACAAGGTGTGCTCGATCGTCGAGCGGCCGCGGCTGCCGCGCGCCTGGTACGTCGCGTTCACGATCTCGTGCGCGCTGACGGCGCTTCTGGTTGCGATGGTGGGGTATCTGTTCCTCGCCGGCATCGGCGTGTGGGGTCTCAACATTCCCGTCGGCTGGGGCTTCGACATCACCAACTTCGTCTTCTGGGTCGGCATCGGCCACGCGGGCACGCTGATCTCGGCGATCCTGTTCCTGTTCAGGCAGAAGTGGCGCACCGGCATCAACAGGTTTGCCGAGGCGATGACGATCTTCGCCGTGATCTGTGCCGGGATCTTCCCGGCGATCCACACCGGCCGGCCGTGGTTCGACTACTGGCTGTTCCCGTACCCGAACCAGATGTCCGTCTGGCCGAACTTCAGGAGCCCTCTGCTCTGGGACGTCTTCGCCGTTTCGACGTACTTTACGGTCTCGCTGATGTTCTGGTTCACGGGGATGCTCCCCGACCTCGCCACGCTGCGCGACCGGGCCACGACCAGGGGCAGGCGGATCGTCTACGGGATCCTGAGCCTCGGGTGGCGCGGTTCGGGCCGGCACTGGCACCGGTACGAGCGAGTCTATCTGCTGCTCGCGGCGCTCGCAGCGCCGCTCGTGCTCTCGGTGCACTCGGTGGTGAGTTTCGACTTCGCGGTGGCGCAGTTGCCTGGGTGGCACTCGACGATCTTCCCGCCGTACTTCGTCGCGGGCGCGATCTTCTCCGGCTTCGCCATGGTGATCACCCTGCTCGTGCCGGTGCGGGCGTTCTTCGGGCTCGAAGAGATCATCACCACCCGGCACCTCGAGAACATGGCCAAGATAACCCTGGCCACCGGCCTGATGGTGGCCTACTCCTACGGGGTCGAGTTCTTCATGGCGTGGTACAGCGGCAACCCGTTGGAGCAGTTCGTGCTCGCGAACCGGGCGATGGGACCGTACGCGTGGGCGTTCTGGATCATGATGTGCTGCAACGTGGCCGCGCCGCAGGCGTTCTGGTTCAAGAAGGTCCGCACCACGCCGTGGACGCTCGTGGGCGTCTCCGTGTTGATCAACGTAGGGATGTGGTTCGAGCGGTTCGTCATCATCGTGACGTCGCTGCACCGCGGCGCCCTGCCTTCGAGCTGGGGGTACTACAGGCCGACCTGGGTGGAGCTCGGCACCCTGGCCGGATCGTTCGGCCTCTTCATGACGCTGTTCCTGCTGTTCCTGCGCTACGGTCCGATGATCGCGATGGCCGAGGTCAAGAGCGTGATGCCGGCGGCGGGCCTGGAGCACGGGCCGCACCACGGTCACGGCCAGTACTGGGGCGAGATCCCGCACCAGCACGACCGCCGGAGGGAGGGCGCGAGGCCATGAGCGAGCCCACCGCTGTGGCCGTGGTCGCCGGCCCCCGGTGCTGGGGCCTACTGGCCGAGTTCGAATCGGTGGACACGCTGCTCGCGGCGGCGGAGAGGGTGCGCGATGCCGGGTTTGTAAAGTTCGACGCCTTCGCTCCGTTCCCCATCCATGGGCTCGATGAGGCGATGGGGATCCGGACGAGCCGGCTGCCGCTGGTCGTTCTTGGTGGCGGCGTCACTGGGGCGTGCGCCGGACTCCTGCTCCAGTGGTGGACGAACGCGTTCGACTACCGATACCTGGTCAGCGGCAAACCGTACTTCGGGCTGCCTGTTGCAATCCCGGTCACGTTCGAGCTCACCGTGCTCCTTGCCGCGATCGGGGCGTTCGTAGGCCTGGTGGTCGCCAACCGGCTGCCGGAGCTGTACCACCCTGTGCTCCACAACGCCGCGTTCCAAGCGCGCGCGACTACCGACGGGTTCTTCGTCGCTGTGGAAGCGGGCGACCCGAGGTTTGACGTCGCCAGGACCCGCTCGTTCCTCGAGGGCCTCGGCGCCGTGCGGGTCGACGAGCTGGAGGACGACTGATGCCACGCTGGCTCGTGTACGCGTTTGTCCTGCTCGCCGCTCTCGCGCTGGTGCCGCTGGCCCTCATCTCGCGTGCTCGCGCCACCACGTCGAGCCAGCCCAGGATCCAGTTGATCCGGGACATGGCAAAGCAGCCGAAATTCAAGACCCAGTCGGGCAACCCGTTGTTCGCCGACGGCCGCGCGATGCGGCCGGATGTCCCTGGGACGGTAGCGCGCGGCGAGCTGCACGAGGATGCGGCATTCTGGGCCGGCCGCACCGCGGAGGGCTGGGTGATGGCATTTCCGGTGCAGGTCACGGATCGGCTCGTGCGTCGGGGCCAGGAACGCTACGACATCTACTGCTCGCCGTGCCACGGCCTCGCCGGCTACGGCGATGGACCGGTCGCGAAGCGCGCCGATGCGCTCCAGGAGGGAACCTGGACGCCGCCGTCCTCGTACCACACGGACCTGATCCGGTCCCGGCCGGTCGGCCAGCTCTTCAACACCATCACGAACGGGATCCGGAATATGCCCGGGTACGCGGCCCAGGTCCCGGTGGCCGATCGCTGGGCGATCGTCGCGTACGTGCGAGCACTCCAGCGCAGCCAGGATGCCGGCATCGCCGATGTGCCGGCCGAGCTGCAGAGGCAGCTGCGATGAGGGGAAAGACATGAACCAGGTCGGCGAGATCCTCTCGGAGCAACGGCACCTCGGGACGTTGGGAGACCGGCTCTGGAGGAGGGCTGCGCTCGTGGGGGTGGCAGCGCTCGTCGCGAGCGTGGCGCTGGCCGCCGCGACGCCCGGCGGGTGGCACAGGTTCTTCTTCGCCTACCTCGTCGCGTTCGCGTATGTGCTCAGTCTGGCGCTCGGCTCGCTGTACTTCGTCATCCTCCACCACCTCACCAACGCGGGGTGGAGCGTGGTCGTGCGCCGGATCGCGGAGGCGTTCGCGGGAGCGTTCCCGTTCTTCGCAGTCTTGGCGCTGCCCCTGCTGGCGGGAGTACGCGAGCTCTACCCGTGGGCCAACGGGACGGCCGGTCATCTCACCCACGGGAAGGCCGTCTATCTCAGCGTGCCGTTCTTCGTCGCCCGCTGGGTTGTGTACCTCGCGGTCTGGGCGGTCGTGGCCCGTTTCTTCGTGGGGAAGTCGATCGAGCAGGACGCGTCCGGCGAGCCCTTGCTCTCGGTCCGGATGAAGAGAGCGAGCCCGCCCGCGATGCTGGCGCTCGCCGCCACGCTGACCTTCGCGGCGTTCGACATGCTGATGTCGCTCGACCCCGGCTGGACCAGCACGATCTTCGGCGTGTACTACTTCGCCGGCGGCGCCGTGGCCGTGTATGCGCTGCTGCCGGTATCGGCGTTCCTTCTGCAGCGAGCGGGCCTGCTGCGAGGCTCCGTTACGGTGGAGCACTACCACGACCTCGGCAAACTGCTCTTCGGGTTCGTGATCTTCTGGGCGTACATCGCGTTCTCGCAGTTGATGCTCCAGTGGTACGCGAACATCCCCGAGGAGACGCACTGGTTCGTCGCGAGGGAGAGCCACGGGTGGGGGTGGGTCGGGCTGATTCTGATCTTCGGGAACTTCCTGCTGCCGTTCCTGGTCCTCCTGTCGCGGTCGCCCAAGCGGCGGCCCGCAGTCCTCGCCGCCGTGGCGGGCTGGCTGCTCGTCATGCACCTTGTGGACCTGTACTGGCTGGTGATGCCGGCCGCGAGCCCATCGGATGCCGTGCCCCACCTGGTGGACGTGACGGTGTTCATCGGGCTCGTGGGTCTGTTTGTGGCCTCGGCCGCGTTCGTCGTGCGGGGGCGGTCGCTCGTGCCGGAGCGCGACCCGCGCCTGGCCGAGTCGCTGTCGTTCGAGAACGCCTGATGACGGAGGAGATGGTGCGAGAGACCGGCGAACCCAACACCACCCTGACGGCCCTGGTCGGGGTCGTGTTCGCGATCGTGCTCTTCGCGCTCGTCGTCTTCCTCCAGGCGTTCTTCTACCGGGCGGAGGAGCGGGAGAACGTACGGAAGGTCGTCGCCGTGGCGCCGGAGGAGCTCTCGCAGCTCAGGGCGCAGCAGCTCGAGACGCTGCACTCGTACCGCTTCATCGACGCGAAGACAGGGGTCGTGGCGATCCCGATCGACCGCGCGATGGATCTCGTGGTGCGCGACGGCGGGAAGTCGCCGTGGCCGGCCGCGCAGCCGCCGGCCGCGACCCAGAAGGCCTCGCCGACCGCGCCTGCCGCTGGGGCGAAGAGGTGAATGGAATTGCGGACCCGCGTCCGCCCTTCTTGGCAGTGGATGGATCGCTCCCAACCGCCGGTCGAGCCGGACCGGACGGCAGGGGAGCGTCAGCCGTCCACTGGAGCGTGGCCATGAGACGAGTGCGGGTCGGGATGATCGGTGCGCTTGCGCTGGCGGCGGCAGGATTTGCGCTGCCCGCGGCGGCGCAGCGCGCGGAGCCGCTCCCCAAGCAACTCGAGGGGGTCGGGATCACGGAGCACCCCGGGGCGCGGGTTCCCCTGGACCTGGAGTTCGTCGCGGAGGACGGCCGGCCGGTCAAGCTCTCGCAGTACATCTCGGGCAAGAAGCCAGTGATCCTCACGCTCAACTACTTTCGCTGCCCGATGCTGTGCACGCTGCTCCTCAACGGCATGGTGGATGGCCTCAAGGAGCTCTCCTGGACGCCCGGCAAGGAGTTCGAGATCGTGACGGTCAGCTTCGACCCGCTCGAGACCCCGAAGCTCGCGATGCTGAAGAAGGAGAGCTACATCACCGAGTTCGGGAGGCCTGCCGCCGCGGCCGGCTGGCACTTCCTCACCGGGAAAGAAGCGAACATCAAGGCGCTGACCGGCGCGGTGGGTTTCGGCTACCGGTACGACGAAGAGCGCCAGCAGTACGCCCACGCAGCCGGGATCTTCCTCCTGACGCCGGACGGGCGGGTGGCCCGCGTCCTCTACGGTGTCGTGTTCGAGTCGAGGACGCTCAAGCTCGGCCTCACCGAGGCCGGCGAGGGAAAGGTCGGGTCCACGACCGACCAGGCTTTGCTGTTCTGCTATCACTACGACGCGAACGCAGGCCGGTACGTCGTCGCCGCCAGCAACCTCATGCGGCTCGGCGGGGCCGCGACGGCGCTCGTCGTCGGAGTGTGGCTGGTGGGGGCGTGGCGGCGCGGCGCACATCCCCGAACGCGCATTCGTCCGGAGACGCACGTTTCCGGCCGTTGACTGATAGGAACGTCATTTCGATCAACTTCGGCCCCCGGAACGCTGCGGGGGCGGCGACGGGCAGGGGAGTGACGCATTGAGCCTCGGACACGACATTCTTGACCGGCTGTTCAGCTGGGCGGCGATCCAGACCGACGGCACCTTCTGGATGCCGGTGCAGGCCTCCGCCGGCGCCGAACCGGTGGACCGGGTCTTCAGCTTCATCTTCTGGGTGTCGGTGTTCTTCTTCGTCTTGATCGTGGCGCTCATGGTGGCGTTCGTCGTCCGGTACCGCCGCCGGCCCGGCCGGGAGGACGCGGAAGACAGCGCGCACCACAGCACGGCGCTCGAGCTGACGTGGACGTTGATCCCGATCGCCATCGTCGTGTTCATCTTCGCGTGGGGGTTCAAGGTGTACCTCGACCTCAACACGCCGCCGGCGAACTCGTACGAGATCCTGGTCACCGGCCAGAAGTGGAAGTGGCTGTTCACCTATCCGAACGGGCACGTGGACGAGAATCTGCACGTTCCGCTCGACACGCCGGTCCGGCTGGTGATGACGTCGGAGGACGTGATCCACGGGTTCTACATCCCGGCGTTCCGCCTCAAGCGCGACGTCGTGCCCGGGCGGTACGTCAAGGTGTGGTTCCGGGCGATCAAGCCCGGTGAGTACCAGATCTACTGCACGCAGTACTGCGGCACCGGCCACTCGGACATGTGGGCCAAGGTGGTCGTGCACGAGCCCGGCGGGTTCGAGCGCTGGCTCGACGAGGCGAGCAACTTCTTGAAGACGATGTCGCCGGCCGAGGCCGGGGAGAAGCTCTACCGGACGCGCGGGTGCGCCCAGTGCCACTCAGTTGACGGCACTGGTGGAACCGGGCCGACGTTCAGGGCGCTGTTCGGGCACCCCGTGCCGCTCGAGGGAGGCAAGACGGTGACCGCCGACGAGGACTACATCCGCGAGTCGATCCTCGACCCGCAGGCCAAGATCGTGCTCGGTTTTCAGCCCGTCATGCCGACGTTCCAGGGCCGGCTGAAGGACCAGGAGATCACTGCGATCATCGAGTACGTCAAGACGGTGAAGTAGGGGCCAGGCGATGCCTCGCCCGGTTTCGGAAGGAAGGGTAGCGACGATGAGCAGCGACGCGGTCAACGGCGCCGGTGCCAACCCGGTGATGGGGAACACGCTGGGCGGGGACAACTACCTCACCCATGGGCGAGGTCTGAAGTCCTGGCTGTTCACGCTCGACCACAAGCGGATCGGCGTGATGTACCTCGTGTCGATCCTGTCGTCGTTCCTGCTGGGCGGGGTCTTTGCGCTCCTGGTGCGCACGAAGCTCCTGACGCCCGGGAACAGCGCCATGATGAGCGCCGATCAGTACAACCAGATGTTCACGCTGCACGGCGCGGTGATGATCTTCCTGTTCGTGATCCCCGGGATCCCGGCGGCGCTCGGGAACTTCGTGCTCCCGCTCATGCTCGGCGCCAAGGACGTCGCGTTCCCGCGGCTGAACCTGGCGAGCTACTACATGTGGGTCACCGGGGCGGTGATGGCGCTGGTCTCGATGACGACAGGCGCCGTCGACACCGGCTGGACGTTCTACACCCCGTACAGCACGACGACCAACACCAGCGTCATCATGATGGTCGCGGGCGTCTTCGTGCTCGGTTTCTCCTCGATCTTCACCGGCCTCAACTTCGTGGTGACGATCCACAAGCTGCGGCCGGCGGGGATGAGCTGGTTCAAGATGCCTCTGTTCCTCTGGGGTCTCTACGGGACGGCGATCATCCAGATCATGGCCACGCCGGTGCTCGGGATCACGTTGCTGCTGCTGATCGCCGAGCGGGCCCTCGGGGTGGGGATCTTCGATCCGGCGCTCGGGGGCGACCCGGTGCTCTTCCAGCACTTCTTCTGGTTCTACTCGCACCCGGCCGTGTACATCATGATCCTGCCCGCAATGGGCGTGATCAGCGAGCTGGTGTCCGTGTTCTCGCGCAAGCACATCTTCGGGTACACGTTCATCGCACTCTCCTCGATCGCCATCGCCGTGATCAGCTTTCTCGTGTGGGGCCACCACATGTTCGTGGCCGGGCAGTCGAACCTCGCGAGCATGATCTTCTCCGCCCTCACCTTCATGGTGGCGATCCCGTCGGCCGTGAAGGTCTTCAACTGGATCGCCACGATGTACAAGGGCTCGATCTGGCTCGCCACCCCGATGGTGTACGTCCTCTCCTTCCTCTTCCTGTTCGGCATCGGGGGCCTGACGGGGCTGTTCCTGGGCGCGCTGGCGACGGACGTCCACCTGCACGACACGTACTTCGTGGTGGCGCACTTCCACTACGTGATGTTCGGGGGCACCGTCATCGCGTTTCTGGGCGGGCTGCACTACTGGTGGCCGAAGATGTTCGGCCGCATGTACAGCGACCGGTGGGGGCGCATCGCCGCGCTCCTCATCTTCGTCGGATTCAACACCACGTTCTTCACGCAGTTCGTGATGGGCAGCCACGGCGCCCCGCGGCGCTCGTACCACTACCTGCCCGAGTTCCAGCGGTACCACCAGCTCTCGACCCTCGGATCGTACATCCTCGGGATCGGCTTCGTGATCGTCGCCGCGAACCTGATCCACTCTCTGTTCCGCGGCCGGCCGGCCCCGGCCAACCCGTGGGGCGGCGCGACGCTGGAGTGGCGCACCACCTCGCCTCCGCCGCACGACAACTTCGCGACCACGCCGGTGGCGGGTGACCCCTACGACGTCGAAGCCTGGCGCTACGATCGCACGATCGGCGGCTTCGTGCCGAGGGCGGCGGGCGACGCGCCGGCGGCGGGGTAGGGAGGCGCGATGTCGGACACGCAATCTCCGCCCGTCATGAAGGAATCGTTGTCATTGTTCAGGGGGTTGCCTGCCAGCGCGTGTCATTCTGAGGTCGCGAAGCGGCCGAAGAATCTCCCCAGGGTGGCGATGGTCGTGGTCTCTCTCGGGCGCGGGAAGGTCCTTCGCTCGCAGCGTTCGCTCAGGATGACCGCGATGCCGGCCTGCCCTCAAAGGTGCCACGTTGATGCTCCCGCGGACGCCGGCGAGATCGCCACGGTCCGCTCGCTTCGCCCGGGGGCCTCGCGATGACAACCAAGACGGTGCGCGTGAACGGGAAGCAGCATGAGACCGCCGGCGTGGATGCCATGAGCGGGGCGCAGACAGGACACCTCGCGCATCACTTCGACACGGCGGAGCAGCAGTTCGAGTCGGGCAAGCTGGGGATGTGGATCTTCCTCGCGACGGAGATCCTCCTGTTCGGCGGCCTGTTCTGCGCGTACGCGGTGTACCGGTCCAACCACCCCGAGATCTTCGTCTACGCGCACAGGTTCCTCGACAAGACGCTGGGCGCGATCAACACCGCTGTGCTGATCTGCTCGAGTTTCACGATGGCGCTCGCCGTGCGTGCGGCGCAGCTCGGGCGGACAAAAGCGCTCGTGCGGCTGCTGGCTGCGACGATCGTCTTGGCATTCTGCTTCCTGGGGATCAAGGCCGTCGAGTACGAGCACAAGTGGAAAGAGGGCCTGCTGTGGGGCCGGCGCTTCCACGCCACGCTCGAGCATCCCGCCACAACCCAGAAACCAGCTCCTCAATCATCGGCGCCAGCCGGGATCAACGCGGAGGAGCGCTCGCTGATCCCGCCTGCGGCGGTCGGTCCGCGAGGGCTCGCCAAGCCCGGACAGCGCGCGATTGGCGAGGAGGAGCTGGGGCCTCCCAAGAACGTTCAGACGTTCTTCGCGGTCTACTTCCTCATGACCGGCCTGCATGGGGTCCACGTGATCGCCGGCATGGTGGTTCTCACGCTTGTGCTACTGCGGGCGCGGCGGGGCGAGTTTGGTCCCGGGTACTTCACGCCGGTGGACCTCGCCGGGCTCTACTGGCACCTCGTTGACCTGATCTGGATCTATCTCTTCCCACTCCTGTATCTGATTCGATGAGTGGCGGAAAAGGGAAAAGGGGAAACGGTAAAGGGAAGACGTGAAACAGGAACGGCAGAAGCCGAGAGGGCAGCAATGAACAGGAATCCGAGATACACGGCAATGACTGGACCGGGGACGAGATCCGGTGTTCGAGATTCTCGTCTTCCCTTTGACCTTTGCCCTTTTCCCTTTGACCTCGATGCAAGGAGCCACCGATGAGCGATCCGACTTCTTCGCATCCGGTAACCGTTGACCACGCCGCAGTGGGGCACGTGGTGCCGTTCAAGGTGCTGGCGGGCGTGTGGCTCGCGCTGCTCGTCTTCACCGTGATCACGGTGGCCGTGGCCGGCGTGGACATCGGGAGCTTCAACCTCGGCGTCGCGATGCTGATCGCGACCGTCAAGGCGTCGCTCGTCGTGCTCTACTTCATGCACATGCGCTACGACCGCCCGATGAACGCGATCGTGTTCGTGTCGGCGCTCCTCTTCGTCGGGATCTTCGTCTCGCTCGCACTGCTCGACACCCATGCCTACGCTCCCGACATGATCCCCGGATACGCGCCCGGACTCGTCAAATGAGCGCCGGCACGCCGGGCACCGACGACCGCGCCGCCCCGGCCCCGCTCGGGGTCGGCTTGCTGGGCATGAAACTGCTGATCCTCGCGCTGTCGATGCTGTTCGTCTCGTCGATCATCGGTTACCTCGTGATCCGCTCGAGGGCGGCCGCATGGCCCCCGCCGGGAATGCCTGCGCTGCCGTCCACGCTCTGGATCAGCACCCTCATCATCGCGATCTCGAGCTTCACGATGCAGGCGGCCGTAAGGGCAGCCAGAACGAACCGCCAGGGCGCCCTGCGGGCCGGCATGCTGCTTACCACGTTGCTCGGCGCCGCCTTCCTCGTCTCGCAGGCGTTCAACTGGTTCGCGCTCGTCGCAGCCAACCTCACCGCCAGGACCAACCTCTACGGCTTCACCTTCTACATGCTCACCGGCCTGCACGCGGCCCACGTCGTCGGAGGGCTGATCCCGCTCGCCGTCGTGACGGCGCGCGCATGGGCCGGACGGTACTCGGCCGCGGCGCATGCGGGGGTCGCGTATTGCGCGGTGTACTGGCACTTCCTCGCCGCAGTGTGGGTCGTGATGTTCGGTATCCTCATCTTCGCATGAGGCGCCGCCGGCGTCGGACCATCGATCCGGGCGGGGGGTCCCGCGGCCGCTCCACCGCCCGCCCGGCCGCTCTTGACCCCCCGTGCTCCCCGGTGAGCCGCGGCAAAGCCGCGTCTCGCCTTTGGCGTCAGGCTCGTGCGGCTTGAGCCTCGTAGGGGCGAGGTGCTGCCTCGCCCCTACGCCATCCGGTGGCAACCTCGCACCGAACCAACGGCGGCGGCGCGGCCACACGCATTCCGCCGCGGCCCTGCACAGCTTGAGCTGGCTGCTCGACGTCTCTTGTGTAGTTGCTATTTGGCCCGGTGGTCTGATCCAGGATCCCTGTCTCTCCGGCGGCGCGGCTACCAACACTCCGGCGACGGGAGAGGGTGGGGCGGCAGGGGAGCGAGACACCGGCGGTTTGCCTCTCACTCCTCTGCTCCCCGGCACCTCTGCCTGTCTTCGCGGACTCCGGGCCCGTGTCTTTCGTGCGACAATCTCATTTCGTGAACGCACAGGAGTTCATCGCGAAGTGGAGGCGCGCCGAACTGACTGAACGCTCGGCGGCCCAGCAGCACTTCCTCGACCTCTGCGAGCTGCTCGGCCAGGATCCGCCTGCAAAGGCGGACCCGAGAGGGGAGTCGTTCTGCTTCGAGCGTGGCGTCAAGAAGATCGGTGGCGAGGACGGCTGGGCCGACGTCTGGAAGAAGGGCTGCTTCGGCTGGGAGTACAAGGGGAAGCACAAGGACCTCGACGCCGCCTACGGCCAGCTCCTGACCTATCGCGAGTCGCTCGAGAACCCGCCGCTGCTCGTCGTCTGCGACATGGACCGCATCGTGGTCCACACCAACTTCACCAACACGCCGAACCGGGTGCACGAAGTGCGCTTGGAGGACCTGGGCACGCCACGCGCGCACGAGATCCTGCACGCCGTCTTCTTCGATCCGGACAAGCTCAAGCCCGGCCTCACCAGCCGCGCGGTCACCGAGGAGGCGGCGCGCCGCATCGGCGAGATCGCCCAGGCCCTGCGCGAGAAGGGCTCCGCCGGCGAAGAGGTCGCGCACTTCCTCGACCGCCTTGTGTTCTGCATGTTCGCCGAGGACGTCGGCCTTCTCCCCGAGAAGCTCTTCTCCCGCCTGGTCGAGAAGTCGCGGCGCGACCCCGCGCGCTTCGGCAAGCTCGTCAACGACCTCTTCGCGGCCATGGCGAACGGCGGCGACTTCGGCGCCGACACCGTCCGCCGCTTCAACGGCAACCTCTTCAACAACGCCGGGCCGATCACGCTCACCGAGGACGAGGTCGAGCGCATCTACCAGGCGGCGCTCCTGGATTGGAGTGCGGTGGAGCCGTCGATCTTCGGCACCCTATTCGAGCGCGGGCTCGACCCCGACAAGCGCTCGCAGATCGGCGCCCACTACACCAGCCGCGAGGACATCGAAACCCTCATCGAGCCCGTCGTCATGCAGCCCCTCCGCCGCGAGTGGGCTGACGTTCGCGCTCTCGTCGAGAACGTTCTTTCAACGGGCAAGAAGCAGAAGTCCAATGTAGGGGCGGCCCTCGCGGCCGCCCGGGATGGGGCAGGCGACATCGGTGGGGAAACGGCCCGCCGCGACAAGAAGACGCCGCCTCTCTCCGCGGCCGCTTTGCGAAAGGCACAACTCGAAGCCGACACCCTCGTCCGCAACTTCCTCGACCGTCTCGCCAGCGTCAAGGTGCTCGACCCGGCGTGCGGCTCCGGCAACTTCCTCTACGTCACCCTTCAGAAGCTCCTCGACCTCGAGAGCGAGGTACTGCGCTTCGCCGACGAGCGCGGAGTGGGAAGCCACTTCCCCCGCGTGGACCCGCGCCAGCTCTACGGGATCGAGATCAACCCGTACGCCTTCGACCTCGCCCAGATGACGGTGTGGATCGGCTACCTGCAGTGGACGAGCCAGCACGGCTTCCCCTGGCCGCAGGACCCGGTCCTCAAGCCCTCCGACACGATCCGCTGCATGGACGCGATCCTCGACCTCTCCGATCCCG
>PMLC01000002.1 GCA_003158745.1 Acidobacteriota bacterium
GTGCTTGTCGCGCGCGGAACTCGTCGGGGCCATAGTGCGTACCGCATAGTGCGTACCGTGTATGACGATCTCACGATTGTCTCCATAGGGCCCCTCCTGCATTCCCAACCGCCGGTTCCAGCCGCTGGCAGGGGTGCCTATTGTGAGATCGTGATACACGGTACCCATTGATCAGGCCGGCGCCGCGGAGAGCCTTGCGCTGCGAGCCTGAGGCGGGGCGACGCTGGGCCTCCGAGGCCGGGTCTTCCTCACCTCGTGAGCTTGCGGTATGTGATCCTGTGCGGCCTCGTCGCGGCGTCGCCGAGCTGCTGCGTGCGCCATTCCTCGTACTCGGTGAAGTTGCCGTCGAAGACTGATTGCGTCACTCTCTGCTAACCTCGGCCCGCTTCTTTTCCTCCACGAGATACGCAGGAGATTTGTAAACGTAGGGGAAGTGCGCCGCCACGCTCTCTCGCTCAGGCCGAAAGAACTTCTCGGGAGCCCAGTTTGCTCGTGGCACACAGACCACATCGAAACCCGATGCTCTCAAGCCGTAGCAAGTCGAAGGGTTGCTGTCAGGGAAGGCGTAGGTCCTGACCCGGCTCATCGTCCCTCCGAGAGCCGCAAGCCAGGGCGAGACGCGCTCCTTCGCGCCATCGGGCCCTGCGGCATGAGTCTGGGCCTGGAGCTCAACGTGTTGCCCAACTGGGACATAAGCACCATCCTCGACCGAGTACTCAAACGCGACCGCGTTGACGCTACCCGCGTTTGCCGCAATTCGTTTCGGGCCGGCCTCTTTCCTCTCGACGACGAGACTCCCACCCTTTTCCAATTCCGCGAGGATCCTTCCGTCACGGCCTGAGATCAGAACGTCCTTCTGGCAACCGGCACGGAGCCCCTCAACCACGTAGTCCCGAATGCCGTCGCCATCGAAGTCTTCGACAATACCAAAGAGGAGCGGTCCCGCGATCGAATCGCCACTCGCCCACCAAAGACAGTGAAAGGCGACCGTGCTTCCGCTTCCCGCGACCTTGACCTTGAGGAGGGCGTAGGTAGTCCCACAGTGGTAGGGGTCGTGCGCGCCATAGAAGGACACGATGATCGTGTTCGGCTCCTCGGGCACCCAGTAGTAGCCGACATCCAAGCGTTGCATCCCCATGCCGTCATCAACCTGATAGGGGTTGCTTCGAACCGGAAGCTGCCGCACAAGCTCCTTCTCGAAGACCACCGTCTCCGCAGGGGACATCCGATCTTGCTGGGACGAGTCGATTGGGTACGTGAGAACCGCAATACCGCCAATAGCCAGCGCGCCCTTGGCGCCAATGACCCAAAACCCCTCCTCCGGCACGACAACCTCCAGGCCGGCAACCGAACCGAATGCCCTTAGGGTGCTTAGGGGGTCTTTCCCACGCCATTCCCCCCGCGCGACGTTTCTCTTGGTGCCCAAGACATCATAGATCACCGTGGCGTGCTGCTCGGCGGCGAGGTAGTCACCCAGTTCTTGAATGGAGTTTTCGGCAAAGACATAGTCCCGACCAGCCACCGGCAACGCACGGACAAAATAGCCGACCTCGTCGTGACCAGCCTCAAACACCTTCCTCGACACCACCTGCTGACACTCCTCCCCTGAACACCACAGAGCCAAAATGTTCATCCCGATTGATACGAGCACAGCTCCGAACGTTGCACGCATAGGACTCTCCTAGCTTTGTGGCACGTACTTTCCGGTGCGCTGCATTACTAGATCCGCGTAGGGACACACCTTCGGATCAGTCGCGTCCTCGTTCCAGTGAGACCCCACATTGTAGAAGCAGAACTTTCGCCTCCATTTGTTCTCCCAGGTGCAAGTAGTGATGGGACTATGGATAGGAATTTCCTTTTTTCGCTGGACCGATGATACCCCGGCCGGAGGATGAGTTGAATGGCTAGGAATTTCCTTTTTCACCTTGTCTGAGGATACAAGCCCGGGAGGTGCGGTCAAGGGCGGTTGAAGGGCGTCGGGTGGCGTCTGCAAGCAACACGAGGCTGTATCTGGGAGGCCCTGCCGCCGAACGGAAGCCCATGAGGCAGCGGAAGGCTCGCGGAGCCCTGACCGGCGGGCGAGGCGGGCAGGGCTTCGCGGCGGCGCCGCGGTCACCGGAGTGAGGTACCTCGGGGCGTCATGCTACGGCGGGGTGGCGCTGGTTCGGGCCAGGCGGGCTGCGCGCGTCAAGCCCCTTGGCCGCGAGGTGCTTGAGAATCGCGCTGATCACCCTGGGCTCAGTGATGAACGCGATGATGCGCATGGCGCCGCCACAGCGGGGACAGACCAGGGGATCGACCTCGTAGATGCGGCGGATGAGCTCGGCCCAGCGGCGGCGCAGGGCCCGCAGCTCCGGGTCGGCCGGCGTTCCGGCGGCGGGCGGTTCCGGCGTGCATGGCGGGCCGGCCACCGCGGGTGCCATGTGACGGCGGCGCGCCCTCACCACGCTTGAGTACGCCCCGTAGTAGCGGATGACATGGCGGCGAGGCTCGGGGATGTGCATCACCACCCGAGCGAGGAAGTCCTTGGGATCCACTGCCTCCGACACGGCGTGAGGCTCGCGGGCGAGCCGGATCCGGGCCGCATACGCGATCGCCAGGGCATGCTCGCCGACCTTCAGCCGCTCGAGGCTCACGGGCGGACGCAGGAGGTAGCGGGCGAGGCGCTCGAGACCGTCCCGATCATCGGGCGGCACCGTGACCGAGGTGTGGACGGAGAAGCCGCTGTGCCGCCAGGACAGCAGCAGCCGTGTCCGCTCCTCGGAGAGCAGCCCCTCCCGCTGCAGGAACGCGAAGACCTTGTGGCGGAACACCAGCGCCGCAGCCTCGCCGTCCACAAACGGAACCGGCACCCACTGGCCTGCACAATCCCAGCCGCCGCGAGTGACGAGGGCATGTACGTGGGGGTGCCAGCAGAGGTCATCGCCAAACGTCTGCACCACGGCGATCATGCCGGGCACGGGCAGCTCGCCGTCGAGCGAAGCCGCACCGATCATCTCGCGGGCTGTGTCGTAGGCCGCCCGGCAGAGCCGGCCGAGCAGCGGCCGGTGGTAGAGGAAGTACGGGCGCAACATCTTCGGGATGGAGAAGACCCACTGCGCATGGCCGACATCGGCGAGCACCTCCTCGCGCAGGAAGGCGGCGAGAGCCGCGGCGCGCTTGGCGGCGCACGACGGGCACAGTCCGCGGCCCTTACACGAGAACGGCACCAAGAACTCCGCTCGGCACGCGCCGCAGCGAACGCGGGCGAAGCCGTGGTCGAGGATCCCGCAGTCGAGATACGCGCCGACCGCCTTGTCGGTGAAGGTCCGCCAGAAGCCGTAGCGGACCTCGAAACACTCCTCCCACCTGTCGCGAACGTCCGCGTAGTGCGCCTCGACAAGCCGATACAGCGGCGTTGTCTGAGGGCAGCGCGGGCGATAGGGCGTGCAGTCGGGAGCGGCCACGGCCCGGATCGGAGTCGTGGCGTGGACGGCTGATGAATGGTGTCACGCGGAGAACTGCCCGGTCAACAGGCCGGGGATGACAGATCAGGCCGGCGCCGCGGAGAGC
>PMLC01000056.1 GCA_003158745.1 Acidobacteriota bacterium
CGCGGACGTTGCCGGGCCAGTCATGTTCCTGGAGGGCGCTCAACGCCGCCGCGGACAACGGCCGCGGGGCGAGCGCCCGCCGTGTCTGGATGCGCCCCAGCAACCCCTCGGCGAGCAGCCGAATATCCTCCCGCCGCGTCCGCAGCGGGGGTACCACGATCGTGACAACGCTCAGACGGTAGAAGAGGTCCTCACGGAAATGTCCGTCCTTCATTGCGACCGTCAAGTCCTGGTTGGTGGCGGCGACGATGCGGACGTCCACCGCGATCGGCTGGGCGTTGCCTACGCGGGTGATCTCCCGTTCCTGAAGGACGCGCAGTAGCTTCGCCTGGACCGCAGGCCCGACGTTGGCGATCTCGTCCAGGAACACGGTGCCCCCTTGCGCAAGCTCGAAGCGACCGGGGTGGTTTGCCGTCGCCCCGGTGAAGGCGCCCTTGACGTGCCCGAACAGCTCGCTCTCGCACAGCGTCTCAACGAGCGCGCTGCAGTCCACCGCCACGAACGGACGCTCCCGACGGGGGCTCGTATGGTGGATCGCGCGCGCCACGAGCTCCTTTCCAGTGCCGCTCTCGCCCGTGATCAGGACGGTGCTGTCTGCGACCGCGACACGCGCGATGAGCTCGCGCACCCGGCGGATCGAGGGACTCTCGCCCAGCAGCGTGTCGCCCGCGGGCGTCGCGGCCAGGGTGCGCCGCAGCACTTCGTTCTCGACCGCCAGGCCGTGCTTCTCGACGGCCCGGCGGACCACCAGTCTGAGCGTGTCGGTGTCGAAAGGCTTGGGGAGGTAGTCGTAGGCCCCCAGGCGCATGCACTCGACCGCGGAACCGACGCTCGAGTAGCCCGTGATCACGACGACGTCGAGGTTTGGGTGCTCGGCCTTGACCCTGCGCAGCAGCTCCGTGCCATCCACGCCGGGCATCTTCAGGTCGAGGATGACAAGGTCCGGCGCGTTGATGTGGATGGCCTTCATGGCCGAGAAACCGTCTGCTGCCGTCGCCACGCGGTACCCGCAGCGCTCCAGGGTCTGCCGGCAGGAATCCCGGATCGCCTCCTCGTCGTCCACGACCACGATCACGGGCGCCGCGTCCATTACGCCTCCTCGGCGGCCGGGATCATGACCCTGAACGTCGTGCCCGCGCCGACCTGACTCTGGACCTCGATGTCACCGCCGTGCTGGCGCACGATCCCGTAGGAGATCGCGAGACCCAGCCCGACACCGCGGCCGACCTCCTTGGTCGTGAAGAACGGCTCGAACAGGTGCGGCAGGTGCTCCTCGCGGATCCCGCACCCGTTGTCGGAGATCGCCACTCGGCAGAAGCCGGGCTTTTCGGAATACCCGGTGCGGATCGTCAGCACGCCCCCGTCCTTCATCGCGTCCAGGGCGTTGAGAATGATGTTGACGAAGACCTGCTGAAGCCGGCCGGCGTCCGCTCGCACCAGGAGATCGACGGTTGACTGCTCGGTGCGCACCTGGATCGCCTGGAGCTGCTTCTCGAGGAGCTTCAGCGTGTCGCGCACCAGCTGATTCAGATCGAGGGTGTCTATCTCCGCCGGGCTCACGCGGGCGAAGTCGAGCAGGCCGCGCACGATGTCGCGCGCCCGTGTCGCCTGCTTCACGATCTTCGTCATGTTCTCGTGGCGCGGATCGTCCGGCGGCGTGCTCTCGACCAGGAGGTCCCCATAGAGCAGGATGCCGCCCAGCGGGTTGTTGAGCTCGTGCGCTACGCCGGCCGCCAGCCGCGCCGTCGTGGCCAGCCGTTCGGTCTGGCCGACGAGCTCCGCCTCGCGCAGGCGGCTTGTCTCCTCGCGGCGCTGCAACGAGGCCGCCATCTGGTTGAGCGCGTCCGCGAGCCCGCCGAGACCGGCCAGGCCGGACGTACGGGCCCGACCCACGAGGCTCCCCCCTGCCCAGCGCCGCGCCAGCTCCGTGAGGGAGCGATTGGCACGGAGCATCACGACCGTCGGCAGCACAACGGCGCCCACGCTGAGCGAGAGCGCTGCTGCCGCAAGCCAGGGCAGCGCGGTCGATGGAAGGCCGGCGCTCGCCTGCCGGGTTGAGCTGAACGCCGCCCACAGCACCGTCGCATCGACGCCGGCGGCCGCCAGCGAAAGCCCCACAAACAGGCCGAGGGGCGCACCCTTGCGGGGGTTCACCACAACAGGATAGCCCCGTCCGACCCTTTGGGCCCAACACCGATCTCGTCCAGCCGCGGTCACCTGAGACCGCCGCCGGGAGGAGCGCCGGAGATGGCCGTTTCGGATTGCGCTCAGGGTGTGGAGCTTTCTGGCATGATTCGGTTGAACCGCCCCGGAAGGCTGGACCAGCGGTGGGTTGAGAATCGAGACCTCGGAGAGCCTTCCGTACCGGTCCGCCCGGGGCGACGAGCGTTTGACGAGCCAAATCCCGGTACAATCTCAACAAGGAGATCCGACACGTGCAGCCGGGCAGCCGTCTTGGCCCGTACGAGATCATTGCCTCAATTGGTGCAGGTGGCATGGGCGAGGTCTACCGCGCCCGCGATACCCGCCTGGGCCGGGACGTCGCGATCAAGGTGCTACCGGCGGAATTCGCCAGTGATCCTGAGCGTCTCCGTCGGTTCGAGCAGGAAGCTCGGGCGGTTGCCGCTCTCGATCACCCCAACATCCTTGCTCTCTACGACGTCGGCACTCACGAGGGTGCCCCGTATATCGTCACCCAGTTGTTAGAGGGGGAATCGCTGCGGGAGCGGTTACAGGCCGGCTCGCTCACCCCGCGCAAGGCAATCGAGGTCGGGGCGGAAATCGCCCAGGGCCTCGCAGCGGCCCACGACAAGGGCATCATCCACCGCGATCTCAAGCCATGGAATGTGTTCATCACGAAGGACGGGCACGTCAAGATCCTGGATTTCGGGCTTGCGAAGCTGGTGGCGCCGAGGAGCGTCGTCGAGCCTGCCCAGGCGAGCACCGTGGTCGAGGCGACGGAAGCGGGCACCGCCCTCGGCACGGTCGGTTACATGCCGCCGGAACAGGTGCGGGGACAGGTTGTCGATCAACGGAGCGATATCTTCTCCTTTGGGTGTGTGATGTACGA
Organism: Acidobacteriota bacterium; assembly: GCA_003158745.1. Lineage (GTDB taxonomy): Bacteria > Acidobacteriota > Thermoanaerobaculia > Thermoanaerobaculales > Thermoanaerobaculaceae > RBG-13-68-16. The sequence goes on from PMLC01000056.1 coordinate 3,071, forward strand.
GATGCTCTCGGGCCGGCCGCCATTCCGGAGGGACACGGCCGCGGATACAACGAGCGCCATCTTGCACGAGGAGCCTGCGGAGCTGTCCCGTGTCGCAACTGGCGTCCCGGCGGCATTGGAGCGGGTGGTCCGCCGGTGCCTGGAGAAGGAGCCTGACGAGCGGTATCAGTCTTCGCGCGACGTCGGGTTCGCACTCCTGGAGGCCTCTGGGGCGGCCGAGGCGAGCACTCCTCCGATGGTGCGCGTGCGCGTCGGTTGGCGAAAGCGCCCCCTCGTAGCCGTTGCGATCGGGATCTCGGTTCTCGTGGCGGTGGCCGCAGGACTCCTTTTCCGGCGAAACACCACACCCGCACCCCAACCTGCCGGCCCGTCAGTCGCCGTCCTTCCCTTCGTCAACCTCAGCGGCGACAAGGAGCAGGAGTACTTCTCCGATGGCCTGTCCGAGGAACTGATGGGTCTTCTGGCGAAGGTCAAGGAACTCCATGTGGTCGGACGCCTGTCGTCCTTCGCGTTCAAAGAGAAGAAAGCCACGCTCACGGAAATCGGTCGGGAGCTCCACGTGGCAACGGTTCTCGAGGGCAGCGTCCGGCGGTCCGGTGACCGACTGCGGGTCTCGACGCAACTCGTCAGCGTGGCCGACGGGTTTCAGATCTGGTCTGAAACATACGACCGGACGATGACTGACGTGTTCGCGATGCAGGACGAGATCGCAGTGGCAGTGGTTGCGGCGCTACGACCCGCGTTGGTGCCGCTGGAGCGACCGGTAGCCTCGGCGCACCAGACGGCGAACCCGGAGGCTTACACGCAGTACCTCCTGGGCCGGCATCTCTACGAGCTCAACAAACCGGAGAGCTGGCGTCAGGCGGTCGAGGCATACGAGAGTGCAGTTCGGCTCGATCCAGCCTATGCCGCAGCCTACGCCGGTCTGGCAATTGCCGAGATCGGGGTCGCCGGCTACTCCGCCAAGGCCACCGAGCGAGCGGAGTGGAAGAAGAAGGCGCTGGACGCGGCTGAGAAGGCCATCACCCTCGACCCGATGCTCGCGGCTGGCTATGCGGCGCGGGGCCACTTGCGCAGCATCGCCTTTCCTCCCGACTGGGTGGCGGCGCACTCAGATCTGCGCCATGCACTCGAGCTTGACCCTAGCGACGTCGGCGCCCGCATCCATGCCTGCATGCTCTTGGCTCTGCTGGACCGGCTGCCGGAAGCGGTCGCCGAGGCGAGGAAGGCGACTGATCTCGACCCTCTCTCTCCCACTGCCTGGTCTGTCCTTGGATGGTGCCTCAATGCCGCCAGGGACTTGGCGGGTGCTCGCCAGGCGCTGAACCGGGTGCTCGAGATCAGCCCCGACGACTTCATCAGCCACTGGAACCTGGGTTGCACCTCCCTTCTTGAGGGCAATCCCACCGTGGCCCTTCGTGAATTCGCTCGGACGACCGAGGTCTCTCGCCTGACAGGTTCGGCGCTGGCGGAGCACGACCTGGGGCACACGAAGGCCTCTCAAGCAGCACTGGACGAGCTGATCGCCAAGCACGCCAGCCACGCGGCCTACCAGATTGGCGAGGTCTACGCCTGGCGGAGCGAGCTGGACAAGGCGTTCGAATGGCTCAACCGCGCCTACGCTCAAAGCGACTACGGGCTGTGCTCGCTCAAACCCAACCCTCTTCTCGCCAGGCTGCGATCGGATCGGCGGTACGACGATCTGCTGCGCCGCATGAATTACCCAACGAGCGCGAGCCCGTGATCAACGCATTGTAGGATCTGCTTGCAAGTCCCTTCCTGAGAACGGCCTCCGGGCGACAGACTGACAGCTCCGCAGGTGGGACTAACAACCCTGGCTCGTCCCTCGTACCGTGGCTCCCCAGTGGTTCTTGGCTCGGCATCTGTGCTGCACTCGTCGTATTGGTCACCCAAGAAAGTTGCCATGGGGCCGGAGAGACCTTCGGGACCCCAGAAGAAACGCGATTTCACGAGATCGCCCCTCCTCTTCCTTAGGAGAGCTGCGCGGGGGTTATGGCGGCACCATTTCGATTCGCGCTTTCCGGACCCAAGAAGCTTGACAGCTACAAGCCCTCGCTCCATATTCTCAAGAAAGGGCTGCCTCAATCGCCTAGTAGCAATCTGGCGACAGCCGAGATGGTTGGTTGCGGGGGGGGTTCCCCAGTCGCGCTGCCCACGAGGATGCCGGGAACGCATTCCTTCTCCGCCCGTTGGGTGCTTGTCTTCAAAACAGGAAGGACTGGAGGTGAGGGTCATGAGAAGTCCACTCATTACTGTTGCTTCGTTGTTCCTCTTCTCGTCTGTGACATCGCCTGTTCCGCCAGCAGCAGCGGCAGACGCAGCAGCTGCACCCGCAGCACCAGACACAACACCGAGCCCGGCGAAGCAACTTCCCATCACCCAGGGCACGATTCTGGGGACGCCAGAGATGCTGGTTGATTGGGCTCACAAGTTCCGCACGCCGGGTGAATGGGCGAACTTGCAGGAGTCGATTCAGAAGCAGCTGAAGAGTTTCCAACCGAGCGAAGAGTCCGCAGAATACACATTCGAGTTCGACACGCACTACTATTTCCTCGTCTTTGCAACATATGATTCCGATCCTGCTGGAGAGGTGGTCCGGATTCCTGTGCATAAGCCGGCACTACTTCAGTACAGTCAGCGGTTCCCGGGGATCAAAAGCGTGGTCGAGGTGTTCGTCTCGGTGAACCCCCTGGCGACCCTCTCAAGCTCCTACCTCGTGACACCGAAACCGAATCCGATCGTGGCGAGTCTCCCGGGGTTTGTTAAGCAGTTTGATGTTGGGAAGTTGTTGGTGGTGGCGGCCCGCGAGAAGGAAAAGGCGCACCCGGAAGCGCGCATTGCCGTCCACATCACGAAGGTCACCTTCCCGGATACTCGCGCGAGCATCGCGATTGCTGATCGAATTGAGAGTCCAGGTTACGTTGATGGCGACAAGCTCTCGAGTGCAGTGAAGAAGCTCCAACAGAGGATGCCGGTTGCCGTTCCGAACCCTAAAGACAAGGACGTTTGCGTGGCGTGCTACCAGGCGATCCTCGCCGAGACCGCCAAACGCCTGAAAGATGTTGTCAGCAGCCAAAACGAAAACAAAGACCTGAAAGACTGGAGCAAAAAGGAAAACAAGGAATTGACGAAGGTGAAACGAGACGACATCGAGAAGGTGCTCGACGACCGCTGGCATCGTCTCGATGACGCACTGACAAATGCGTACGACGGGGCGTTTGCAGTGGGTGGTTGCGCGAGTCTTGTGGACCGGACGAATCCGAATCTCGCCGTGATCGGCGACCTCGAAACACGGCTTCACGCTTTGACGACCAAGCCGGAGCTGGTGGTCGTGAAAGGGACCTCGGCGTATGACAACCTCCCCTTGACGACGTGGGACCTGGGCCTTGTTGCCGCCGCGATCCTCACGAGCGGAGGCAGCGACACTCGCGTCCAGGTTTCCGGCAACGTCCTGAGTCCCAACCCGCTTTCGGGCACGCTCACCATGGGTGTGGTCAACTGGCACCCGATTCCGTTCGATTCGAGTCAATTCAATATGGAACGAGGCGAGGTTCTCCGGATTTTCGGGGGGCTCATAATCACACCTGACATCGGGGTAGGCGCCGGGGTGGGCTGCGCTTTGTACCGTGGTTTGAGCCTGAACGTCGGGGCGGCGTGGATTCGGGTGGACAAGCTCAGAGCAGGAGATCAGATCGGGCAACCGCCCAAAGACCCGAACCATCCGCTCGCCACAGGCAAGCGCACAGTCACGTTTGCCGGCTTTGGATACACATTCTGAGGGAGGTTCAACGCCAAGGCCATGGTTTCGAATGAGAGGCCTAGCATATGAACTGGTACCGCAACCCGGGGCAGGCCAGCATTGGCTCAGCCTAGCGCGGCAGCTTGAGCGCCGAGCTAGGCGGCCGACTTTTGAGCACGGCGCTGCGCCTTTCGTTTTCCAACGACCTCTGAAGCGTCGGCGACGAGGCTGTTCTTGTCCTCGAACCTCTGGATCCCGAGCTTGATTATCGGCACAATGGCTGCCGGGGTCAGCTCTCCTTCTTTACTCGGGCCGATGTTGGCGGCTGCGATGCCGAATTCGACATACAAGCCCCACAGGCCTTCACTGAGGCCTGCGTGTTTGATGAGGGCCTCTGCAACCTCTTTGTGGGTGAAAGTAATCTGTTTGGTTTCGGGCATTTTTAGTTCACCCCCGTGGCGGCACTGGGCCGCAGGTTGACGCCTGGCTCGCGGTGTGGCGGTGTAGAAGCGCGGTCTTGCACTTTCCACCCGGAGTGAATCTGGACCGCCGACACTAGGCGGTTGAAATCGGTCGCGAGAATACGTTTCTCGAGCCAGCCGGCAAGTTCACCATACAGGCTGGTGGCACCGACCTTCTCAGAGACCGCGGCTACGATGAACTGATTGAGACTTGTAGCATCCCTTTCGGCCATCGCCGCAGCACTGCGGTGGAGGCTGCGTGGCATTCGAAGCACAAGTCGGCCGCTGAACTCGTTCTCGACCGATGGCTCGGGGATAGTTTGACCCAGCGCCAGTGCCACGGCGAGCCACGAGCGTGCCGCCTCGTCAAGACTGCGATACGCTGAGGCTGGATCTTTGGCCTCGGCAAAGCATCCTGGAAATTCAAGGATGCGCGCCGTGAACGTCCCTGATTCTGGGTCTGGAATGAGTACCCGGCTATATGGGCGCTTGAGATAGTCCTCGATGTGACTTTCCTTACGCGACATTGTCAGTTCTCCTCCTCGGCACGTGTCAGTTCCTCCAACGCTTCCAAATCCTCCTCGAGCTGGTCGAGTATCCCCCGCGCCGTGAACTTGTTGAGATCGGACGAGTGGTGAGGGATCGCCAGGGGCCGCAATCGCGGAAAACCCGGGTTGACCCAAGTTGGCTCTTTGCCACGGGCATCCTTCCTCCTTCCCAGTGCCTGGGCAAGCGACTCGACTTCCGAGGATTTGATACCCCCTTTGGCCCTGAGCGAGTTGAGTCGTTCCCGAAGTTTTCGAATTCGCTGTTCACCTTTGATATCGCCCATGATATCACTGCCCCGCACACAATAGGATTCTATGGCGAGACTGTCAAGGGCCAGTCAATGGCTCTCCAGCGCCGCGTTTCAGCAGCCCGGCTACCCTGGTGCGGGTCATGAGCAGAGGATACTCGTACAAACTGTGGGGTCGCCATGCCCTGGAGGGCCGCGCCAGGATGGCCCAGGATCGGCGAGCGACATCCCTCCGCACTCCTTTTCCCTGCCATTTCGAGGGGCCGTGCGCCTATTGGATCGCAGTCGTCACGGAGAGACAAAATCCTTCCTGCCTGGTACCCGTGGCTGGCGACGGCCAGGGTTGGGTTCGTGCTTGTGCTGGAAGTTTTTTGGAAGTTAGGCGCTTAACTGGCTCCGCAGGAGGGGC
>PMLC01000062.1 GCA_003158745.1 Acidobacteriota bacterium
GGGAGGGAGGGTGGGTGGAAGCTGTCGGCTGCCGTCCTGGGCTAGAATCGCAATCGTGACCGCGCCCGCCCGCCTGCACGACATCATCGAGTGCTTCGCGTCGCGTCGCGTCGTGCTCTACGGCGACCTCGTGCTCGACCGCTTTGTGCTCGGGACCCCGAAACGCATCTCGCGCGAGGCGCCCGTCATCATCTTGCGCTTCGAGACGCAGCGCGACATTGCCGGCGGCGGCGCCAACGCCCTTGCCAACCTCGCGGCGCTCGGCGCCACCGTGCTGCCGGTCGGGGTTGTCGGTGACGACGAGACGGGTTCGAGCCTGCTCGCCGTGCTCGCGGGCTCGGGCGTGGACGTGGGCGGCATCGTCCGACTGCCGGGCTTTCGCACCGTCACGAAGGTGCGCATCCTCGCCGGCGGTGCGGCGTCGCTCAAGCACCAGGTGGCACGCTACGACATCGAGGACCACCTCCCGGCGCACAACGGATGGCGGGAGGCGCTAATGGCCCGCCTCGCGAACGTGGCCCCCGGCGCGCACGCGGCCGCGGTGTCCGACTACGGGTACGGCGTCGTGTCGGCCGACGGCGTTGCACGGCTGCGATCCGCGCTTCCGGCCGGTGCGCCCACCGTGGCCGACTCGCGCTTCGGGCTCGAGTCGCTCGGATCGGTCGATGGCGCCACGCCGAACCTCGAGGAGCTCGCAGCCACAGTGGGAGCCATGCCCCGGGGCGACGAGGAAGTTGCGTCGGCCGCCGAGGCGCTGCGGAAGAAGCTCGACGCGCGCTTCGTCGCGGCCACCCGGGGGAGCGATGGACTCACCTTGGTCGAGACAGGGAAGGCGGCCCTGCACCTTCCGGTCTTCGGCACCGACCAGGTCGCCGACGTAACCGGTGCCGGCGACACCGTTCTCGCGACGCTCACGCTCGCGCTCGCGGCAGGCGCCAAGCCACAGGACGCTGCGGTCATTGCGAACCTCGCGGGCGGTATCGTCGTGACCAAGCTCGGAACTGCGACGGTGACCCGTGACGAGCTCCACCGCGCCGTCGACCTGGCGCCCTTCGTCCATGAGTGAAAAGAACGGCGAACGGGAAATGGAGAGAGTCAAAGGGACGGCCACGTCCGTGGTAGCCGCGAAAGTCATTTCGCTTCACGAGGCGAGGGTCATCGCGGAGGGCGCGCGCGCCGCTGGGCGGCGGGTTGTCGTCGCGAACGGCGCGTTCGACCTCCTGCACGTTGGGCACGTGCGCTACCTCGCGGCCGCGCGGGCGCACGGCGACATGCTCTTCGTGGCTGTGAACTCCGACATTTCCGTGCACGCGATCAAGGGCCCGCTGCGTCCGGTCGTCCCCGAAGGGGAGCGGGTCGAGCTGCTCTCGCACCTGGCCTGCGTGGATTGGATCGTGCTCTTCGACGAGCCAACGGTGGCCGAGGTCCTGCGCGCGCTCAGGCCCCAAGTCCACGCCAAGGGCACGGACTACACACCCGAGAGCGTCCCCGAGAGCGCGGTGGTGGCCGAATGGGGTGGCGAGACCGTGATCTGCGGCGACCCCAAGGACCACGCCACGACGGATCTCGTGGCGGAGATCCTCAAGCGCTTCGCAAAGTAGGCGCCGCCGATAGCGGACCATCTGCTGTGTTGCACTCGGCGGATCGCATATCACGTACCCTGCGGGTAGGCTCCGCTGCTCGCCGCTCGCCTTCCTTGCATCTGGCCCAATGGCGGCGGCGCGCTCCAGGCGTGCTCCCTTCGCCCTGCCTTGCTCGAACCACGAGCCACGAACCAGCTCCTTCGGTGCCCGGCTCTTCTCGCGCCACGAGGCTACCCGCCGTTCGCCCCGGCCCTGATTGACTTGTTTCCCAACTCTTCACTCTGAACTATCTCTTGCTCCTCAGCCCCTCCGCTCCTCTGCCTGTCTCTTCGGGCCACTGACCACGGACTGCGGTTCCCCGCTGCGCGGACGGCCGTACACTGTTGGCGAGGTGGAAATGGGACGCCGAACCAAGACGGGCCTGCGCGCGGATCAGGACGCCTACGGTCAGATCTATCTGGCGCTCCTGGAAGGACGCGACGTGCAGGAGATCATGGAGCGGGACGACGGGCTCATCTACTCGAGCGATCCGGCGGACTACTTCGCGCCTTTCCGTCGCTGGCCCGCGACCGAGAAGCAGGCGATTCGCGCGGTGCGGGGGCGAGTCCTCGATGTGGGGTGCGGCGCCGGGCGGGTGAGTCTCTACCTCCAGGAACGCGGTCACGAGGTGACCGCCATCGACGAGTCGCCGCTGGCGGTCGCGGTCGCGAAGCGCCGAGGCGTCATGAGGGCCTTCACGCGCTCGCTCGGCGACATTGACGCCTCATTCGGCATATTCGACACGATCGTGCTCCTTCGGAACAACTTCGGCCTGTTGGGCAAGGAAGGCAGCACTCCACGCCTGCTCCGCCGCCTGGCAGGCATCACGGGCGAGCGAGGGCGGATCATCACGGACAGCGTCGATCCCGACCGGATCGACAACCCCGCGTTCCGCGAGTATCGGGGCGCCCATCGCGGAAAGGTCCGACCTCACGCACAGCGGTACCGCGTTCGCTCGCAGCGTTACGCGACCCCGTGGTTCTACTACCTGATGTTCCCGCCTGCGGAGATGGAGCGGTTGGTGGCCGGAACCGGGTGGCGAATCGATCGTTTCATCGACGACGGCTCGCCCCGCTTCGCCGTTGTGCTGGTGAAGGAGCGGCGCAACCCGACACCTCGCACCAGGCGCCGCGTATACTGAAAAGAGAAGGCTCAGCGGCCGCCGAGCGCCTTGCGAGCAGGTCTCACCGCTACCGGACGCTGGGCCCGGAACCGTGGAGGGATCATGCGGAACACGGGTCGCACCGTTGCCGGGATCGTGCTCATGCTGCTGGCCGCCGCCCTCGTTGTTGCCGGCGATGCCCCGCTGACCAACTCCGATGTCACCGGCATGGTCAACGCCGGCCTCGTGGCCGGCACGATCATCGCCAAGATCCAGGGCTCGTCGACGGACTTTCAGTTGGACACGGCCTCCCTGGCGATTCTGACCCAGCAGGGCGCGCCCGAGCGGGTGATCCAGGCGATGATCGAGCGACAGTCGCCCGCGCGATCCGACGTCGCGGCGCAGGCCTGGCCGCGCGACAAGGCGCGGCACATCTGGAGCGACCTTGTGCGGGTCATCAACCGGTGCCGATCCCGGGGCGACCTGATGTTGTTCGACGCCGGGCTGCAGTTCTCGCCGATCCAGGACTCCTCCGCGTGCGTCGATACCAACACCGGGTTCAGCGTCATCTGGGATCAGATCGACACCATCTGCTTCAAGTACCTGGTCATCGACGAGGCGACTGTTGGAGTTCTCATGATCCGCACGAAGGCCGGCAAGTCCTTCCAGGTGAGAGCGTCGCAAATGGCCATGCAGGCGGCGGACGGCGAGGTCAAGTTCCAGCAGCCGCGCCTGAACTACCGCTGCGACTGATCGAAGCCGACTGAGCTCGGCCATCGTCCCTTGATCGTCGCCAACCTGCCCTCTCCACCCCGTACCGCCGTCCCACATCTTCCACGGTCTCGACGACGACTGCGAAGAGTGTTACCCATGTCCCTGGCCGATTCACATGCGGGCCGCCGAAACCGCCCGGAGAGTGGTCACCGGAACTTGGCTCCGCACCGGTAGCACTTCGCGTAGCTCAGCGTGATCAGAAAGTACGGGAACCGACCGCAATGTGGACCGTCGATTCCGAAGTACTTGATGGTAAGCCCCACGAAGAGGAGCAGGAGGAGGACGACAGGCCAGGTCACGCCCGCCGCAAACGCCGCGACGGTCGGCACGCCGAAGGCGATCCAGATCAGCTGGAGACGGCAAACCTGTCTCCTCGGGGAGAGGTTGTCGCCGAGAATCCGTCCCAGGAGCCTCGCCACGATCACAAGTCCCAGTAGCTCAGATGCACTCCCGAGCGACGTCTAGACGCCGTTCAGCCGCCGAGAATCGGGAGTTCTGTTTGCTCGATGGTAATAGAGTCATGAAAACCTCCGAAGTTATTCCAGGATATCACGCTGCAGGTCGATGGTTGCGCGCATCGCCACCGGGAAAGATGGAATTGTCTTCCGCATAATCCGTCCACAGGCAGAAGAGGTCTTGGTCTTGGTGGTTGTGGCCCTGCATGGACAAGCGAGCGTGCAGCGGTGTGTGCACCTGTGGGCGGGGTCGGGAAGATGCCCCACGCAGGTAGGGCTCAGGCATCGTGCGTGTAGCCGCGCCGCCGAGAGTGGGCTAGATGCAAGGCGCGCGAGCCGGCCGAACCGGAGCATACCCGGAGGGTATGTGAGGATTCGACCCGGCAAGCGCAACGCCGCAGATGGTCCGCTATCGGCGGCGCCCCTAGAGGGAGGCGTTGAGGGTGGCGAGGCAGGCCGGGCAATAGTCGGGGCGTTTGAGGTCCACCCCCTCCGGCCACAGCGACCGGTGCATCGCGCAGTCGGGCACCACGCAGTGGACAAGTCCCATTGCATGACCCGATTCGTGGACGACCTCGGTGGTGATGCGGCGGACGAGAACGCTCGCGGCGTCGGGGCCCTTGCCGTCCGGGTGGAGGCGGAACCACGAGACGATCCCACGACGGCCGCCGAGGTGCGAGATGCCAAAGACGTACGTCAGGGCCGGCATGAAAAGATCGACGCCGGTGAGGCCCAGCAGGAGCCAGCCGGGCTCGGGTTGGGGGACCTGCTCGATCAGGCAGGCCGCATCGACCTGGGCGCGGGTCCGGTCGTAGCAGCGCTCGAGCGACACCGCCAGACGTCCGATCTCGCCGCCGACGTAGGGGCGGGGCAGCTCGGCGAGCACCGTTTCGGCCAGCCTGGGCGGCACGTCCCCCAGCGCCAGCAGCCTGACGTTCACGGTCGCTCGATGCCGAATTTCTTCATCTTGTTGTAGAGGGTGACCCGGTCGATGTCGAGTTCCCGGGCCGCCTGGGCGACGTTGTACGAACACGCCGCGAGCATCTGGCGGATGTGGGCCTCCTCGATGGCGGCCAGCGAGTGATCGGCCGACGCGGGCGGGCCCGCGAACGGGAAGTGACTCGCCTCGATGCGGTCGCCGCGGCACAGCACGACGGCGCGCTCGATGGCGTTGGCAAGCTCGCGCACGTTGCCCGGCCAGGGGTAGGTCATCAGCGCCGCCATCGCGTCCTGGGAGAAGCCGGAGATGCGACGGTTCATCTGCGTCGCGAACTGCTGGAGGAAGTGCTCGGCGAGCGCCGGCACGTCGCCGGAGCGCTCGCGCAGCGGCGGCAACGGAATCTGAAACACGTTGATGCGGAAGTAGAAGTCGTCCCGGAAACGGCCGGCGGCGACCTCCGCCTCAAGATCGCGGTGGGTGGCGGTGACGAGCCGGAAATCCACCTTGATCGTCTCGCTGCCACCCACGCGCTTGAGCTCCCGCTCCTGCACGACGCGCAGCAGGTCCACCTGCACCTTCGGGGGCACGTCGCCGATCTCGTCGAGGAACAACGTACCTTCGTTGGCCATCTCGATCTTGCCGCGGTGGCGGCCGACGGCCCCCGTGAAGGCGCCGCGCTCGTGGCCGAACAACTCGCTCTCGAGCACGCCTTCGGCCAGGGCGCCGCAGTTCTCGACCACGAACGGGCCGAACCGCCGCGTGCTCTTCGCGTGGATGAGGTGGGCCACGAGCTCCTTGCCGGTGCCGGATTCGCCGGTGATGAGCACGTTCGTGTCGGTGGGAGCCACCTGGTCCACGAGCTCGATCACCTTGGCCATGGCGGGCGAACCGCTTGTGATCAGTGCCGGTGACGCGCCGGCGATGCGCTCCCTCAGAGCCCGGTTCTCTGCGAGCAACGAGTAGCGCTCGGCGGCCTTGCGGACGAGGCGGGAGACGGCCTCGGGGTCGAACGGCTTGACGATGTAGTCGTACGCACCCTCCTTGAGCGCCTGGACCGCAGTCTCGACGGACGCGTACGCGGTCATGATGATTATCGTGGCGTCGGGGGCGAGCTCGCGGACCTTGCGCTGCAGCTCGAGGCCGTCCATGCCGGGCATCTTGATGTCGACGAGCAGGATGTTGGTTCCTTCGCGGGCGACGGCCGCGAGGGCATCCTTCCCACTTGCCGCTACGCCGACGTCGTAGCCCTCTTCGCGGAACCACGTCGCCAGCGAATTGCGGATGTGTTGCTCATCGTCGACGACCAAGATGCGGACGGGCATCGTCATGATGCGCTCTCCCCTCCGGCGGATGCGGGCGCCGGCGACAGGATCACGGTGAAACGGGTGCCCTGACCCGGTGCGCTCGCGACGTCGATCGAGCCATTGTGTCGCTGCACGATCCCGTAGACAACCGCCAGGCCGAGACCGAGGCCCTTGCCCTCCCCCTCGCCCTTCGTGGTGAAGAACGGCTCGAAGACGTGGGAGCGGACCTCGTCGTCCATCCCCATGCCGGTGTCTTCCACGGCGACCTCGACCCCGCCGGATTCCGTTGGCGCGGTGCGGATCGTGAGGGTCCCGCCGTGCGGCATCGCCTCGACGGCGTTGATGCAAAGGGCGAGCAGAGCCTGCTCGATCTGGGCGGGGTCGCACATGATGTTCGCGAGGTGCGACGAGAGATCGAGATCGGACTTTACCTGCGCGAGATCCATCTTGTGCTTGATGAGGAAGAGCGATCGTTCGATGATCTGGTTGACGTTGGTGGGCTCCATGCGCGAGCCGGTGCGACGCGCGAACAGCAGCATGTTGGAAACGATCTCGCCGCAGCGGGCGGATTCGCTCGCGATCGCTTCCAGGATCTCGAGGCTCTCCCGGCCCTCGTCGCTCTCGTTCGCCCGGGCGTTATACCGCCGCAGCAGCACCTTCGAGTATGTGACGACGCTCGCGAGCGGGTTGTTGATCTCGTGGGCGACCACGGCGGCGAGCTTGCCAAGGGAGGCCATGCGCTCGACGCGCACCATCTGCTCCTGGGCCTGGCGCAACTCGGCGGTCTTCTCGTCGACCCTGCGCTCGAGGGTCTGGGCCCACTCGACGAGCTCGGCGTTGGCGCGTTGCAGTTCCTGGGCCATCTTGTTCACCGAGCCGCCGAGGTAGGCGAACTCGGAGATCTTCCCGTTCTCGTAGCGGGCCGAGTAGTCGCCCGTGCCGAGCGCGGCCAGCGTCGTGGTGAGACCCCTGATCGGTCGATGGACCGACCTGTGCACGACGACGAGGACCACGAGAACGACGAGCAGAAGCACGCCCAGTGTCGCTCCAACCATCAACCCAGCGGTTTCCCTCCGGTCGTGCTCGAGCTGTGTGAGCAGAAGCGTGACGTCGAGGACTCCCAGGAGGCGCTTGTCGGCGGGGTGGGCGTGACAGGCCGCGGAGGCGCAGGCGGCCTCGTTCTCGATCGGCCGGATCACGCCGAGCGCCGGAACTCCGCCGACCTCGAACGAGCGCACGCGGTCCCCGGGGGGGAGCTTCTCGATCGGCCTGTCGGCCTGATGGCACTTGAAGCAGGCCTCAGACCGGGGGTCGAGCCGCTTACCGATCTCCGAGGCGTCGGACGAGAAGTCGATCCGCCCGTCCTTGTTGAAGACCCTCAGGCGGACGTTGGGAGAGCGCTCTCCGATGGTGCGGGCGGCCGCCAGCAGGCCTTCGCGGTCGTTGTTAAGCATGGCGGTGTGGAGGGCACCGTAGAGAGTCTCCGAGACGGCCAGCCCGCTAGTTCGAGCGGACGCCTGTGCGTACCGCTCCTGCAGGCCAACCTGCACGATCGCAGTGAGGGCCAGCAGGAGCGCGAGAGCGACGATCAAGGTACCGGTGAGGCGGAACGTCAGCGAATTGGAGCGCCAACGCCACATGGCTGCGGGTCTCCTCCGTTCACCCCGCACCCACCCTACCTTCTCTCCTACGTCCGGTCAAAAGCGGTGACCGGTTTCGAGACCGGGAGGGATGCCTGCGACGTTCCGCGGCTCTCGGTTGCCCCCTCCGTGGCTGCTGGCTCTTCCGGGAAGACCGGCAGGTACCGGCAGGCGAGCACGAACACCCACATCCCGACGGCGACCAGGCCGGCCGACACCAGGAACTCGAGGAACGAGGGCACGTAGCGGTGCCCCGTGGCGGCCTCGACCGACGTGATCGACACGTTCAGGCGATGGAAGATGAAACCGAGCACGACCAACCCCTGGGCGAACGCGAGCCGCTTGGGTGACTGCCGGAAACGGTCGAACGCCAGCAGGACCATGGGAACCGCGACGCCGATGCCGATCTCGGCCAGGAACATCAAGGACACTCGCGTAAGTGGCCAGATGGTGGAGAGCGCGCCGCGCACCGCGAGGTCGCGCAGTCTGAGTGTCAGATACAACGCCAGGATGATCACGGACACCTTCGAGAGACGCGACAGGAGATGGGTCTCGATCGGCTTGCCGAAGACGCGTCGCGAGAACCACGACTCCACCACCGTCATCGCGATCCCGGCGGCGAGAGCGGACACGAAGAAGAGCACGGGCAGGATCGGCGTGTACCACAGTGGGTGCATTTTTTCCGGCAGGATCAGGAAGAGGCTGCCGAGCGAGGACTGGTGGAGCGTGGAGAGAATCACGCCCATGATCACCAGGATCGGTGTGACCGGCTTGAGGAGTTTGAGCATCCAGTCGAGCTTGAAGCGCTCGAGCACGACTGGGGCGAACTCGAGGGAGAGCACGGTGGTGTAGAGCATCACGCACCAGCCGACCTCGAACATCACGGAGTGAGGGTTCCACATGATGATCGGGTGCCAGATGTTCCACGGCCTGCCGAGGTCGAGGAGGAGCGCCGTGATGACCAGGATATAGCCGAGGAAAGCGGTGAGCACCGTCGGACGGACGATCGGTTTGAAGTCCTTGAGGTGGAGGATGTGTACGGTGGCGGTCACCGCGAACCCTCCGGCCGCCAACCCGACCCCGCAGAGCAGGTCGAACCCGATCCACAACCCCCAGGGGAAGGTGTCGGAGAGGTGCGTGACGGCGCCGAGCCCTTGCGTGTAACGCACGTAGGCGATAACTGCGAGCAGAGCGATCAGCAGGCCCGAGAAGACCGTCCAGAACCCCAACCTTAGCGAGTCCAGCCGGTCCTTACCCACGATCCTGTCCCTTTTCGTCATGCTTGGCGCGGGCCACCTCTTCCTTCCGCTTGGTGAGCCAGAACATCCCGCCGAGGAAGACTCCGCCGAACAGCACGACATCCGGCACGTGCTTCAGCGCGTTCCAGGTGAGGTCCGGCAGCGGGCCATCCACCTCCACCCTCGGGAGGCCGAGCGCAGCAGGGTTCTTCGGGCCGATGAAGAACACGTCCGTACCGCCGGCTTCCTTAGCGCCGTAGACCCACTGGTAGTAGGCCTTGGGGTCCCCGACCACTCGCTTTCGCGCCTCGGCCAGCAACTCGTCACGGTCGCCGGTGATCGTCGCGCCCGTAGGACATACCTCGGCGCAGGCCGGTCCCGCAGCTCCGCGGTGCGAGCACATCTGGCACTTGCGCACGCGCGGTACCGCGGAGTGCCACTCGTACGTGGGAACCCCGAACGGGCACGCCAGCATGCAGTAACGGCAGCCAAGGCACTTGCTCGGATCGTAGAGGACCGGACCTTCCTTGCTCTTGTAGAGCGCCGAGACGGGGCATGCCGACGCGCAGCTCGGCTGCTCGCAGTGCATGCACAATCGCCGAACGTAGACATCGTTGCCGCGGTCCATGAGGAACGTGTAGGTCTGCTCGTCGAGCCTCTTCGCCTCGTGGGCGGGGTGCTCGTTCCACTTCTGGCAGCCCTGCACGCAGGCCCCGCAGCCGATGCACTTCGTCACGTCGACCAGGATTCCACGGTGAGCCACTGTTTACGCCTCCAGGCTGGAGGGGGTCAGGAACTCCTTCTGGAAAGCGTCCCAGCGGGAGTCGTCAACGGATGCCAGAGCTCCCTTGCGAGGCACGCCGCCATCGGCAAGGAGCGGTACGGTAGCGAGGGTGCCGGCGGGCGTGAGGAGATCGGCCAGCCGCTGCATCTCCTGGCGCAGGAAGGCCGTGGCGGCGCTGCCGATGCGGAGCGGCTTGATCGCCTCGTGGTGGTCGCGGGTCCAGAGGGCGACGACCCAGCCGACGCCGTACGGGTCGCGAGTGACGGTCCAGGGTTGTGCGAGTGCGTGGTCGTTCACGGCCACCACCTCACCCGCGGCCGGAGCGGAGACCACGAGGGAACGCCCTCGGACCTTGAGCTTGAGGAGAGGGTCGCCCCGCTTGACCTGGGCGCCGCGGGGAGGAGCCTCGACGGCCTCGACCTCGCCCAGCGCCTCGGAGAGGAAGTCGTCAATCCCCACTCTGAGAGTTCCGTCAGTTGTGATGCGCACCCAGGCGTGCCTCGGGTCGAGGAAGATCCCCTGCGGGGGCCTGGGCTCGAGCATGGGCGTGAGCTGCATCGCCATCGGTACTGCGACACGATGGCGGCGAAGCGCCATGACAACCGCATCGACACCGATGAAGGCCAGGATCGTGAGGATTACCAGAATCGCGGTCATTGTTGCCTCCCGCGGGAGTTTTGTGGCCCCCGCTCGCCAGAAGGCAAAGCAAGCCCGCTGCCAAGTTTTTGGCTCCTGCGTATCTCGCTCGAAATGAATCGGTTCCACATTTCAGCTCAGAGTCAGCCGTTCCAGACCGTTGAATCGTTCAACATACGCGGCCGGCTCTACGCCCCCTGGACACTCTATCACAAGCGGCCTCACCCGCACCATGGCGGTGTTTTCTGGTCTATTCGGGGAGCGATGAGAAAATCAACGGCCCTACTGGAGACCAAGCCGATCGCAGGAAAATGTATGGAAAACCGGGTGGCGGCCGCGAGCCGACCTCGGGGTCTTCGAGTCACGACGCTGCCCCGGTGCCACAGAACTCCCGTTTCATGCTCCTACACGGCTGGCCGCTGGCCGCGCAGGAGCCCGCGACTCGCTTCCCGGACTGCCTCGCGACGTCATTGCTCTTGTCGCCCGACAGAATCCGTCGCAGACCCATTAGAATCCCGGCGTGCGTGTTCTGCTTACCCGCCTCTCGGCTCTCGGCGACATCGTCCACACGTGGCCGCTCGCGGCAGCGCTCGCAAAGCAGGAGACCGCAGTCGAATTGGCATGGATGGTGGAGGAGCCGTTCCTTCCGCTTGTCGCGTCCCACCCCGCGGTAGCGCTGGCGATCCCGGTGGCCACCCGGCGCTGGCGGCACCGACCGCTGGCAGCCGCAACCAGGCGGGAGATCCTGGAACTGCGCAGCATGGTGCAGAGCTTCGCCCCGGACTTGGTGCTCGACCCTCAGGGACTCATCAAGTCGGCGTACTGGGGGGCGGTCGCGCGGGCGCCGCAGCGCGTCGGGTTCTCGCCCTCCCACCGTCGCGAGCGGCTCGCCGGTGTTTTCTACACGCGAACGGTGACACCGCCGCCCGAAGCCCGTCACGTCGTCGACATCAACCTCTCGCTATTGACGGCGGTGGGTCTGCGTGCACCGCTGGGCGCCCACCCGGATGGGCGTTTTCTGCTGCGGAGTGTTCCCGGCGCAACACCACTGATGGCGCGAGGAGCGGTTGGGCTGCTGCCTGCCACCGGAGGTCGCGGGAAGGCGTGGCAGCTGGAAAACTACACGGCATTGGCGCGAAAGCTGACCGATTCCGGTGTGCCGGTCACGGTGATATGGGGTCCGGGTGAGCGGGCGCTGGCAGAGAGGGTCGTCGCCGATGCCGGCGCGCGGACTGAGCTCGCGCCCAGGACTTCCATCCCGGAGCTTGCTGATCTGATGTCGCGGTTTGCGCTAATCGTGGGTGGTGATACCGGGCCTGTCCATCTGGCGGCGTCTCTCGGGGTTCCGACCGTGGCGATCTTCGTTGCGACCGACCCCAACCGCAACGGTCCGCGCGGGAAGAGGGTCAGAGTCGTGTCTGCGGCGGGAGGACGCACGCGACGAGGCGGCGCCCGGAAGGCCCTTGCTGGCGAGGTCGCCATAGACGCGGTGTTTCAAGCCGTCGGAGAAGAGCTTGGCCTCTCCGGCCCCGCGTCGTAACGTGGCGTCGCCGCCACGGGTGGCGCGAAACGTCTCCGAAACCCCTGGAACATGGGGCCAAGCATGCGCGAGCGTTGGAACGCCGCTAGGCGGGGTGGTAGAATTCGTGGGCGGACCGAAAGGAAACGGAAGGGAGTCGAATGGCCCTGAAGCTTGGCGAACTTCTCCTCAAGGCGCAGCTCGTTAATCAGCAGCAATTGAACAAGGCGCTGGAGGAGCAGAAGACCACAGGCGGGAAGCTGGGTGAGATCCTCCAGCGGCTCGGCTTCGTGACCGAGGACGACATCATCGAGTGCCTGTCGCACCAGTTCGGCGTACCGTCTATCAACCTGCGCCACTTTGAGATCGACCCCAACGTAGCGAAGATCATCCCGGTCGACCTGGCCCGCAAGTACAACGTCATTCCGGTCAACAAGACCGGCGCCACCCTCACGCTGGCGATGACCGACCCGACCAACATCTTCGCGATGGACGAGATCACCTTCATGACCGGCTACCGGGTCGAGCCGGTGGTGGCCTCGGAGGAAGCCATCCGCGAGCGCATCGACCGGAACTTTGGGTCGTCCCGCGAGCTCGAGCTCAAGAAGGTGATGGAGGACCTCACCACCGTCGACGAGGCCGCCCTCGAGCTGCTGGAGGAAGACGAAGAGGTCGACGTCAGCAAGCTTGCCGAGGAGTCTCAGGAAGCGCCGGTTGTACGTCTCGTGAACATCATGCTCACTGACGCCATCAAGCGCGGCGCCTCGGACATCCACGTGGAGCCGTATGAGAAGAGCTTCCGGGTACGGTATCGGGTTGACGGGCTGCTGCGCGAGGTGATGACGCCGCCGCAGCGGCTGCAACCCGCCATCACCTCTCGCATCAAAGTGCTTTCCAAGATGGACATTGCCGAGAAGCGGTTGCCTCAGGACGGCCGCATCCGGCTCAAGGCCAAGATCGAAGGTCGCATGCGCGAGCTCGACTTTCGCGTCTCGGTGCTGCCCACCGTGCACGGTGAGAAGGTGGTGCTCCGCCTCCTCGACAAAGAGAACCTGCGTCTCGACATGACCAAGCTCGGCTTCGAGAAGTCCTCGTTGAAGAAGTTCGAGGACAACATTCTCAAGCCCTACGGGATGGTGCTGGTGACCGGACCGACCGGGTCAGGCAAGACCAACACCCTATACTCGGCGCTTCAGCGCGTCAACGTTCCCGAAACCAACATCATCACCGCCGAGGATCCGGTGGAGTTTCAGCTTCCCGGCGTCAACCAGGTGCAGATGAAGGATGCCATCGGACTCAACTTCGCTGCCGCTCTGCGCTCGTTCCTGCGGCAGGATCCCAATATCATCCTCGTAGGTGAGATCCGGGACTTCGAGACCGCCGAGATCGCAATCAAGGCCGCACTTACCGGACACCTGGTGCTGTCGACCCTGCACACCAACGACGCGCCTTCCACAATCTCGCGCCTCATGAACATGGGGATCGAGCCGTTCCTTGTGGCGACGTCCGTCAACGTGATCGCGGCGCAGCGGTTGATCCGGAGGGTGTGCCAGAGCTGCAAGGAGGAGATCGACACGCCGATCCAGGCGCTGCTCTCGGTCGGTTTCCAGGAGAGCGAGGCCCACAACCTCAAGCTGGTGAAGGGGCGGGGGTGCGAGAAATGCGGCAACACCGGATATAAGGGCCGCCTCGGTCTCTTCGAGGTGATGGACATCACCGAGGACATGCGTGAGTTGATCCTATCTGGGGCGAGCGCGGTTGAACTGCGTCGAAAGGCCATCGAAGAGGGAATGATCACACTCCGGCAGTCGGGCCTTCAGAAGATCCGTGAGGGGCTGACCAGCATCGACGAGGTGGTTCGGGAAACCGTGCTTTAGAGGAAGGTAGGGGGATATGCCAATCACCCTGCATGAGCTTCTCAAGACCATGGTCGAGCACGGTGCGACGGACCTGCACATAACGACCAACACGCCACCGGTCATCCGAATAGACGGCGCGCTCGAACGCTTGCCGCTGCCGTCGCTCACCGCTCCCGAGACGAAGCGCCTGGCCTACTCCGTGCTCACCGACGCTCAGAAGCATCGCCTCGAGGAGACTTTCGAGCTCGATCTTTCTTTTGGGATCAAGGGGCTGGCACGCTTCCGAGCCAATATCTTCTTCCAGCGTGGCGCGGTTGGTGGTGCGTTCCGTCGGATTCCGTATGAGATTCTCGGCTTCAAGGAGCTAGGCCTCCCGGGGGTCGTCGAGAGCCTCTGCGAGAAGCCGCGCGGCCTGGTGCTGGTGACCGGTCCGACCGGCTGCGGTAAGTCGACTTCGCTCGCGGCGATGCTCGACAAGGTCAATGACGAGCACCCTCTCCATATCATGACGATCGAGGACCCGATCGAGTACCTTCACAGCCACAAGAAAGCAATGGTGAACCAGCGCGAGCTCCACGCCGACACCCAGTCGTACCCGAACGCGCTGCGATCTGTGCTGCGCGAAGACCCCGACGTCGTCCTCATCGGAGAGATGCGCGACCTCGAGACGATCGAGGCGGCCCTGCAGATCGCCGAGACCGGCCACCTGACGTTCGCGACGCTGCACACCAACTCGGCCCCGCAGACGATCAACCGGATCATCGACGTGTTCCCTGAGCACCAGCAGCCGCAGGTGCGTGCGCAGCTCTCGTTCGTGCTCGAAGGGATCGTCTGCCAATCCCTGCTGCCGCGGGCCGGCGGCAAGGGGCGCGTTCTGTGCTGCGAGGTGCTGATACCCAACGCCGCCATCCGCAACCTGATCCGCGAGGACAAGGTGCACCAGATCTACTCGACGATGCAGACGGGGCAGCTGAAGTTCGGTATGCAGACGTTCAACCAGTCCCTTGCGACGCTGTACCAGCGCCGGCTTATCACGCTGCAAATCGCACTGTCGTACAGTTCCAATCCGGAGGAGTTGCAGGACATGATCAACCGCGGCACCGGCGTCGTGCAGCCCGGAGTGGCGCCGCGCGTTTCTGGGAGGGGTTAGGCCATGCCGAGCTTCGAATGGAAGGGCCGTGACCGCGCGGGGCGCCCGCAAGGCGGCGTTCTCGTAGCGGACAACAAGGACGCAGTGCTGGCCGTGCTGCGGCGGCAGCAAATCGTTCCCATTACTGTCAAGGAGAAGGGAAAGGAGATTGCCCTCCCAAAGCTCCGCCGCGGTGTGGACGAGAAGAGTCTGGCAGTCTTCACCCGCCAATTCTCGGTGATGATCGACGCTGGTCTGCCGCTGGTTCAATGTCTGCAGATCCTTGGCGAGCAGCAGGAGCACAAGACGTTCCAGCGGATCCTCCTCCAGGTGCGCGAGGACGTGGAATCGGGGTCCTCGCTCGCCAACGCGATGAAGAAGCACCCCCAGGCGTTCAACGAGCTGTTTGTCAACATGGTGGCGGCGGGCGAGGCGGGCGGCATCCTCGACACGATCCTTCAGCGCCTGGCGACGTATATCGAGAAGAACGCCCGCCTCAAGGCGCAGGTCAAGTCCGCAATGATCTACCCGATCGCGGTGATAAGCATCGCCGGTCTGGTTGTGTACGTCATCCTATGGAAAGTGATCCCGGTGTTCGGCGCGCTGTTCCTTTCCCTTGGCGCCGACCTCCCGCTGCCGACCCGGATTGTCGTTGCCATGTCGAAGTTCGTGGGCCGCTTCTGGTGGCTGATCATCGGAATTATCGTAGGACTCGGTTTTGCCCTCCGTCGCTACTACGCCACCGAGCAGGGGAAGCTTGTCATCGACGGACTGCTCCTCAAGGCACCCATCCTGGGAAGCGTGCTGCGGAAGATCGCGGTCGCGCGCTTCTGCCGAACCCTCGGGACGCTGCTCTCAGCCGGCGTGCCGGTGCTCGAATCTCTCGACATCACCGCCCGGACTTCCGGCAACGCGGTCCTCGAGCGCGCCATCCTCGAGGTGCGCAAGCAGGTCGAGGAAGGCAAGTCGCTCGCCGAGCCGCTCAAGAGCACCAACCAATTCCCGTCCATGGTGGTACAGATGATCTCCGTCGGCGAGGCGACTGGTGCGATGGACACCATGCTCAACAAGATCGCCGAGTTCTACGAGGATGAGGTCGACACCGCTGTCGCGGGGATGATGAAGCTCATCGAACCGGTCATGATCCTGTTCCTAGGCATCGTGGTCGGCGGCATCGTGATCGCGATGTACCTCCCGATGTTCTCCCTGATCTCGAAGATCGGATGATGAGAGAGATGCCGCGCCGGGTCGTCTCCGGCGGCGGCCTGGAGCTCTCGGGGCTCCCGACCGATCGGGTCGCGAAGTGGCTGCTCGGGCTTCGTCTCGTCGCGGTTTCGGCGCTGCTGGTGGGGGCCCTGCTTGTGCAGAGCACCACGGAAGAGATCCTGCCGATAGCACCCCTTGCGCGCGTGGCCGGTCTCACCTATGCCCTGTCTCTTCTCTGGATCGTACTGTGGATTCTCGGGGTGCCACCGCGGTTGCACGGTGCGCTGCAGCTGACTGGTGACCTCTTCATTCTCGCCACCCTGGTATACCTGACCGGCGGCGCGGCCTCGCCTTTTGCGTTCCTGTTCTTGATCTCGGTGGCCATCGGGGCGCTGATGTTCGGCCTGCGGGGTTCGCTGACCGTGGCGGGCTGCGCCTTCGTGCTCTACGGCGCCATGGCGGAGGCGATCGCGTTCGGTCTGATCAAACCTCCCCACTTCGGGACGTTGGCGTCGCCGCACGGCCGCTCGGCCCTCGCCTTCCAGATATTCGTGACTGGGACAGGCTTCGCGATCGTCGCGCTGCTCACGTCGTATCTTGCGCACTCGCTGCAGCGGGCGGAGTCCCGTCTGCAGGGCGAGCGGGAGGCCAGCGCGCGTCTCTTCGCGATCTCCGCCGATGTCCTGCGATCGGTCGACTCCGGCGTGCTCGCTGCCGACGTGGACGGTCGAGTGGTGCTGGCCAACCCGGCTGCGCACCGGATCCTCCGCGACGAGAGTCCTTTCGAGGGCAAGCACCTCTCGGCGCTCCTTCCGTTGGAGGGCGTCGAGTGGCCAAAGGTCCTCGAGCGGCTCGGGCTCGGCTCGCTGGTACGGCTGGAGGGCACGTTGGCGGGAGGCAGCGTAGTAGTGGGGTGCACGGTCACCGCCCTCATGGATTCTGCTTCCACCCTGGTGGGTCAGGTCGTCCACTTCCGCGACCTGACCGAAGCACTCGAGGCGGCCAAGCGCGAACGCCTCAGGGAACGCATGGAGGCCGTTGGGGAAATGGCGGCAGGCATTGCCCACGAGATCCGCAACCCGCTCGCCTCGATCTCGGGCTCGGCACAAGTGCTCGGCAAGGTGCCAGGGCTCGGCCCCAACGAGCACAAGCTCTCGCGAATCATCGTCGAGGAGTCGCGACGCCTTTCGAGCATCATCGAGTCGTTCCTCGGTTTCGCGCGCCCTCCTGATCCGCAGCGCGGCCCCTGTAATATCGCCCAGACCCTCGATGAGACACTCACGCTGTTCGCCAACTCATCGGAACTCACGGATGCTCACCGGATCGTCACGGATGTCAAACCTCACCCGCACCCTATAGTCGCGGACGCGCAACAGCTGCGGCAGGCCTTCTACAACCTGGCTCGCAACGCGATTCAGGCCATGCCGTCGGGTGGTACGATGCGCGTTGAGGCGGGTCCCGAGGGTGGCGACTACGTGATCGGATGGCGGGACGAGGGAGTCGGGATGGAGCCCCACCAGATTCATGAGATCTTCCAGCCGTTCAAGGCGTTTCGGAAAGGCGGAACGGGTTTGGGGCTCGCGGTCGTTTACTCGATCGTCAGCGACCACCACGGCGACATCCGGGTCGAGAGCGAGCTCGGCAAGGGCACGACGTTCACCCTCCGGTTTCCGCTGGAGGCGGAGTGACCGGACACCTTCTGGTCGTCGACGACGAGCCGAACATCCGCGAGGTGCTCCGGATCGTCCTCGAGGCCGAGGGCTACGATGTCCGCGAGGCCGCCACGTACGGTGAAGCGATGCAGCTACTCGGGAAGACGACGTTCGACCTCGTGATCTGCGATATCGTGCTCCCGGACGGCAACGGCCTCGATCTCGTTCGGTCGTACCACGCGGGCCACCCGGATACGAAGTTCGTCGTCATCACGGCGCACAACACGCCCGCTCAGGCACTGACCGCGCTCCGTGACGGCGCGGTCGAGTACCTGTCGAAACCGTTCGATGTCGACGAGCTCAAGCTGGTCGTCGAGAAACGCATGCAGCTTCGGTCGGCCACCTCGCCGGCCCCGGAGATGTTCACGTTCATCGGGCGCTCGCGTGCGATGTGGCCGGTCTTGGAACGAATCCCGCAAGTCGCACGCAGCGATGCCACCGTCCTCATCACGGGCGAATCCGGGACAGGCAAAGAGCTGCTGGCGCGCGCGATCCACGCGGCGTCGCCGCGCGTGGAGAGGCTGTTCGTGCCCGTCAACTGCGGAGCGTTGCCGGAGGGTCTTTTCGAGAGTGAGCTGTTCGGTCACATGCGCGGCTCATTCACGGGAGCGGTTCGCGACAACCCGGGGCTGATGCGGGCGGCGGAAGGCGGAACGCTGTTCCTTGACGAGATCGGCGAGCTCACCCCCAACTCGCAGGTCAAGCTGTTGCGGGCGTTGCAGGATAGGAAGGTGCGCCCGGTCGGAGGCAGCCGCGAGTTCGATGTGGATGCGCGGATCATTGCCGCGACGAACAAGGACCTGAGGGTCCAGATCGAGGAAGGGAAGTTTCGGGAGGACCTGTACTTCCGCATCGACGTTATCAACCTGCACCTGCCGCCTCTCCGCCAGCGCCGCGAGGACATCCCAGATCTGGTGCGCCACTTCGTCACGCGTGCGTGCGATCGGTTGGGGATGAAGCCAAAGGAGATCCATCGGGACGCGATGGCGGTGCTTGAGAACTACATGTGGCCGGGGAACGTCCGCGAGCTCGAGAACGTCGTCGAGCGCACCGTAGCAACCGAGAGCTCGTATCTCATGACGGTCAGCTCATTGCCGACGAGCATCCTCGGGAGCGCAACGGACGCCGGCCTGCTGCCCGCCCTGGCCGCTCTCCCGGAGAGCGGGTTCGACATCGAGGCCCACTTGGATGCCATGCGACGCGAGCTCATGCGGCAGGCGCTGGAGCGGTGCGGCGGGGTGCAGAAGGATGCCGCGCGGATGCTTCGCATGACGTACCGTGCGTTCCGCTACCACGCGGAGAAGTACAACCTCACAATGGAGGACTAGGCGTTGTTCACCCTTGCACTCGTGCTGGCCGTTGCTGCCGCCCCTTCTCAGCCGCTCTGCGTAGTGCCTGACGGGGCGCAGGTGCTGCTCGAACTCGCGCGGACGGACGAGGAGCGTGCCGACGGCTTGATGTTTCGCGACACCCTTCCTCCCGACCGGGGGATGCTGTTCATCTTCGAGACTGACGGCCTTGTTCCGTTCTGGATGAAGAACACCTTCATCCCGCTGGACCTGATCTGGCTCTCCGCGGCCGGCGAGGTTGTCGACGTGCGCGCCGATGCTCAACCTTGCCGTGCCGATCCCTGCCCAAACTACGACCCCTCCAAGCCGGGCCGCGCCGTGCTCGAAGTCAACGCCGGTTTCGCGGCTGCCCATGGCGTGCGCCCGGGTGTCTTCCTCCGATTTCGGGATGTGCCCGGTTTCCCTTTGCCTGGAGGAAAGCGATGAACCTGCGCCGAGCCGTGTTCCCGGTTGCAGGGTACGGCACGCGTTTCCTGCCGGCATCGAAAGCCATCCCAAAGGAGCTGCTGCCGATCGTCGACAAACCGGCCGTGCAATACGTGGTCGAGGAGGCCGTTGCCGCCGGCGTCCAGACCGCGATCTTCGTCACGGCTGAGGGCAAGTCGCCGATCGAAGACCACTTCGACCGCAACTTGCGCCTGGAGGCTTTCCTGGCCGAACGGGGGAAGCTGGATCTTCTGGACACCGTGCGTCGCGTGGGGTCGATGGTCCAGGTCGTGGCGGTGCGCCAGAAAGAAGCGCTTGGACTCGGCCATGCGGTCCTACAAGCGGCACCGGTGCTCGGGGAGGAGCCGTTCGCGGTGCTTCTCGGTGATGACATCATCGTCGGCGATCCTCCCGCAATCGGGCGGCTGGCGGACCTGGCCCACGAAACCGGCGCCCCGGTCATCGCGGTCATGGAGGTCCCACGGGACGAGATCCGGCACTACGGCTGCATCGCCGGCGACCTCGTTCAGCCCGGAGTGTGGCGAGTCCGCGATCTGGTGGAAAAGCCGGAGCCGGCGAAGGCGCCTTCGAGCCTAGCGATCATCGGCCGCTACGTCCTCACCCATGCGGTGCTGCAGACCCTGGCCGCGACACCGCCCGACCGTGCAGGCGAAATCCAGCTGACGGAGGGTCTGCGGAGATCTCTCGCCGCCGGGCCGATCTACGCCTGCACGTTCCCCGGCCGTCGGTTCGATGCGGGCAACAAGGCCGACTTCCTCCGTGCTACGGTCGAGATTGCGCTGGAGCACCCCGAACTGGGGGTCGGTTTTCGGCGAATGCTCGAGGAGCTTCTCGGGCAACCTGCCCGGGCCTGAGCACGGCGTTCGTCGCCCTCCTTGCCTGGACTCCTTCTTCGGCTGCGTGAAGGCTCTCCTCTCGTTGCCCCGCGGGCTCGGAGGAGTCGCTCGGGCTGCTCGAGCACAGCCCTCGAACACGCCGGAGCGAGCAAACGAGCGGGGGCGAGCAGGGCCCGAAAGTCGCGTAACTCGAAGGGCAAGATCGGCCGCCTCCATGCAGTGGAACAGGCCAACCCTCAATGCGCAACCCGAGCGACCCTTCCGAACCCGCGGGACAAAAAGAAACCTGGCCCGAAGGGCCAACAAAGAGAGATCAGCTCGGCTTGGCGGAACTCTCGGAGGCAGCGGGCTTGTCTGCGGGCTTGTCCGTGGCCGCGGTCTCGGGCTTCTTCTCGGCCTTTGCGGTTCCGGCCGCGGCAGAGTCCCCACTATCGGAGCTCGCGCTGCGATTGGTGTAGTCGGTCACGTACCAGCCTGTCCCCTTGAAATGCAAGGCCGGCGCAGAGGTGAGCTTCTCGAGAGTTCCGCCGCAGTGCAGGCACTGCGAAAGCGGGGCCGTGCCGAGGCGTTGCAGGACCTCGGTGCGCTCCCCGCAGCTAGTGCAGCGGTACTCGTACAACGGCATGGCACGCCTCCGGGCGCGATCTGAGCGCCCAACACTTAGATTCTACATTAGGAAGGCTAATCTGTCGAGGGCACCTGCACCCGGATTCCGCTCGGGACGTCCTTCTCCTTCTTGATCAGGCCGAGACAGCTGAAGGCGTAGAGGACGCGCGCGTTGAGGCCCGCCGAGAACGGACCATGATCGCAAAGCTCGAACAGCGTTCGGTGGCCGTCCACCAGGTTCAGGAGCTCTTCCTCGCCGGCCTCGAGCTGGAAGTCCTTGAGCTGCTCGGGCGTCGGCGGCCGCGAGAACAGCGTCCCCTTTCCGCCGAGCCTCGTTACGAGCCGCTTTGCGTCGGCCACGGTCTTGCACCCGTGCAGGATGGCGCGTGGTGTGGGGATGCGGAGCTTGTACACCTCGTCCGCCCTGTCCTCCCCGAGCGTGAAGCTCACAAGTCCTTCTGCGAGGTCGAATAAGCTCCAGACGATGCGCTGGACCTGTTGGAGGACGGCTGCGCGCATTTCCGCCTCGCTGAGCATCCCCATCTCGACCAGGACCTGCCCGTGTCTCTTCCCCCTATGTGCGAGCAACTGCAGGGCTGACTCGCGGTACTGAGCCACCGTGATCTGCCCGGAGGCCAGC
This sequence comes from Acidobacteriota bacterium, assembly GCA_003158745.1. Taxonomy (GTDB): domain Bacteria; phylum Acidobacteriota; class Thermoanaerobaculia; order Thermoanaerobaculales; family Thermoanaerobaculaceae; genus RBG-13-68-16. The sequence continues at coordinate 21,799 of PMLC01000062.1, forward strand.
AGCGAGTCGCCGAGCGATTCGCCCCGATTTGTCGAAGAGGCGAAGATGATATCGCCGCCAAGGATGAAAACGCGTTTGGAGAACTCTCCGAGTTGGACCTCGAGCACGCCCGGGACACGGTTGCGGTGGATCGTCGCGAGCATCTCGGGCATGGGTTGGTCAGCGAGATCGCCAACGAAAATGTGGCGTGCTTCCTGTGTCACAAAGTAAATGGTACCACGCAGGATGGCAGGGCACAGGGCGCAGCGGATGCCCGGGAACAGAGGTGCAGAGGAGCGGAGGAGCAGTGGAGCAAGGGACCGTTCGAAGGTTCACACGTTCACAGGTTCGAACCTTCG
>PMLC01000003.1:0-3185 GCA_003158745.1 Acidobacteriota bacterium
GGCCTGGTGATCGTCACGTACTCGGCCGAGCCGGGGTCGGCGTCGGAGGAGGTACTCCGCGAACTTGAGCGCTGGAGTGCGACCCGCGCGAGGCTGTCGGCCGTCGAGGCCGAGGCGGACGCCTGACCTGATCCTGGCAGCCGGACCGACGAGCGCAGCGCTCCCCTAGGCGAGTTCGTCCGACACACCTTCCATGTCATCCGTTCGGACAGGCCTCCACACTCGAGCCATGCCCGGCAGCCAGACCATCCCGTGGCCCGAAATCCACGAACTCCTGCTCGCCGTGGGCTCGGTCCGCGAGCCACGAGCGTTCTGCGTGCGCGCGGTGCGCGAGCTCGCACGGCTCGTCCCGTACGACCAGGCGCGCCTCTATTTCGTCGACGCCACGGGGCACATCGAAGACGAGGAGCTCCTGGGGGCCGACCCCGCGTGGAGCGAGCGGTACGTGGACCATTTCGCGGGCCTCGACCACGGCCTGTACTCCATCGCCGGCAGGCGGCGGGCGCTCTTGCAGGGCCACACCGAGCCGGGGCACTACGTCATGCCCGGCATCGAGGGCGGCTTCTACGACTGGGAGGAGCACCACCGCGACGAGTTCGTGGCCGAGTACGTCCTCGCGCAAGGGATCCGTCACAGCGCAGGCTTCGCTTTTCACGACCCGATCGGGCGGGTCGCGAGCATGTACGCCCTGGACCGCACAACGCACAGCGGCTTCACCGCCCTCGAGGTCGAGATCCTGCGGCGCGTCCAGCCGCACCTCGACAACCTCCACCGGAACCTGCTCGTCCAGCCGTCGGCCACCCGCGCCATCGACGCCGCGGCCGACGAGGCGCTGTCCCGTCGCGAGCGCGAGGTGGCGATGCTCCTGTTCCGGGGCATGACGCCCTCCGCCATCGCCCGCGAGCTCTCGATCAGCCGCCCGACGGTGTACCGGCACCTCGCGAACATCCACGTGAAGCTCGCCGTGTCGAACCGTCAGGAGTTGATGCTCCGGCTCGCGGGGATGCGGGCGGGCGGCTCCCCGCCCGACCCCTGACCGCTACTTCTTGATCATCAGGCGCGCACCGCCGTCCACGACCACCGTCGCGCCGTGCATGAAGTCGCTCACTGGCGTCGCCAGCATGAACACCACCCGCGCCACCTCGTCCGGGTCGGTCACGGGCACCTGCCCCGGCTCGCCCATCGCCTCCCGCAGCTCCGGCGTGAGCTCCGTCGACGAGTGCACGGCGCCCGCGGACATCATGCCGCCCGGCAGCACGCAGTTGATGGTGATCCCCAGCGGCTTGAGCTCACGCGCCAGCGACTGCGAGATCCCCACCACGCCCGACTTGGCGGCAACGTACGGGATCAGCATCCCGTAACTGCTCTCCATCGAGATGCCCGCGACCGACGCGACGTTGACGATCCTCCCGCCCCGGCCCTGCTCGACCATGCGCCGGGCGACCGCCTGCGTGAAGAACACGGTGCCCTTGAGGCCCGTGTCCACCACGGCGTCCCACGTCGACTCGGTCAGGTCGAGGAACTTGACGACGCGCCAGAACGCCGCGTCGTTCACGAGGATGTCGACGCCGCCATAGGCCTCGACCGTCGCGTCGACGGCGTGCTGGATCTGGGCGAGGTCGCGGATGTCGGCGATCTCGAACCGCACGTCGCGGCCCCTGTCCGCGAAGTAGTCGACGGCAGCCTGCGCGAAGTCGACGGCGACGTCGACGATCATCACCCTCGCCCCGGCCTCGGTCAGGCGGTTCACGATGCAGAAGCCAAGGCCGCGCGCGCCCCCCGTGACGATGGCGGTCTTGCCCGACAGGTCGAGCATCTCCGCCATCGGGCACGGCGTGCTCCGCGCCCGCGATCCTTCACCCCGCCGATCTCGGCGCCCTGGATGTCGATCCCGAGCAGCCGCTGGTACATCGGGTCGAAGGTGTACAGCTCGTCCATGTCCGACTCCTCCAGCGCGGCCAGCCACGCCGTCACGTGCGGGAGCAGGCGCGGGTCGCGGTCCGTGGCGCGGGCCGCGCCTGCCGTTGCCTCGTGGGCGTCCCCGAGGCCGGGCGTTGGAGGCGGCCGAGGCCGCTCCGTGGCGACGATCCTCTCGACGCCGTCCCTTACTTCTTCCGCGCGTCGTCCACAGGCGGAAGCGCGTTGACTACTTCTTCTCCAGCAGGTCCAGGAACTTGTCGAGTTCTTCTGCCTTCATGCCGTAGCCGTGCTCCGGCTGCGGATACGCGCCGGACTGCACCTCTCGGCCGAACGCGCCGATCGCGCCCGCGGCGAACTCGAAGAAGTTCGCGTAGACCTTGGCATGGGCGCCCGTGCGGCCCACAGGCATCATACCGAACAGGTCGAAGTGAACCAGCTCGGAGCCGTCGGCCGCGCCGCCGGCCGCAACGGCGACGACGGGGACGCGCAGCTTCTTTGCGATGGCGTCGGTCACCTCGCGCGGCGTCAGCTCGATGGTCATGCCCATCATGCCGGCTTCTTGGTAGTCGTACGCCTGCTGGTAGATCTCCATGGCGGTTTCGGCGGTCTGGCCGCAGCGCTTGTAGCCTCCGTGGGCCGCGGTCTGCCAGCCGGACAGGGCACCCACGTGGCCGAACACCACAATGTGGTTGTCCGCCAGGTACTCCAGGGTCTCAAGGTTGACGCCCATGGGGAGGATGCTGTCGGCGCCCTCCGCCATCAGGATCGACGCTCGCTCCAGGGCCTTGTACTTGTTCGCGAACTCCGGCGTCTGCAGATAGGCGTTGAGGTGGACGTACTGGGCGACCCTGCGAAGCTCTCTGGTCCACCAGGGCAGGTTCGCGATGCGGTGCTCGATCGTCTCACCGGGGGCGGTGTACCGGACGATGTCTACGCCGGCCATCTCGGCTGCCAGGGTCCAGTAGGGGTCCAGGTGGGCCGGGCAGTACTGGACGATCTTCTCGCCGCTGTCCTTCTTCTTCTGGAGGTAGGCGATGGACTTCCTGCCCTTCTTCACCAGAGAGGACTTCACCGCCTGCTTGTCGCTGTCCTGGATGTGGACGCTCTCGGTGTCTTCGTCTTCAACCATGGTCGGTTTCTTCCTTCTCCTTGTGGTCACGATTTCTCTTGTCTAGGAGAATCGGTGGGTGGTGGCCTGTGCCTGGTGTCGTGCTCGAAGTCTCCCTTGGTCGACTGTTGTTTCGAGCCATCGTCTCGCGCCCCGC
>PMLC01000003.1:3194-3995 GCA_003158745.1 Acidobacteriota bacterium
GCGGCACGTAGTCCTTGAGCAGCTGCACGGGCGCGACGCGGGACAGCTCGTCCACCGTCCACGGGAGCCCGTCGTGCTGGATCTCAGCCACTGGCAGCGGGTCCGAGTAGAGCGCCACCCGGCCGTTCGCGGTCACGGAGAACACGGCGCCGGTGATGAAGGCGGCCTCGTCCGTCGCGAGGTAGGCCACGAACGGCGCCATGTCCTCGGCGGGGCCGTGCGCGGCGTCAACCTCCCTCAGCGTCGCCTCCGGGATCGACATCCCGGCGGCCGCGAGCTTGGCCTTCATGGCCGTGAACTCCTCCAGGTGCCCCGGGGACGCGGCCTGGGGGCAGATGGCGTTGACGGTCACCCCGGACTGGAGCAGCTCCTTCGCGACGGACTTGGTGAGGCCCACCAGACCGGCGTTGGCGGCGCTGTACGCGGCCAACCCCGGCATGCCAATCCAGGCGTCGGACGCGACGTTGATGACCCGCCCGGAACCCTGCTCGACCATCCTCGGAACGGCGTGCCGCATGCAGTTGAAGGCACCGGTGAGCTTCGCCGCCGTCTGGTGGACCCAGTCCGACTCGGTCGTCGCCCCGAGCCCGCCGGACCCGAGGCCCGCGGCGTTGTTGACGAGAATGTCGATCCGCCCGAACGCGTCCAAGGCCGCCTCGATGAGCCGGCCGGCAGTTGTGTAGTCCGCGATGTCGCCGTAGAAGGCGATCGCCTCGCCCCCCGCCCGGACGATCTCCCCGGCGCTGCTCTCGGCGTCCCCGCGCAGCGCGAGGAACTTCTCCCGCTCGGCCCGGTCGGAGG
>PMLC01000083.1 GCA_003158745.1 Acidobacteriota bacterium
GTTGTCGCCTTCGGTGAAGAACACGACCAGCGCCTTCGTCCCGACCGCCATCGCGTGCTGGAGTAGTCCCCCGGTTGCGACGCTTTCGTCGTCCGGGTGCGGCGCGAGCACCAGGAGCCTGTCCGATGGGGTGAGGGCGAGCGTCTGGATCATGCGGGGCCCCTGCCTGTGGCGAAGGGTGAGTACCCTCGCTCGATCGCCCGCGCCCAGACCACCGCGAAAGGCTGCAAGCCCGCCGTCGGGATGAAATCGTGAGACCCAGCTTCGAGCTCGCGGGGACCCGAGTACGTTGCCCCGTCGAGCGATCCGGCGGCCGCACCTGCCGGTGTGACCACGGCGTACGGCCCAGGGATCGCGATCGCAAAGCGCATGTGCAAGGCTCCGCCGCCTGCCGGGGGCAGAAGCCGCCCGGCCACACGCAAGATGCCAACGGACACGAAGTTCTCGTTCATGAAGGTCCGGCCGCGATTTGGGAAGCGGCTGCTGTCCTCGACGGCCACGAAACACCTTGCCCGGACGATGTCCTCCGCGATCGTATCTTGGATCAGGCCACGTCGCAGCTTCTCGATCGTAATGGTCTCGAGGACGTCGAAGAACGGGCGCTTGCGAAAAACGGTCTCGCCCTTCGTATCCATGACTGGGTCGTCGCGGTCGGTGAGGCGCAGAACGTTCGACACGAGGTTCTTCTGCTGGACAGTCCGATCGCGCCAGACCGATCCCTTGAACACGATGACGCCGGATTGGGCCACCAGCACCGCCAGGAGCACGTATGCGGGGGAACGGGTCAGGGGCGCGCCATCTCCCGCTCTCTCGATGGACATGCGCTCCCAGCGGTCCAGTCCGGCGGCGACCACGATCGCCGCCAGCGGAAAGACAGGCAGGTAGTCCTGCCCCGTGACCAGAGGCCAGAGGCTCTCCAGCACGAGCACGTAGAGCACGGCGACGAGCGGGATCAACAGACGTTGCACCCTGATGCGGTCGCCGCCGGCCACCCGCAACCGGGGGAGGAGGAACCAGATCACGAGAACGAGGCCGAGGGGGAAGAGCATGAGCCGCCAGGCGTCGTGCCACGCGCCAAGATCCGCGAGGACGTTCTGGGCAAGCGCGCCCTGGATGAAAGCGCCCAAGGCACCCTTCGACGCGAAAAACCCCGCCACCGCCAGGGGCGCAACCGCGAAACCGGCCGCCGCCGCACCGGCAAGTGAGGCCGCCCTCCGGAAAGGGACCGCCCGCCGGACCTCGGCCGAAAGCGCGGCGACCAGTGCCGCACCGCCGGCGAGCGCAGCCACCATAAGGGCCGTCTTCTGGGAGACGCAGAGATTCGTGCCGAGCGCCACTCCGGTCAGCAGGGCGCGTCCGGCGCCGAGCGGGCCGCCCACGAGCACCGCGAGTGCCGCAAGCCACCCTACCGTCCACAGGTTGTCGGTCCGAAACTCGATCGACTTGAAGAAGAAGTTGTAGTGAAAGGCAACCAGCACTGCTGACCACAGCGCGACCCGCCGGTCAAAGAGGCGTGTGGCGATCGCGTAGGTGAGCCAGAGCGCCAGCAGGGCGAGCGGCACTATGGCGAAGCGCATGAGAACCACCGCGTCCGGCCGCTCGCCAATCAGCGCGAGCAGCGGCGCCATAAGGAGGTGGAAGAGCGGCGAGTGGTTGTCGGACACGTCGCGATACTGGAGGAGACCCCTCGTCCACCCCCACACCACGTGGAGATGCTGTGGTTCGTCCGAGTTGATGCGGTAGTGGAAGATGTAGGGCAGCCTCAAGAGCGTCGCCGCCCCGAGGAGGATCAGGGCGGCTGTGCGCTCCCTGGCGGAGACGGGGATGCTCGCTGCGGCCATCGAACCGGGACCACCTCGTTCAGGCGAGTGAGTCTAGCAGGATGAGATAGCTGCCCGATAGCGAACCGCATGTGCTCCGTCGGCCTGTGCCGGCTCGGCCGTCAGGCCGCCGGATGGGCGTTCGACGCCAACTGGATCGGCGGGACGCCCAACACCGGCTGGTGGAAGAACGTCTTCGGCGTGCTCACGGAGACCGCGTTCCAGACCCGGACCGTCGGGGGCGAAGAGATGCGGAGCCTGCCGGCGCGATTTCGTCGTACTTCCGTGGCCAGACGGAGGTGCTAATCCCGCTCCTGTTCAACGCGATCCTGGAACGGATGGCCGAGGAGCCTGCCCCGACGGTCCCGTCACCGGCACCGGCCCGAAAGCGCTAAGCTAGAGGTGTCGCACCCGGGATGTTTGGCGGGGCGGGAGGTGGTGTCCATGGACCCGATGAAGATCGTCGAACGGCAAGCCGAGCCGACGCCGTCGCGGATTCTGATGCTGGTGATGGACGGGCTCGGCGACCTGCCCCGGTACGGGGACGGCCTCACACCGCTGGCGGCGGGCTCAAAACCCCACCTCGACTTGCTCGCCAAGGACGGTTGTTGCGGGCGGTTCGACCCGGTCGGGCCCGGCATCACCCCCGGATCCGGACCCGGTCACCTCGGGCTCTTCGGCTACGACCCCACGGAATACGAGATAGGTCGCGGCGTGCTGTCCGCTGTCGGGATCGACTTTGCGCTCCGGCCGGGCGACGTTGCGGCCCGTTTTAACTTCTGTACTCTGGGTCTCGACGGCAACATCTCCGACCGCCGCGCCGGCCGCATCTCGACCGAGGAGAACCGGCGGCTCGTCGCACGCCTCCGGCAGATCCCCGTGCCGAGCGGGGTCGAGATATTCATCGAGACCGAAGCCGAGCACCGCGGCGCGCTCATCGTTCGGGGAGACAAGCTGGGCCATCGGCTCGCCGACACCGATCCCCAGCGCACGGGAGTGCCACCGCTGCGCGTTAAGGCTCTCGATGCGGCGTCGCGCCCGACGGCGAAGGTCGTCGCGGCGTTCGTGGACGCGGCCCGGAAGGAGCTCGCCACGGAGCCGTTGGCAAATGGGATCCTGCTTCGCGGCTTCGACTCGTTGCCGAAAATCCCGTCGCTGTCCGAGCGGTTCCGTCTCAGACCCGCGTGCATCGCCACGTATCCGATGTATCGGGGTCTGGCGCGCCTGGTGGGAATGGCGATGCCTCCTGCACCGCCGTCGCTCGCCGAGTTCCCCGCGGCGGTGCGGGCCGCACGCGAAGGACACGACTTCCTCTTCGTCCACGTGAAGTACACCGATAAGGCCGGAGAGGACGGGGACTTCGAGCGCAAGGTGGCAGTGGTCGAGGAGGTGGACCGTCTCCTGCCGGACCTCATCGGTGACGGGTTCGAGGTGGTCGTCGTGACGGCCGATCACTCGACGCCGGTTGCCCTCAAGGCGCACTCGTGGCACCCCGTTCCTGGGCTTCTGTGGGCACCGGGGCGTGTTTTTCGCGACCCCGTGACGGTGTTCTCGGAGACCGCGTGTATCGGAGGCGCGCTCGGTCGGATGCCGCTGCGGTTCCTGCTGGCAGAGGCTCTGGCGGCCGCCGGCAAGCTCGCCAAGTACGGCGCCTGAGAGACAGTTGAGAGTTGAGAGTGAAGAGTTGAAAGGCGGAGCGCAGAAGCAGTTTCGCAGAGACACGAGAGTGCTTTTGAAGGCTCTCGCTGTTAACTCTTGACTCTTCACTCTGAACTCTTCACTGCTTCTTCACCAGTGGCTCGACGTGGATCACGACGCGCCCGAGATGGGGCAGGCGGGCGCGCAGCGCACGTTCCACACGATCCGTGAGTTCGTGAGCTGCGGTGATGGCGGTGCCGGCGTCCACGGCACAGTGGAACGACACGGAGAGATCCCCGCCGCTGCGGCGGACGGTGACGTCGTGGGGGTGGCAGTGCAGCCCGCTTTCGCTCGCCAACTCGCGCAGAACCGCGAGGACCTGGCCTTCGTCCTCGGGAGCGGCGCGGGCGGCGCGTGTGGCATCGTCCTGCGGCTCGATGTGGGTCACGACCTGGCCGAGGTCAGGGATCGCCTGGCGCAGCGCCGACTCGAACATGGTCGCCTGCTGGTGCGCGGCGGCCACGGAGAGCGACCGGTCGACCTCAAGGTGGAGCTCTAGGGAGCGTGCGCTGAGCACGTGGTGAACGTGGATGTCGTGAACGGCGAAGCCGAGGCGGTCCGCGAGGGCGCGCACTACAGCGGCCGGGTCCTCGTCGCGGGTCAGCACCTGAGCATCGGCGGGCTCCACATGAACGACGACGTCGGCTCCCGGCAACAGGCGGCGGACCGCGGCCTCCGCCGCGCTCGAAACTTCGTGGGCACGTCCGATTCCGGTGTGGCTCCCGACCGTGAGCGCCACGTCGGCGAAGGCCTCCGGGCCACTGCGGCGGACCCGGACGCGGAGGACGTCGACGACTCCTGGGACCCGAACGGCCCCGTCCAGATCGTCGCGCAGCCCCGGCGGGATCTGGTCAAGCAAATCCGCGACCGTCTTGCGGCCGAGTTTCACCGTGATCCAGACCACGATCGCTGCAACCCCCAGGGCTGCCACCGCGTCGGCCTTGACGAGCAATTCGAGCCCGGGGCGTTTCGAGAGGAGGACCCCGAGAAGTCCGACGATCACGACGGCCGACGACCAGATGTCGGTCGAAAAGTGAAGGGCGTCCGCTTCGAGCGCCTGGCTCCTGTACTTCTTGGCCACGCGCGCCAACGCTCGCGAACGTGAGAGATCCACGAGGATCGAGACTCCCATGATCGCGAACGCCCATGCGGATGCCTCGACCGGGACGTTCTTGACGAACAGGCGCTTGCCAGCCTCGAGGATGATCCAGAAGCAGGTCGCGAACAGCAACGCGGTCTCGAATAGGGCGGAGAGGTTCTCCACCTTCCCGTGCCCGTAGGTGTGCTCGCGGTCGGCAGGCTTGGCCGACGCTCGCACCGCGACGAGCGTCACCACCGCCGCGACGAGATCGAGGCCTGAGTGGGCCGCCTCCGACAGGATGCCGATCGAGCCGGTCAGCAGCCCGACGATGACCTTGATGGTGGTGAGGAAGACGGCTGCCGCGACCGAAGTCGTTGCCACCACGCGCTTCTCGCGCGTGCTCTCCGGGTTCTCCGCGACGCCCATGGCGTTCCCCCGTCGCGTGCTCATCTCAGAAACAAGAACATCAAGGTCAGCATTTTACATAGAATGTGCCGGAAAGAACCACAGTCCGCCTATGAGCCGCGTCAATGGTCGAGACAGGCGATTAAGGAATCCCGCGAGATTCGAATCGGTTTATATAAAAGGAGGGCTCGGCAGATGAAGCTCGTAGCGATGGTGTTGGCAGTTCTAGGTCTTGCAGCGTCGGCGACCGCGGGGGGGATGTTGAAGGCTGGCGACACGTTCCCGGTGTGGCAGCTCGCGGACCAGACCGGTGCGAAGGTCTCCTCGGCGGACTTTGCGGGGAAGACCTATCTCTTGTGGTTCTACCCCAAGGCCATGACGCCGGGTTGCACCGCGGAGGGCTGCGCTCTGCGCGACAACTTCGCCGGGTTCCAGAAGGCCGGCGTGGAGGTTGTCGGCGTGTCGTTCGACGACCCGGCTGACAACGCCGAGTTCATCAAGAAGCACAACTTCCCGTTCCGCCTGCTGTCGGACACGAAGAAGGCCCTGGCGGTAGAGGTGGGGGCCGCGGACTCGCCGAGCCGGCTGTGGGCGCGCCGGATCTCGTACCTGGTCGGCCCCGACGGCAAGGTTCTCAAGGCCTACGCGGACGTGAACCCCGGCAAGCATGCGGGTGAAGTGCTGACGGACCTCGCCCAACTGAAGGCGGTTAAGTAAGAGAAGGAAAAGGGGAAAGGGCAACACGGGCGATGGACACGCATCACCGACAAGGCGGAGAGTTCACCTCAGCGCCTCGTCGCGACCCCACGCGCGGGCTTACCGTCGGCGGTCAACAGTTCGTTTCCTGATCCCGCATCGAGCCGCTCGGTTGAAGGGCTACGCGTTCCAGCTGTACTGAACGACCGTAACCGTGGCCTCATGCTGGAGGCGGCGGGCCCACGCCTCGACGTCGATCGGAGTCTCGGCTTCCTCGCAGGCCGCCGCGGTCGTCCTCGTGGCCGGGTGCTGGGGCTGGAGGAATGAACAGCTGTCTTGGTGGGGCAAGATCGAAATCTCGAACGTCCCGGCGCGCTCCGCAATGGCGATGATCTCCTGCTTGTCGAGTCCGACGAGCGGCCGCAGCATCGGAAGGTGCGCGACCCGGTCGATGGCCGCGAGGTTCTCGAGTGTCTGCGACGCGACCTGGTTCAGCGACTCGCCCGTGACGAGCGCCTCGCAGCGCCAGCGCCGCGCGATGCGCTCGGCGGTCCGGAGCATCATCCTGCGGTAGAGCACGACTCGCAGGCGCTCCGGGCAGGACGAGACAATCTCGCGCTGGCAGTCACCGAACGGCACCACTGCGAGGCGGCTCGAACCCTGATGCCGCGTCAGGAGCCGGACGAGGCGTTCGACCTTCGCGACGGAGGTATCCGACGTGTAGGGCGCCGAGTGGAAGTGCACGTAGTGGGCCCTGGTGCCGCGCTTCATCGCCAGGTACGCGGCGACGGGGGAGTCGATCCCGCCTGACATGAGCACCGCTACGCGCCCCGAAGTCCCGACGGGAAGGCCGCCGGGGCCGGGGTAGTGGTCCTTGTAGACGTAAAGGCCGTCGCTCTGGACGAGGACGTGCACGGTGACGTCGGGGTTCTCGAGGTTGACCGCCATCCCCGTCAGCTCGTTCACGAATGCGCCGAGCCGGCGGTTGACCTCCTCTGAGGTCAGCGGGAACCGCTTGTCGGAGCGCTTGCACCTCACGGCAAACGTCGCCCCCGAGAACTCGGCGGCGTGCTCCGAGACGAACCTCTCGAGCTGGTCGTAGGTCGTGCCGGCGCGTTCAACGGGCATCATGCCGTTGATCCCGAACACGGTCTCGATGCGCCGGCGAACCTCGTGCCACGCGACCGGTTCGGAGAACCGGATGACGACTCGGGCCGGGATCGAGACCTCGGCCACCGGCAGGCCCTTGAGGGCGGCGCGGACGTTGTGCACGAGCGTCCGCTCGAACCAGCCGCGGTTGCCGCCCTTGAGCGCCACCTCGTGAACGGTGGCGATGACGAAGGAGACGCGCTCCATAGCGCCCGGAGCCTACCATACGGGCGCGGCCGATAGCGGACCATCTGCTGCGTTGCACTCGGCGGATCGGATGCTCACGTAGCCTCCGGCTACGCTCCGCTCCTCCCGCCTCGTGCGCCTTGCATCTGGCCCACTCTCGGCCGCGCGGCTGCACGCTTGCTGCCTTCGCCGTGCTTCTCCTGTCTCTGCGGACCACGGCCCGCTCTCCACGGCTTTTCCGGAGGCGTAGGATGGAAGCCAACCATGATCGCGACCTTGGTCTTGTTGGCGGCGGTGCAATCCCTGCACTTCAGGGTGAGCTGGCAGACCGTCGAGGTTCGCACGGGAGCGGACGTCGTGGCGCGGGTCCTCTGCACCTCTGCGAAGGGGGCCGACATCGCGTTGATGACCGACGCCCAGCGGCAGCAACGGGACGACGTGATCCGACGCATCGACTCGAGCTGGGCGGGTGAGGACAGGAGAGGCAGGGCGCGCCTCGACCTCGCATTGATGAAGGCGGAAGACGCCGTTCCCAACAGCCGAGTGTCCCACTACGGATGCCGGTTTCTGCTTCCGGATGAAGCGGTGGTCCGCGCCGACTTCCTGCTCTCGAACCCGACGGGCTCGAGCGCCGTCGTCGTGGAGGACCTCGAGAGCGGCCAGTACCTGGCGGTGGAGAAGGTGGGCAAGCCATCGAATCTACCGGAGCTGTTCCAGAGGCTCATCTCGCACGACGCCTCGTCGAAGAAGGATGCCGCGGCGAAAGAGGAGCTCTGGCGCCGCATCAAGGACGATGGCGACCAGGCGGCTGCGGAGATTCGGGCGGTTGCCGAGGTCGACGGGCAGCGCGATCTCCTTCCTGCTGGGGCGACGGATGACGAGATCGGCGCGGCGCTCGGCCGGATGTGGGGCAACCTCAACGGCGAGCCGCGCCGGCGGATCGAGCGCGTGCTCGGAATCCTCGCGGTCGTGCGGGCGGCTATGGAAAACCCCACCGATGTGGATCCGGCGAGGATCGCTGCGGATCTTCCGGCATCCGCTTTGCGGTTCAAGGGAGTTCCGGCGATCGAGGCGCCCACCGGCACGCGGTTCGTCGGGGCGTTCGGGCAGAAGTACCCGGTTGTGGGTCTGCAGCCGCCACCCGAAGAAGTCGTCAAGCCGTTCTATGGCAAGCGGGAGTGGTGGGTGATCGACTTCTCGAGCTCGTTCCCTTCCCAGGTCGAGCGCCTCCTCCGCGGCGACCGCCCCTAAGGGGGACGACGGCAGGCAGGCGCCAGAGGGAAGGCGGAAGAGGGAAGACGGAAGACGAGGATTCCTGCCACTTTCTTACTCCGTCTACCTTCTACCCTCTCCCCGCCTTCCTACGCCCTCACCCGTGCCCATGAGGAGGGCGGCCCTGCGGCCGCCCCGTCGTTTCGTCGTTATTGTGTTCACCGGCCACGGACCACGTCTTTGCCTCTACGGCTTCCACCCCTGCAGGATCCTCATGTAGTTGGCGCGTTCGAGCGCCTGCGGGTTCGGGGAGTTCTGATGGCTCATGCTGCCCAGCATCTGCTCGATCGATGCGTACTCGTGCTCCTCCATCCAGCGCGCCATCCCGTCGCGCAGCGTCGCGACGTACTCGGGGCCACGCTTGAGCAGCACGGAGACGAGCTGTACCGCGTGAGCGCCGGTCATCACGGCCTTGATCGCGTCGAGGTGCGAGTGCACGCCGCCGCTGCACGCGAGTGAGCCCTTGAAGTGGCCGGAAAGGATCGCGAGCCACCGCAGGCGGAGCAAGAGCTCGGAGGAATCGGAGAGCTGCAGGCTCGGGACGACTTCGAGCTCTTCGACGTCGATGTCGGGCTGGTAGAACCGGTTGAACAGGATGAGGCCGTCGGCGCCCGCGTCGTCGAGCTGTTTGGCCAAGTTGGCGAGCGACGAGTAGAACGGGGAGAGCTTGACGGAAACCGGGATCTTCACAGCCTGCTTGACGGTCTTGAGGCTCTCCAGCGTCCGGCGCTCCACGGTCTCACTCGTCTCCCACGCCTGGGTGGCGAGGTAGTAGACGTTCAGCTCCAGCGCGTCCGCGCCGGCCTGCTCGATGAGCTTCGCGTAATTGAGCCACCCCGCCGGGGAGGTTCCGTTGAGCGAGCCGATCACCGGCACCTTGACGGCCGCCTTGATGCGGCGAATCTGCTCGAGGTATTGCTCGGGTCCGAGGCGGTACTCCTTGGGCTGGGGAAAATAGGACAGCGCCTCCGCGAATGCCTCGGCGTGCAGCTCCATGTCCATCTCCGTGCCCAGCTGTTCGCGCGTGATCTGCTCCTCGAAGAGCGAGTGCATGACGATCGCGGCGCACCCTGCGTCCTCCAGCCGCTTGACGGTGTCCAAATCGTCCACCATCGGAGAAGCGCCGGCCATGAGCGGGTGGGGAAGGTTGAGCCCGAGGTACTTGGTCGAGAGGTCCATTGAATCCCCCTTAGCTTTCCTTCTCGGCGACGGGCTGCTCGTCGGCGGACTTCACCGGCATCGTCACCTTCGCGAGCTGTTCGTATACGGCGAACCGGTTGGTCACCTCGCGCTGGGCGAGGGCGAGGAGGTGCTTGAAGCGCTCCGGGTTGGCCTGCTCGACCATCCGGAACCGGGTCTCGTTGCGGATGTACTTGGAGAGCTCGACCTTCGGCGCGGCAGAGTCGAGCTTGAGCGGAGTCTCACCGAGCGCGATACGGCGCGGGTCGAACCGATAGAGCGGCCACGAGCCCGTGTCCACAGCCAGCTTCTGCTGCTCGCAGCCCAACGCAAGGTCGTAGCCATGGGCGATGCAGTGCGAGTAGGCGATGATCAGCGATGGCCCGGGGTAGGATTCCGCCTCCTGGAACGCCCGCACGGTCTGCGCGTCCTTGGCCCCGAACGCCACGTGCGCGACATAGACGTGGCCGTACCCCATCGCCATCATGCCAAGGTCCTTCTTGGGCGTGGCCTTTCCCGCCATCGCGAATTTCGCGGCAGCGCCCAGCGGCGTCGCTTTGGACTGTTGCCCGCCGGTGTTGGAGTAGACCTCGGTGTCGAGGACCAGGATATTGACGTCGCGGTGCTGGGCGAGCACGTGATCGAGGCCGCCGTACCCGATGTCGTAGGCCCAGCCGTCACCGCCGACGATCCACACGCTCTTCTTGACGAGGTAGTCGGCGAGGAGAGCGAGGCGAGCAACCTCGGGTTCCTTGACCTCGGCGAGCTTTGCCTTGAGGGCCTCGACACGCTTTCGCTGGGCCGCGATGCCGGCTTCGTCCGCCTGCTTCGCCTCCAGCAGTTCGGTGACCATCGCCTCGCCGAGCTTCGGCGCGAGCCTGGCGAGCATCTCGCGGGCCTGCTCGATGTGCTTGTCGATCGCGAGACGGTAGCCGAAGCCAAACTCGGCGTTGTCCTCGAACAGCGAGTTGTTCCAAGCGGGGCCGCGCCCTTCACGGTTGACGGCGTATGGCGTGGTGGGCAGGTTGCCGCNNTTGCCGCCGTAGATCGACGAGCACCCGGTGGCGTTGGCGATGAGGGCACGGTCGCCGAAGAGTTGCGTGAGGAGCTTGACGTACGGCGTCTCGCCGCACCCCGCGCACGCGCCGGAGTACTCGAAAAGCGGCTGCATGAACTGCGCGCCCTTCACGTCGATCTTGATCGCGGTACGGTCCACCTCGGGCAGGTCGAGGAAGAAGGCGTAGTTCGCGCGCTCGCCCTCGCGCAGCGGCATCTGCGGCGTCATGTCGATCGCCTTGTGCTTCGGGTTCGACTTGTCCTTGGCCGGGCAGACCATGACGCAGAGCGTGCACCCGGTGCAGTCCTCGGGGGCCACCTGAAGCGTGTACTTGGTCCCCTTGAAATCCGTCGCCTTGTAGTCGGTGGACTTGAACGTCGCCGGCGCCTTGTCGAGTAGCTTGGGGTCGTACACCTTGGCGCGAATCGCGGCGTGTGGGCACGCCATCGCGCACTTGTTGCACTGGATGCAGATGGCCGGATCCCACGCCGGGATCTCGAGCGCGATGTTGCGCTTCTCCCACTGCGTCGTGGCGGTCGGCCAGGTGCCGTCGATCGGGAACGCCGAGACCGGCAGCAGATCGCCCTTNNACCTTCACCTCGAACAGGTGGGCGAGGGTGTGATCGACGGCTGCGAAGTTCTTCTGCACGACGACGTCGCCCTTCTTGCCGTAGGTCTTCTTGATCGCCTTCTTGATCTGCTCGATCGCCTCGTCGCGCGGCAGGACGCCGGAGATCGCGAAGAAGCAGGTCTGCATGATCGTGTTGATGCGCACGCCCATCTCGGTGTCCTTGGCCACCTTGTAGGCGTCGATGACGAAGAACTTCATCTTCTTCTCGATGAGTTGCTGCTGGACCTCGCGAGGGAGGTTCTCCCAGACCTGGTCCGGTCCGAACGGGGTGTTGAGGAGGAACGTCGCGCCCGGGCCGGCGAAGTCGAGCATGTCGTACTTCTCGAGGAACTCGGTCTGGTGGCACGCGACGAAGTTCGCCTTCTTGATCAGGTAGGCCGAGCGGATCGGGCGGGGCCCGAAGCGCAGGTGCGAGATCGTGACGGCGCCGGCTTTCTTCGAGTCGTACACGAAGTAGCCCTGGCCGAAGTTGTCGGTTTCCTCGGCGATGATCTTGATTGAGTTCTTGTTGGCGCCGACGGTTCCGTCGGACCCGAGGCCGAAGAACACCGCTCGCTTCACGTCGTCGGGCTCGATGTCAAATTCGGGATCGACCGGCAGCGAGGTGTGGGTCACGTCGTCCACGATGCCGACGGTGAAGTGGTTCTTGGGCTTGTCCTTGGCGATCTCGTCGTAAACCGCCTTGATCATCGCCGGCGTGAACTCCTTGGAGGAGAGGCCATAGCGGCCCGCAAACACGCGGGGGCAGGGGTCGAACGCAGTCGCGCCGGCATCGTGAGCTTCGCGCAGCGCGGTGATCACGTCGAGGTACAGGGGGTCGCCGATCGCGCCGGGTTCCTTGCAACGGTCGAGCACTGCGATGTTCTTCACCGTCTTCGGCAACGCGCCCACGAAGTCGGGAATCGAGAACGGCCTGTAGAGGCGCACCCGGAGAACCCCGACCTTCTTGCCCTGCTTGAGCGCCCACTCGACATACTCGGTCGTGGTGTCGCCGCCCGAGCCCATGACCACGATGACGTCCTCGGCCTCAGGGTGGCCGAAGTAATCGAAAAGATGGTAGTGACGGCCCGTCAGCTTGGCGAACCTATCCATCTCGCCCTGCACAATTCCCGGACAAGCCGAGTAGAAGGAGTTGCATGCCTCGCGTGCCTGGAAGAACGCGTCGGGGTTCTGGGCGGTGCCGCGTAGCACGGGTTTGTCCGGCGTGAGCGCGCGGGCGCGATGCGCCGCGACGAGCCCGTCGTCGATCAGCTGGTGCAGGTCCTCGTCAGCGAGCTCCTCGATCTTGGCCACCTCGTGGGAGGTGCGGAACCCGTCGAAGTAGTGGAGGAAGGGCACGCGCGAGCGCAGCGTGGCGGCCTGGCCGATGAGCGCGAAGTCGTGCGCCTCCTGGACGGAGCCCGAGGAGAGCATTGCGAACCCGGTCTGGCGGCACGCCATCACGTCGGAGTGGTCGCCGAAGATCGAGAGCGCGTGGGTAGCGAGGGTCCGGGCCGACACGTGCATGCAGTAGGAGGTCAGTTCGCCCGCGATCTTGTACATGTTCGGGATGAAGAGGAGCAGCCCCTGAGAGGCGGTGAACGACGTGGTGAGCGCCCCTGCCTGGAGAGCCCCGTGGACCGCGCCGGCAGCGCCCCCCTCGGACTGCATCTCGGTGACCTGGGGCACCGTGCCCCAGATGTTCTTCTTTCCCTGCGCCGACCACTCGTCGGCCCACTCACCCATGTTCGACGAGGGGGTGATGGGGTAGATCGCGATCACCTCGTTGGTGCGGTGGGCGACCGAGGCAGCCGCCTCGTTCCCGTCGAGGGTGACCATGCGTCTCTTGGACATGACGTTCCTCCCTGGTGGTTTCCGGCTCCGCGTCCTCTGAGTCTTCCGGGGGCGGATGTTGCGAAACGGTCCACGTCCCAAACGTGAACCATTTCACATGGGGAGTCTAGGCCCTGTGCGGGGTTTTGACAAGTGGAGGCTCGAAGGTTCGGTTCATCCGGGAA
>PMLC01000134.1 GCA_003158745.1 Acidobacteriota bacterium
GCGGAGGCCGGGGCGAAGGCTGCCGCTGACTCCGCAACCTGGGCCGGCGACCAATCGGCGTTCGAGGCAGCGAAGGCGTACGTAAACTTCGCGCAGGCGCGGGAGTACGTGGGCCTTCTCGATGAGTCCCGGAAGACCATCCAGGCGCACGTGGAGCTGGCCCGGAATTACGTAGAGCAAGGGATGCTGGTGCGGTCGGAGCTGTTGCGCGCCGAGGTTGAGATGGCGCGGATCGAAGACATGCTCGCCCAGGCCCGCGGAAACGCCCGCATCGCGGCGGCAAACCTCGCGTTCCGGGTCGGTGCCGATCAGAGCACCGAGTGGCAGCTCACGACGCTGGCTTTTCCAGCGGCTCCGCGAGACGACCTGGCCGGCTGGCTGGCCTCGGCGTCAGGCCGTCCGGATCTGGCGGCAGCGCGGTCGTTGGTCCACGCGGGTGAGCTGGAGGTGAGCACCCGGCGAGCGGCGTTTCTTCCCCGGGTGGGCATCGTCGCTCGCGGTGACCTGGTGGATGACCACCTGTTCGGGCACCACGGCGAGTCCACGGCGATCATGGCCCAGGCGAGCCTCAACCTGTTTGCCGGGGGCAGCGACCGGGCGGCGATTCGCGCCGCCGAGTGGGATGCGAAGGCTGGCCAAGAGGACGTCGCCCGCTTCGGCGAGGGCGTGCAGCTCGAGGTCCGGCAGGCCTGGGAGGAAGCAGCAACGGCCCGCGCCAGGCAGGCCACGGCTGCGCGGGCGGTCAACGCGGCTCGCGAGGCCGAACGGATCGTCTCCGAGCGCTTCTCGACGGGCGTTGTGAAGATGCTGGACCTTCTCGACGCTGCGACGGCGCGACGCGAGGCCGAGACGCGAGAGCTGGTGGCTCGGGCCGAGGCCAACACCGCGGTGCTGCGGTTGGCGTTGGTCGCCGGGCGCAGGCCCGAGGAAGCGTTGCCTTGATCACGAGGCCGGCCTGGAAGAGCGGAAGGCAAAGAGAACAGCAAATGGAAGCATCGGGGAGTAGCCGGGGCTGGAGGAGCCAATGAAGCTCGCAACGACAGCAATCGTGATTCTGGGTCTCGCGACGGTGGCGTGTGGCGGCAAGAGTGAGCCGGCTGGAGGCCAGCAGGCCACGGTGACGTCGCGAGTGGGCAAGTCCGAGCTGGTCAGCGTCCCGAAGCTCGTCGAGCTCTACGGCTCGGTCGAGGCGGAACGCCAGGCGGCCGTCTCCTCCCGCGTGATGGCGACGGTGATTGCGGTGCGGGTGAAAGCGGGAGACGAGGTGAAGGCGGGTCAGGTGCTCCTCGAGATCGATCCCCAGACTGCGCGCGGTCAGGAAGCCCAGGCCCGCGGCGGCCTCGCGCAGGGGCAGGCGGCGCTGGCCCTCGCCAGCCGCAACTACGAGCGGTTCAAGGCCCTCGCAGCAAAGGGCGCGGCGGCGGAGCTGGAGCTCGACATGGCCCGGATGCAGTACGAACAGGCGAAGGGGGCCGTCGAGCAGGGCCAGGGAGCGGTCGACGCGGCGGCCTCAGTCGCCAGGGAGTCTCAGGTCGTCGCTCCGTTTGCCGGACGTGTCACCGCCAGGCTGGTGGAGGTGGGTGATCTCGCGGCTCCCGGCCGTCCCCTGGTGATGGTCGAGGCGGCAACCGGCCGGCGCCTGGCACTGTCGGTGCCCGAGAGCGTCTTCACGGCGGCTGGCCTGCACGTCGGAATGGCGCTGCCGGTGAAGATCGACGCCCTCGGAGAAACGGCCGAGTTGAGCGGCGCGATCGAGGAGATGACTCCGGGCGCCGACCCTGCAAATCACACCTTCCTGGTCAAGGTGCGCCTCCAAGGGCGTGAGGTTCCGGCGGGCCTCGCGGGCCGAGCCTGGGTAACCGTCGGATCGCGCAATGCCGTCGCGGTTCCGGAGAGCGCCGTCGTGACGTCCGGGGGGTTGGCGATGATCGCGGTTCGTGACGCCGCCGGGCTGGCACGGACGAGGGCCGTCGTGACCGGTGAGCGGCTTCCGGACGGGCGGATCGAGGTGCTGTCGGGGCTCGCCGGGGGCGAGGATGTGCTGCTCGAACCCGGGGCGCTACCGCCGGATGGCGCCGCGGTGCAGGAGGCCGGCCGATGAGCGATCCCACTGACCGCGTCAGCGTAGAGGAGGGCCGTCGCGAGGCGCTCCGACTGAAGATGTCCCGGCGCCCGCTGGGGGCGTCCGGCCGCGTGGCGCGGGCCTTCCTCACGTCGAAGATCACGCCGCTCCTCGTCGTCTTCTCGTTGCTGCTCGGCGGCTTTGCCGTCCTCGTGACGCCCAGGGAGGAGGAGCCGCAGATCAAGGTGCCGATGGTGGACGTGATGGTCGCACTCCCCGGCGCTTCCGCTCAGGAGGTGGAGCGGCGGGTCGTGTCGCCGGTCGAGAAGGCGATCTCCGAGATCCCGAACGTCGACTACGTCTACTCGACGACGCAGCCCTCCGGCGGGATGATCATCGTTCGGTTCCTGGTCGGCACCGACCCGGATCAGGCGGTGGTCCGGGTGCATACCAAGCTGGCTGAGCTGACGCCGACACTGCCTGCCGGGGTGCTCCCGCCGGTGGTCGCCCCGCGCGGCATCGACGACGTGCCCGTGGTGGCCTACACGTTGTGGTCCCGGGACGCGACGCCAGTTCAGCTCCGCGCGGTGGCCGACGAGCTACGAGTCGAACTGACCCGCCACCCGCGGGTCGCCCAGGTGACAGTCCTCGGCGGTCAACAACGAGTGGTTCAGGTTGTCTTCGACCGTGAGCGCCTGGCCAGCCACCATGTCTCGCTCCTGCAGGCGTACCAGTCGCTTTCGGCCCTCAACTGGCGGCTCCCTGCCGGCAGCTTCACGGCGGGAGGGACCGAGACCGTGGTCGAGGTCGGCTCGTTCTTCCGCTCGGCGGCCGAGGTCGGTGACGCGGTCATCGCGGTATGGGGAGGCGGCCCGGTCTACCTTCGCGATGTCGCGACCGTGTCCGACGGGGCGGACGAACCGACGCAGTACGTCTGGATGATGTCCGGCGCGGCCCGCGATGCCAAGGGGCTGCCTGCCTCACTCGACGTGCCGGCCGTGACGGTGGCGGTGGCCAAGAAGCCCGGCACGAACGCTGTCGAGCTGGTGCGGGACCTCAACGCACGAATCGCGCGCCTTCGGGGCCCAGTGCTTCCGTCGAACGTCGAGGTGACGAAGACCCGTGACTACGGGTTCACGGCCAATGAGAAGTCCTCTGAGCTGATCGAGCACATGGGCATCGCCACGCTCGCAGTGGTCCTGCTGATGGCGTTCGCTCTCGGCCGCCGCGAGGCCGTGGTCGTGGCGGTGGCGGTCCCGACAACGCTGGCTCTGACGCTCGCCGCGTCGTACGCATTCGGCTACACGCTGAATCGGGTCACGCTCTTCGCCCTGATCTTCGCCATCGGAATCCTCGTCGACGATGCCATCGTGGTCGTGGAGAACATCCACCGGCACTACGAACTTGGGTGGGGACCTCCGCGCCAGGCGACGTTCTTCGCGGTCGACGAGGTGGGCAACCCTACGATCCTGGCCACGTTTGCGGTCGTGGCCGCCCTGCTTCCGCTCGCGTTCGTCTCGGGTCTAATGGGGCCGTACATGCGGCCGATCCCGATCAACGCATCGGCCGCAATGGTCTTCTCCCTGCTGGTTGCATTCGTGGTCTCCCCCTGGCTGACGCACCGGCTGTTCCGCCGCTACGCCGAGGAGCACGCCCGGTCGGGGAGCGCGAGACCCGACGCGGAGACCTCCGAGGAAGGACGACTCCATCATCTCTACGAACGGATGTTCACACCGTTGCTCGAGAGGGCGTGGCGACGCTGGGCGCTGCTGGGAAGCGTCGTCGTGCTGCTTCTGGCAGCCGTCAGCCTCGTGTTCCTCAAACTCGTGACGGTCAAGATGCTGCCGTACGACAACAAGAGCGAGATTCAGGTCGTAGTGGACATGCCGGCTGGGGCCACGCTGGAGGCCACTGCCGCCGCGGCGCGCGAGCTCGCGGGGGCGGTTCGCGCGCTGCCCGAGGTCTCCGACGTCGAGGTGTACGTGGGAACTTCGGGCCCCTTCAACTTCAACGGCCTCGTGCGCCACTATTTCTTGCGCTCGGGTCCGCTCGTGGCCGACCTCCAGGTGAACCTCCGCCCGAAAGGCGAACGCCACCGTGCTAGCCACCCCTTCGCGATCGCCGTGCGCGAGCTGCTCGCGCCGATCGCCAGGCGGACCGGTGCCAACGTCAAGGTCACGGAGGTGCCGCCCGGACCGCCGGTGCTCTCGACCCTCGTGGCGGAGATCTACGGGCCGGACCTCGAGCGGCGCGTCGACCTCGCCAAGCAGGTGAGGGCGGTCTTCGAGAGCACGCCGGGCGTGGTGGACATCGACTGGTACGTCGAAGCGCCCGGGCCGCGGCTGGACGTCGAGGTGGACCGTGAGAAGGCGGTGCGCTCCGGCGTGACCCCCGAGGTCGTGGTGCGCACTCTTCGCGTCGCGCTTGACGGCACCCAAGCCGGCCTGCTCCACGACCCGCTCGCCCGTGAGCCGGTGCCGCTGGTGCTGCGCCTCGACCGTGCCCAGCGGTCGAGCCTGGATGGTCTGCTGGACGTCACGGTGCAGGGAGACCAGGGGCGTCTCGTGCCGTTGCGCGAGCTCGTGCACGTGACTCCGACCGTGCGGGAGAAGTTCATCTACCACAAGAACCTGCGGCCTGTGACGTACGTCGTCGCGGAGATGGCGGGAGCGGCCGAGGCACCGGTCTACGGGATCCTCTCGATGGCGAAGCGGATCGAAGCCCTCAAGGGTTCCAACGGGCGTGCGGTGCAGGTGATCTCTACCCATCTCCCGGAGGACTCCGCGCAGTACGCCATCAAGTGGGACGGCGAGTGGCAGATCACCTACGAGGTGTTCCGAGACATGGGCGTCGCCTTCGGCGTCGTGCTCGTGCTGATCTACCTGCTGGTGGTGGGATGGTTCCGCTCGTTCGTGACGCCGCTCATCATCATGGCGCCCATCCCACTCACGCTGATCGGCATCTTGCCGGCCCATGCGCTCGGCGGCGTCTTCTTCACCGCCACGTCGATGATCGGGTTCATCGCCTTAGCCGGCATCATCGTCCGCAACTCGATCCTCCTCGTCGACTTCATCAACCTCGAGCTCGAGGCGGGGGAGCCGCTCGCGGATGCGGTGATCAAGGCCGGCGCGGTGCGCTTCCGGCCTATTGTGCTGACCGCGGCGGCGCTGGTCGTCGGGGGGCTTGTGATCCTGCTCGATCCGATCTTTCAGGGCCTCGCCGTTGCGTTGATCTCGGGCGTGGTCGTATCGACGGCGTTGACGCTGATCGTGATCCCGCTCCTCTACTTCATGTACGTCAACGCGACGGGAGTGGAGCGGGTTGTCGAAAGCAGGAGAGAAGAGGCCTGACGGCCCGAGGGAGGCGGAATGCGGCTTGATGAGATGTTGCGTGGGATCGCGGGGTTCTTCGTGCTGGGTTCCCTAGCGCTCGGGCACTGGGTGCACCCGGGTTTCTACCTTTTCACGGCCTTCGTCGGATTGAACCTGCTGCAGTCGGCGTTCACCTGCTGGTGTCCGATGATCTCGCTACTGCGGGCTCTGGGCGTACGGGAGTGACCATGGCGACAAAGCTGCTGATGCTGGTGGTCGAGGAGTCACGGAAGGAAGAGATGGAGGTGTTCCTGGACCGAGCGGGGGTGCTCGGTTACACCGAGATCCCGCACGCGCTGGGGGTGGGCGCCACCGGGCCGCGCCTCGGGTCCCGCGCGTTCCCCAAGACCTCGGCCGTCATCTTCACCGTGCTCGAGGAAGGCGCACTCGACCGCGTCGTCGAAGGGATCCGAGGCTACTGCGGGGAGTGCGGCGATCGCCTCAAGATGCTCGTGTGGGACGCCCAGGACATCCCCCTCACCATAGGCACGCCCACTGAAGTGGACGCATCGGGCGCCAGGGAGCCCTGACGGGCCCTGAGACGCTCGCGCTTGGTCGCGATTCCGGCGGCTAGTGGATGGGCAACAGAGACGCATTCATATGGACGATATCAAAAAGACCACATCCTCGCGGTCGTACTCCACACTGGATAGAAGAAATGTGGATTGACCCCACTGGTACCGAGTGTGTCGCCT
>PMLC01000019.1:0-3195 GCA_003158745.1 Acidobacteriota bacterium
AGCGTCACGGAAGTACGCTCGCGCCAGCGCGACGCGCTGCCACTCCCCGACCGACAGCTCGGTGCCGCCCGCAAACCAGGTCCCAAGCAGCGCGTCGTAGCCGTGCTCCAGCCTGGCCGCCGCCTCGTCGGCACCAGCCGCGCGCGCCGCCGCGGCGATAGGACCGTCGTCCGCGGGCAGCNNTCGGGCCGGTAGCTCCGGAGATCCACGCCATCCAGCTCGATCGTCCCCTCTTGCGGATCGTAGAACCGGCACAGAAGCTTGATCAGCGTGCTTTTGCCGGCGCCGTTGGGGCCGACCACCGCCGCCAAGCGGCCGGCCGGAATGTCCAGATCGAACCCCCGCAGCGCCGGTCGATCGCTCGACGGATAGCGGAAGGTGACGCCGCGAAAGCGGATCGCGATGCACGCATTGGCCGGCACTGCCACAGGCTCCGGCGGGCTCACTATCCGCGGTTCGATCGCGAGGAAACCGAAGAGGTTGCCGAGGAACAGGCTGTTCGAGTAGATCTGCCCGACGTTTTCGAGCAGCGAGCGCAGGAGCCGTTGGCCCTGGCTGAACGCCTGGTAGAACATCGCCAGCTCGCCGAGGGTCACCGCACCGCGCAACGCCCGCCACACCATCCAGGCGAGCGCGGCGCCGGCGATCGCGAGCGCCCCGCCGCCCGCCGCCAGCCCCGACAGACCCTCGTCCCGCGTCAGCCGCAGCCGTTCCTCGCGCAGGCGGCGCCGCAGCTCGGCGAACCGTCGCTGCAGCAGATCGCCCAGGCGAAAAAGGCGCACCTCTTCCACATGCTCTCGGCTCGTCATTTGGTAGTCGTAGTAGAAGGCGCGGCGCTCGTCGGCGGTCGTTCGCACCCGCCACTCGTGCTGCCGGACCGCGTAGCGCACTACCACCCACAGGGCCGGAAGCGTGCTGACAAGCAGGGCAACCGGGACCCACACGCCGAAACGCACGAGCACCACCAGCATGGCCGCCAGCGTGATCGTGTTCTGAAGCAGCGAGCCCACATTCTCCATCAGCGCGACAGGACGGTGGTAGATGTCGTAGCGGATCAGGTGCAGCTGGTCGAAGTACGCCGCCGACTCGAAGTAGGCGAGGTCCACCGCAAGGGCCTTCTCATGCACCCGGGCGCTGAGGTGATCCTTCACGACCTCCGCCTGGGCCGTGCGCAGCCAGCGCCCCGCCGCCTGCAACACCTCGCTCAGCACGAGCACGCCCGCAAGCGCGGCCGCCAGCAGCAGCGGTCTCTGCGCCTGGTCCCAGCCGCCCGGGGCTCGCGCGGCGGCGGCGATATCGTCCACCAATACCTTCGTGAGGAAAACGACCACCACCGGCAGCAGCGCCTGAACAAAGAGCAGCAGGCTCCACCACACCGTCAGCCTGGGGGCCGCGCGCCACACGAGCATCAACGCGCGACCGAGGTGCGGCGCCTCGGCCAGCCACCCGCGCAGCTTCACACCTGCTTCCCGAAACATCTCCGCCACACCGCAAGCCTAGCAAACCGCGAGACGCCCCGGCCGGCTGCCCGGTCTTGCACCCTCTCCCGCGAGCGGGAGAGGGCCGGGGTGAGGGCGCAGGGGCCAGGTTGCACAGCCCCCACCTCGCCTCCCCCGCAAGCGGGGGAGGAAGCCGGGGTCCCTCTTGACAACAAGCACGCCCAGGCTTCTCCTGGACGATCCCCTTCCTACAAAGCAGAACGGCCGCCCCGAGAGGTGGCCGTTGCGAGAAAAACGCGTTCCCGGTGGAGCTACTTTCGCAGCTTCATGCTCGGGTCGCCAAACAGCAGAAAGCTCTGGCGGACACTCTCTTTGACATCGCTGGTCTTGGCGGTCATCAGCGCCTCGCCCAGCGACACCCCGGTCGAAGCGAACAGAGCGTCGTAGAAGCGGGTGCCGAGCAAGAGCTGGGGCTCGGCGTCCGTGAGGGACGACGAGGCGAGGACCGCCACCGCGCCGCCCGCCGGAGCCTTCAGCAACGCCTCGGCGAGGCTGTCCGTCGAAGGATCCTCGAACAAGCCGTTCAAGCAGTTCAGGGTGCTGAGAACGGGCAGCTGGGCCCCGTTGGACAGGGCGGCCGCGTCCGCCGCGGTGAAGAGGTTGCTCGTGCTCCACGACGTATCGCCGCCGTGCCCCACGTACGTCACGAGGAGCGAGCCGGTGTCGAGAGCCGAGAGGATGGCGCTGCGCGCGGCGGCCAAGTCCATGCTCCCGACAAGGATCTCGTCCTGGCCGAGCGCGGTCGGGACATGCTGTTCCATTGTGTGCGTCTCGTCCGTGAACGCGACCCGCAGGGTGGGGTCGTTGGTGTCGGAAATGAAGGTCCCGCTCTTCGTCCATCCGGCCCCTGCCGCGGTGGAATCGTACTGGACGAGCTTGCCCACGACCGTCGCGGCCTCGGCGGCCGTCTGGACGGGGATGCGCCCGATCGCGATCTGTGGGTACCCGGTATCGTTGAAGTCCACGAACCAGTCGTCGGAGGCGCTCTTGAGCACCTCGAGCGGCACCATCTTGGTCGGCACGAAGTCGAGCATGGCGTCGCCAATGTAGTTGCGCGGATCGCTGGTGGCATCCCCCAGGAGCAGCACGAAGCGCGGCGCCCGCTGCCAGGTCGCTTTTGCCCGCGCGAGCAGGTCACGGATCGCCTGGGGATCCTTGGCGCCATAGG
Organism: Acidobacteriota bacterium; assembly: GCA_003158745.1. Taxonomy (GTDB): domain Bacteria; phylum Acidobacteriota; class Thermoanaerobaculia; order Thermoanaerobaculales; family Thermoanaerobaculaceae; genus RBG-13-68-16. The sequence continues at coordinate 2,668 of PMLC01000019.1, forward strand.
AGAACTCGTCGTAGGCGTCCTGCACGTCGATGACCCGCGTTACGAGCCCTTGCGATGCGCGCTGTTCGGCCAGTGTGCCGGCCGCGCCCTTGAAATCGTGATGCGTGATGATGACGAGGTCCGCGCTGTTGCCTGCGCCGTGCCACTGCGACGGCGAGTTGGCCTCGATCCAGGCCGGCTGCTTCGCCTGCTCCTCGGTGAACGCGAAAAGCAGGTTCTGCCGAACGGGCGGCTGCGGACCCATGCTCTGATAAACCGGAACCGGTGTCGCGGTGATGGCGTAGCCGTCCGTGAGGCGCGCGACCTGTCCCGGCAGCTCGACGACGGTGCTGGGCTGCGAGACGTCGATCACCCTGACGTGCGGGGTCGTGAACCCCTTAACCGTCACGGCCTGAAGCGGCGACGCGGCGAGGTTCACCGTGTCGGAGTCCGCGTAGAGCAGGCGCTGGTAGCCCAGTCGGACGTAGTCCACGAGGCTGACGTCGGTGCTGTCGCCCAGTGCGACGAGCTTCACGCTGTTGCTCCCTG
>PMLC01000019.1:3259-3836 GCA_003158745.1 Acidobacteriota bacterium
TTGTCGCGGGTCGTATCGAGGAGCGCGGCGAAGTACACGGTGCGGTCACGCCGTTCGACCGTTGCGAGGTAACTGTCAGCCGCCGGGCTGCCCGTCAGACGATCCGCCATCTGGATCCGCTTGGCGGCCTGGGCGCCCACTGCGTCCTTCACGAGCCAGTAAACGTTGGTGTCGGTGGAGGGCGTGTCCAGCCCGGTGCCGTAGAACTCGATGTAGCCTTCGGCGTCAAAGCTCCCCGTCTGTCCCGGGACCACGCTGATGGCCTGCACCACGCCCCCGTTGAAGAGCCGGAGCGCCGCGGGGTCGTCGCCCGGATCGAAGCCGGCGGCCAGCAGGTCGGCCTTGCCGATCCGGTACCAGCCCTCCTCGCGCACGCCGATTCGGGCGGCGCTCATCCCCGCGAGCTGCCACTGAGCGGTGAGGTTCGCATTGGCCGAACGTACGACGCGACGGAGGGCCGAAGACGCCGGCGTCGCCGAGGCCGGCGCCACGCCGACCGCGCTCAGGAGGACGCTGTTGCGGGTGACCGCAGGCTCGCTCGACAGCGTGCTCGCCGTGGCGGCCCCACGCTCCGGCA
>PMLC01000128.1 GCA_003158745.1 Acidobacteriota bacterium
GGCGGCTCCCAAAGAACTTGTAGAGCTTGTCGAACGGTTCGATCGCAACCTCGCGTCGTACGAATCCGGAGCGTACAACGAGGCACAGGTCCGGGCCGAGTTCATCGACCCGATGTTCGAGCTGCTCGGCTGGGACGTCTACAACAAGCGAGGGCACGCCGAGGCGTACAAAGATGTCATCCACGAGGACGCGATCCAAATCGGCGGCACGACCAAGGCCCCGGACTACTGCTTCCGCATCGGAGGCACCCGGAAGTTCTTCCTCGAAGCGAAGAAGCCTTCGGTGGCGATCAAGGACGAGCCGAACGCCGCGTACCAGCTCCGGCGCTACGCCTGGTCGGCCAAGCTGCCGCTCTCCCTGCTCACCGACTTCGGCGAGCTGGCGGTATACGACTGCCGTGTCAAGCCTGAGAAGACCGACGCGAGCGCCATCGCCCGCATCAACTACCTGACCTTCGAGCAGTACCCCGATCGGTGGGCGGAGATCGCGGGCGTCTTCTCCAAGGACGCCGTCCTCAAGGGCTCGTTCGACGGCTTCGCCGTTGCGGCCAAGGGCAAGCGCGGGACCGCGCCGGTTGACGCCGAGTTCCTCAAGGAGATCGAGCGCTGGCGGGACGAGCTGGCGCGCAATATCGCCCTTCGCAACCAGCAGCTCTCGGTGCGCGAGCTGAACTTCGCGGTGCAGCGGACGATCGACCGGATCATCTTCCTGCGCATCTGCGAGGACCGAGGCGTCGAGACCGACCGGCAGTTCCAACTCCAGTTCACGCTCAATGGCCCGAACACCTATCGCCGCCTCTTCGAGCTGTTCCAGCGTGCCGACGAACGGTACAACTCCGGCCTGTTTCACTTCCAGCGCGAGAAGGACTTCGCGGAGAGCCCGGACACCCTGACGCCCACCCTCGCCATCGACGACAAGGTCCTCAAGGACATCATCGGCAACCTCTACTACCCCGACTCGCCGTACGAGTTCTCGGTGCTTCCCGCCGACATCCTCGGGCAGGTCTACGAGCAGTTCCTCGGCAAGGTCATCCGGCTGACGGAGGGGCACCGCGCCAAGGTCGAGGACAAGCCGGAGGTCAAGAAGGCCGGCGGCGTCTACTACACGCCCACCTACATCGTTGACTACATCGTCGAGCACACGGTCGGCAAGCTGCTGGAGGGGACGACGCCGAAGCAGGCTGCCGACCTCAAGATCCTCGACCCGGCGTGCGGTTCCGGGTCGTTCCTGCTGGGCGCCTATCAGCGCCTGCTCGACTGGCACCGCGACTGGTACGTCAGCGACGGCCCGGAGAAGTACACGAAACCTCGCAAGGGAAGCCAGCCCGTGCTCTACCAGGCGGCCGGCGGCGAGTGGCGGCTGACGACGACTGAACGCAAGCGCATCCTCCTGAACTCGATCTTCGGCGTGGACATCGACACCCAGGCGGTCGAGGTCACAAAGCTCTCGCTCCTTCTCAAAGTGCTCGAGGGGGAGAGCGACCAGTCGCTCAATGCCCAGCTCAAGCTCTTTCACCAGCGCGCCCTCCCCGATCTGGGCAGCAGCATCAAGTGCGGAAACTCCCTGATCGGCAGCGACTACAACCAGGGCCGCCAGGGCGAGCTGTTCGACCAGGAGGAAGCGCTTCGGGTCAACCCGTTCGATTGGGACAAGGGCTTCCCGGAAATCTTCGCCCGCGACAACCCCGGCTTCGACGCCGTGATCGGCAACCCGCCGTACATCTTGCTGCAGGACGAGTTCCGGGACGATGAACAACTCGCCTATTTCAGCCGCAAGTTCACCACGGCGTCGTACAAAGTAGACACCTATCATCTGTTCATGGAGAGAGGGCTTCAGCTCGTAAGGTCCGGCGGAAGGGCCTCCATGATCACGCCAGCCAACTTCCTTGCTAACAACTATCTTGTTGGCTTGCGACACTTGCTGCTAGAACGCTCCGCGATAGATCACATTGCGGTTATTCGAGGCGGCGTATTTGCCCGAGTTTCCGTCGACAACGCCATATTCGTTACTATTGGCGGGCAGCGCACCCGGGGGCCGTTTGCGATGGTCCACGCGGAACCGCAGGGCGGAAAGCTCGCTGCAACATCGAGTGAGATGATCCAGCCGGACGCTAATGGAGGCGACAAGTTCGTTCTCTTCACAAGTGTTGCAAACCCGGCGACCCGGGAACTTTGGGAGCGCATTGGGTCCCGAAGCGTCAAGCTGGGTTCCTGTGCTTTTGTCAACTTCGGAAAGCAACTGCGGGACAGAAAGGTCTTCCCCGACGACGTGATCGAGATCAGCAACCCGCGACGGGTTAAGACCCCCTACCGGCTTTGCTATACCGGACGCGACGTGACGAGGTACAAGCTGACGTGGGGCGGCTTGGCCTGCCTCGACATTGATGACGCTCGGCGAGGTGGTTGCTGGGATGGTGACAAGCAGAACGCTCGCAACAAGCTAATTTGCAGGCAGATTGGCCGTTACCCCGAGTTCGGAATCGACCGCCTCGGGTATCAGTGTCTGAACACGGTGTTCATGGTGAACCTCTTCCCGGAATGCAAGGTGGCCCCAGCCTACGTCCTCGGAGTGCTCAACTCGAGGTTGCTTCGGGCGGTGTGGACCGACCGCTTCTACGACCAGCGGAACACATTCCCGAAGATCAAAGGTACCTATCTCAAGGAGCTACCGATCCGTAGGATCTCCTTTGATGATCCTCGAGACCGGGGCTATCACGATCGCCTGGTCGAAGTGGTCGATCGCATCCTCGCTATGCACACCAGCCTCGCAGCCGTGGGCACCGACCACGAGAAGACCGTCGTCAAGCGCCAGATCGACGCCACCGACCGCGAGATCGACGCCCTCGTCTACGAGCTGTACGGCCTCACCGACGACGAGATCAGGATCGTCGAGGAGGCGACGCCATGATGCTATCGGCTATCTCCCGCGCGGGCGTTCCGATCCGGCTGACCGACGAGCGCTGGGCGCACATCGCGGAGGAGCACTGTGAGCTGGCGGGGCTGCGCGAGGAGGTGATCGCCGCCATCAGCGGGGCCGACAGGGTTCTTGCAGGAAGCCAAGGCGAACTCCTCGCGTTACGAACGATGGAGGATGGCAAGACATTGGTGGTAGTCTATCGTGAGACTGGGGCCGACGACGGGTTCGTGATCACGGCGTTCCTCACCCGTCGACCCGGCAGTCTCGAAAGGAGGAAGCAGGTATGGCCAGAGCAGAGCTAGCCGAGATGCTAAGTCTCGTGCCCGCGGTGCTGCATGCCCCGCATCGGTACCTGTGGTCCTCCTACGACCCCGAGGCGGACGTGCTCTACGTCAACTTCAAGAAGCCGGCGCACGCCACGGACAGCGAGCTGACCGACGACGACGTGATTGTCCGGTACGAGGGCGACGAGGTGATCGGCTACACGATTCTCCACGCCTCCCGGCGAGGACCAGGGCCGGGAGATGACGCCTCAGTCTGAACTGTCGTCATCCGGCGTTCGACCGAGCGTTGCTCCTCTGCTCCTCCGCCCCTCTGCTCCTCTGCGCGGACCACTAACCACGGATCACTGTCTCTGAATGCGCATCACCCACAGCCGGACGGAGAACTTCCGCGTGTCGGCGCGCCTTCCACGATCAGGCCGAACCGCGCAGAGCGCGGATCACACGCCGCGCTTGAGCAGGAACGCCCCGAGCGCCGCGAGCGTCAGGCCAAGCACCGCCAGTCCGAGCAGGCCGAGCATCGGGATCGCCGCTTCGGGGGGCGCCGGGGCGTTGGTCAGCGCGAACGACACCGGCGGCAACGTCCCGTACGTCGCCGTCACGTTGTACGCGCCTGCCGTCGCGTTGGCCGTCGCCGTCACTTGAGCATGTCCGGCGGCGTCGGTCGTCGCCGGGTTACCCGCCAGCGTCGCGCTCGCGCCCGAGCCCGGCGCCACAAAGGTCACCGCCGCACCGCTGACGGCGTCGCCCTGAGCGTCTGTCAGCAAGACCTGCAGCGGCGCCGCGAACGGCGTCCCAACCGCCGTCGTCTGGGGATTTCCACCGGTGATCGTGAGGCTCGTCGCGGCTCCCGCGCTAATCACGAAGCTGGTACTCGTTGCCCCGCTCAGCCCGCTGCTCGCGGCCGAGAGCGTCTTGGTCCCCACCAGGTTCACCGAGAGGCCGGCGAACGTCGCGAGCCCCGCCGCATCGGTCAGCTGCGTGGTCATCCCCGACAGCGTCCCCGTCCCCGAGGCGAGCGACACCGCCACCGATACGCCGGCTTGCGGCACCGCGTTGCCACCGCCATCCTGGAGCTGCACCGTCACCGCCGGCACGATTGCCGCGCCGGCCAGGGCGTTCGACGGCTGCTGCACGAACGCGAGCTTGGTTGCCGTTACTGCGCCCTGCACCTCGACTGCGCCGATGTCGCACGAGCCGCCGGACGGCGAGGGCCGGGGCAGCCCTCTCTGGTCGACGGTCTCGGTGCAGCCGGCGAGCGGTATGGCATTGATAGCAGCGCTGCCGGTGCCGGGCAGCATCGTCAGCGTCGGGCCGCCGTTGGACGCGAGAGACCCGAGCATCGGGTCGCCCGAGGCAAAGCCCGTGCAGGAGGCATCGCCGAACTGGAGGTTCGCGACGCTGCCCCCGCCGAGAGAACCATTGATGCCGCAGTTCTGGCCTGAGTTGCCGGCAACGATCGTGTTCCGCACTACGGGCGCTCCGGTCGCGTACAGGCCGACGCCGTTCGAGGCGGTGTTACCGGCGATCGTCACGCTCGAAAGCGTGGTTCCAGCCCCGATCGAGAGCGCCGCCGCCGTGGTCCCCGCGGTTCCCGCTGCGGTATTGCCGTTGAACGTGCAGTTCGTGACCGTGATGCCGCCACCCGGCCCGAGCGAGCCCTGCTGGTCGAGCGCACCGCCGTCGGAGTCCGCATGATTGCCCGAGAACGTGCTGCTGCTGATCGCCGCGACGGTCTGGCTCTGCCCGCCGTTGAGGTACAGCTCGATCGCCCCGGCGACGCTGCTCGACGAGTTGCCGCTGAAGGTCGAACTCGTGACGGTTAGCGTGCCGCCGCCGACGTTGATTGCTCCTCCAGAGTTGGTCGCGGTGTTGCCTGTGAAGGCGCTGTTCGTCACGGTGAGCGAGGGAGCGAGGCAGTTCGTGCAAGACTCCTGCATGATCGCGCCGCCGAACGCCGCGTGGTTCGCCGTGAGTGTCACGGTGTCGAGGGTGGTGTTCCCCTCGTTGACGATCGCCCCGCCGGCGACGAGGCCCGTCGTGTACGAACCGTTGGCGAACGTGATGTTCTTGAACGTAATGTCGGGCAGAACGGCCGCGCTGCCATTGATCCACATGATCGGGGCGTTCACATGGCTGCCGTCGAGCGTGATGAGTCCGCCGCCGTCGACCACGGTCGCCGGGTTCGATGACGCGATCGATAGGTTGGTGAAGATCGTCGCCACGCCGCCGCAGTTGAACGTGACGGTGCCTCCGGCGGCGATCTGAGTCGCGAGCGCCGACTGCGTGCAACTGGCCGGGGTCCCGGTCCCGACCACGCCGGCCATCGCCGAGGCCGCCGCCAGCACCAAGACCAGGGGCGAGCCGAATCGAACAAGTCGCCGGCTCGCGGTCCCGATGGAACGGCCAGCATGGTTCGTGATCGTGTCGAGATCTTTCGCTCGCATCCTTGCCATCGCATCCTCCTCAAGTTGGGCGCTGTGCCACAAACCGGCGCGCGGTGCGCTGTGCTCAAGAGAAACCGTAATCCGTTGCGACAAGATCTACGAGAGGCTAGCACCGGCCGTTGTCTCTGTCAACGACACCAGATCGATGCATCGTCCGGGAAAGGCCTGACTTTCGCACTTGCTACAAGGACGATGGCGATGCCAAGGGGAGCCCCCAGGTCCGCCGAAGTCGGCAAGCCCCCGGGAACATCGGAACCTTCTCCGTCGTCGGCCCTCAGCGCGTGATCCGATGCGGTCTGCTCGCGGCAACGTGAAGGGGCTGCTCGCGCCACTCCTCACACTCGGAGAAGTTGCTTTCGACGAGCGTTACCTTGCTTTCGATTCCGAACTTCCGAACCTTCCAACCCGCGAACAGCCTTCGCCCTTCTGCTCCTCTGCAGGACCACGCTCGGAGGTCTCTTCCGGCCTCCGGCTATGCTTCTCAGGGCTTGGAGAGTCTCATCCCCCACAACTGGACGGAGAGCTTTCGCGGGTCGCCGCTCCCGGGCGAATACGCCTCGGCGCGGCGGAAGACGAGGTGGCTGGTCCTGCCCGGATGGAAGAAGCGGGCGTCGATCTCGTGCGGTGCGCGCGGGGAGTCGCCGGCGAGGGTGAGCGCGGGCGCGCCGTCGACGAGCAGCTCGAGCGGGGCGTTCCCCGGGTAGGGGACGACGTCGACGAGGAGCCTCGCCCCCGGGGGGAGCGGCGGGACGAGGACCTCGGCATCCGGGCCGCCCCACATGAACTTCTCCGCCGTCCGCGGTCCGGCCTCGGGCAGCCACCAGCCGCGGATGGGCAGCGCCACGTCGGTGGCCTCGATGGCGTTGAGGAAACGGCCCTGGGTCAGCGGACGCAGCGCCTCGGAGACGATCCCGAAGCGTTGCTCCCGGCCCGAGAGCGACCCGAAGTAATGGAACGGGTACTCGGTGGCCAGGACGTACGGGCCGGCCGGTAGGCTCCGTGAGTCGGGGCTGGCCGGCGCCAGGTGCCACGCGAACTTCCACGCGCGTCCAGCGCTCCGGTCCAGCTCCTCCTGGTACGAGAGGAAGGGGTAGAGCCCCGGCTCGATGACCAGCTCTTCGCCGGTCTGCTTTGAGACGCGCACCGCGGCCTGAACGGCGTCCCACCCGGGCAGGTGCGTGCGGTGCTGCTCGGTCACCGGGCCGTAGGTCCCGAGCAGCCACGACGCACCGAGGGCGGCGAGGCCGCCGGCAGCCACTGCGGGCGGCGCGAGCGAGGAGGCGGCGGCGGCGAGGAGCGGCGCGGCGGCTTCCTGGAGCGGCACCGCGTAGCGAGGGAAGCGGCGGTTCTGGAACCAGACGAGCTGGATAGAGATGATGGCCAGAATCACGAGCCAGGCGGCGGCGGAGCGCCGGCTCACCCGCCTTGCCCAAACCACCACCCCGAGCAGCGTGAGGGCCGCCGCGCCGGCCGTGAACCAGGGCCCGCCGAACCCCTTGACGACCCCGAGGTCGAGCACGCCGCCGGGGTTGTGCTCGACCAGGTTGCGGGCGTGGGTCGCGGCGTGCGTCGCAAACGCCGAGGCGAATCCCTTCCAGCTTCCCTGCGCGACCACGAGGCCGATGACGGCCGAGACCGTCGCCGCCGCGCCGAGCAGCACGCCCGGCAGCAGCCGGCGCCTTGGGCGGACGGTGAGAGCCCCGGCAAGCCACAGCAGGCCGAGCGGAGGCAGGAGGATGGGTCGCACCAGGAAGGCGGCCGTCACGAGAGCGGTGAAGGCGGTCGCCCGCTTCCCTTCGAGGCCCCACGCCGCCAGCGCCGCGGCCCACAGCGCGACGAACGTCGCCGCCGTGTCGGTGAACCCCCGCCCGGCGTGGAGCCACACCCCGGGAACGAAGAGGACCGCGAGCGCCGCAGTGGCCGCGACCGGGGCCGGCGCAGCGCGCCGTCCCAGCGCGGTGAGGGGAAAGAGCGAGAGGCACGAGGCGACAGCGGACAGGAGCTGGAACCCCCTCAAGGGATCCGGCACGAACGGAAGCACCAGCCGGCCGAGCGCCATCCAGAGCGGAAACCCCGGCGGGTGCGGGAAGTGCGACGGCAGGTCGAACCGCAAGAGGCCGCGCGCGAACAGTGTCTCGTCCCACTCCCAGGGTCCGGACGGCAGCAGTGCGAAGCGGCTCACGACGAGCAGGGCGAAGGCGGCCAGCGAGAGCGCCACGTCGAGGCCGCTCGGACGGGCGCCCCACAGGTGCAACGTCCAGATCCGCGCGGTGTACGATACGGCGCGCTGGGTTTCGGCAGTCGGTGGTGCGCTCGTCATGGTCGCGGGGCGGCTCGTTCGTTGCTGTCCCGAATCTACCATGACCACCACCGGGGCGACCGCGCCGGAAGGGACGACCGATGGCAGGCGTGTTGCGGAGCATGACTGGTTTCGGACAGGCGCAGGGCGACCTCTCGGAGCGCCTCGCGGCCGAGGTGCGCATGACGTCGGTGAACTCGCGCTTCCTGGAGGTCACGCTGCGAACGCACCCTCGCTTCGAGACGGCTGAGCTCGAAGCCGCCTTGAGGCCGGTGCTTTCGGGTGGTCTGGCGCGCGGCCGTGTCCAGGTGACGGTCGAGCTGCGGCCGCTCGTGCGGTCCGGCACCAGTCTCGTGCTGCACTGGGAGCTGGCCTCACAGCTGATGAAAGCCCTCGAACAGCGTCCCGCGGGGCTTGAGCTCGCGCCGCTCGCGCTGCGGGATCTGCTCGCGCTTCCCGGCTTCGCCGAGGGCGGGGGCGAGCTCGCCCTCACGCCCGAGGAGCAGCGTGCTCTACTGGACACCGCGGGCCGCGCCCGCGACGCCCTCGTGGGGCAGCGCGAGCGCGAGGCGGCGGCGTTGCTTCCGCAGATCCACGGCGAGCTGGCCGAGCTCGCCTCGTTCCGCAGCTGGCTCGCCGAGGTCAACGAGCAGGTGCGGACGGCCCTGTTCGGGCGGTTGAAGGAGCGGCTCGCGACCCTGCTTGAAGGCGCCGAGGTCAACCAGGACCGGCTGCTCCAGGAGGCGGCGATCGCCGCCGATCGCGTCGACGTCGCTGAGGAGGTGCAGCGCCTGGCGGCCCACCTCGCGCACTTCGACGCGCTGCTGGTCGAGGGCGGCCCGGTCGGAAAGAAGATTGACTTCCTCCTGCAGGAGCTGCTGCGCGAGGTGAACACCGCGGGCTCGAAGTGCCGCGAGGTCGGGATGGGGGAGCGGGTTGTCGCGGCAAAGGCCGCGCTCGAGAAGCTGCGCGAGCAGTGCGCGAATCTGGAGTGAGACAGGGCAGAGGAGCAGAGGGGCGGAGGAGCTGAGGAGCAAGGAGCGTTCGGAGGTTCAACAGCGGCAATTCAGAGTGAAGAGTTGAGAGTGAAGAGTTGAACAGCAAAGGCACAGCAACTGCGCAGGCCGCGGAATGGACGACCAGGCGGTACGCGTGGCTGCTGGTGGCGTTCGTGCTGGTGCACGCGGCACTCGCGGTCGCACTGCCGGTATCGGGCGACGAAGCGTACTACTGGGACTGCTCGCGCCACCCCGACTGGGCGACGTACGACCAGCCGCCCATGATGATGCTGGCGCCGATCCCGTTCCGGGCGGTTCTCGGCGAGACGCGCCTCGCCGTGCGGGCCCCCGCGATCCTGGCGAGCCTGCTGATCGGCGCGTTCCTGCTGCCGCTCGTTCGCCGGCTCGGCGGCGGACCCCGGGAGGCGGCGTGGGCGTACCTGCTGCTCCACGCGACACCGTTGTTCTTCTTCGGGTCGTTCTACGACTCGACCGACGTCGGGATGATGGCCGGGTACATCGGAGCAACGTGGGCGGCGGTCGCGATCGCGCAGGGCGAGAGGCGCGCGTGGTGGGGTTTCGGCGTCGCGGTTGCCCTCGGCTTCCTGGCGAAGTTCCCGGCGGTACTGGTCCTGCCGGTCCTCATTCCCCTCCTGCTGCGGCGCGAGGTGCGCGCCCACCTGCGGACGCCGGTGCCCTACCTCGCCGGAGCGCTCTCGGCGGCGCTCACCGCGCCGGTGTGGATCTGGGGTGCGCGCCACGACTGGGCCAATCTCACGTTCCAGCTCCAGCAGCGGCACGACCGCGGCGCTTTCACGCTGATCCATCTGCTGGCGTTCGTCGTCTTCTCGGCGCTGCTCGTCTCGCCTCCTCTGTTTGCGGCGATGGCGGCCGCATGGTGGAAGGCCTGGCGGCGCCGCGACGCGGGATGGAACGCGGTCCTCGTCGGCGCAGCGGTGCCCTTCGCGTTCTTCGGATGGGTCGCGTTGCGGGAAGACGTCGCGCCCCACTGGGGCGCCCCGGGCGTCGTGCTCGGCGCCGCCGTCCTCGCGCTGCTGGTGCCGCGGCCGCGCCGGCTCGTCGTGTGGGGCGCCGGCTTAGGCATCGCGATTTCGCTCGCGGCGCTCGCGCTCGTGGCGTTCGCGACGACGGCTCTCGACGTGAACTGGCCGCTGGTCGGGCGGGCGCGCGGGGCCTTCGCCGACACGCTGGCGGCCGCGGTCGCGAACGACGAAGTTGTCGCCGAGGTGGAGCGCAGGCTGGCTCCGGGCGAGATGATGGCTTCGGAGAGCTACACCGATGTCCACCTCTACGCCTTTCTCTCGAAAGGGAGGATGCCCACGAGGTTGGCGAGGGTGCACGGTGGCATTCACGGGCTCGCCTCGCTCTACTGGTATCCGCCGGAGACGTTGCGGGGGAAGGACTTCCTGTTCGTCACCGAGCGCGACGGGCTGGGCGACAGCCTGCGGGACGTCTTCGAGTCGGTGAGCGAGGAGCTTCCATTCGTGATCCGGCGCGAGGGCAGGACGGTGCGGCGGGTGCTGTTCCTGCGCTGCCGCAATCTGGTTCACCCGGAGGGGGTGTTCACTCGGCTGCCGTCCGGGACTTCGTAGCAGCCGCCCGCTTCTACGAAGGGAGCTTCCCCGGCGGCGGGGGTAACTTCGGGCGGGGTTGGACGGGCGGCTCGGGCTCGACCACTGCGATCAGGGCGCGTCTCCCAATCTTGAACGACGAGTTGACCCTGCCCTTCGTGTGGACGGTATCACCAACACGGGGCAACGCCTTCCTTGTCACCACGCCGATCGTACCGGTGCCGTCGTCAAGAACGTAGCACTTGAGCGTCGGAAGGTCGATGCGCTCCTTGACCTTGCCGTAGACGGTGATGGTCTTGCCGTCGTACTTGATGAGGTTCTTCTCGATCGTGGCGATCCTGGTGGAGAGGATGCGGTGACACGAGGCAGCGGCAAAGCCTACGCCGACGACCAGAACGACAGCGAGTATCCGGATGCGCCGGGACGATACGTTGTCCATCGCCTTCTCCCTGCCGACGGCACCGTGTGTTCCCCGATCGGCAGAGAAGCGGGAGGCGCGCCGGCTCGGTCTCATTGTAGTGCGGACTCGTCTTGCGCCCAAGGCCCAGCGGCATGGCGGCGGCACGCCCGTGCGCTACACTGCGCGCCCTGACGGAGGTTTGCGATGCGAGACGCAGAGATCCGCGAGTTGCCGGGGCTGGTCGGCGAGGAGGTGCGCGTGTCCGGCTGGCTCTACAACGCCCGCTCCTCCGGCAAGTTGCGGTTCCTCGTCGTGCGCGACGGGTCCGGCTACCTCCAGGCGGTCGTGTTCAAGCCCGGGGCGCCGGAGTCGGTCTGGGCCGAGGCCGAGCGGGCGACACAGGAGTCCTCGCTCCGCGTGGTGGGGAAGGTCAAGGAGGAGAAGCGCGCCCCGGGAGGCGTGGAGCTGCAGGTCGAGGCCCTCGAAATCGTCCAGCTCTGCCCGGAATACCCGATAACGCCCAAGGAACACGGCCCCGACTTCCTCCTCAATAACCGGCACCTGTGGCTCCGTTCCAAACGGCAGCACGCCGTCATGCGGGTGCGCAACGAGCTCACGTTCGGAATCCGGGAGTTCTTCTACCGGCGCAACTACGTCCAGATCGACTCGCCGATCCTCACACCGGCCGCGGCGGAGGGCACCTCAACGCTCTTCGAAACCGACTACTTCGGGGAGAAGGCCTACCTCTCGCAGTCGGGCCAGCTCTACCTCGAGCCGGCGGTGGCCGCGCACGGGAAGGTGTACTGCTTCGGGCCGACGTTCCGCGCCGAGAAGTCGAAGACGCGGCGGCACCTCACGGAGTTCTGGATGGTCGAGCCCGAGATCGCCTGGATGCGCTTCGAGGGGCTCCTGGACCTCGCTGAGGAGTTCGTCTCGGAGTTGGTGGCGCGAGTGATCGAGCGCTGCAAAGAGGACCTCGAGCGGCTCGAGCGCGACATCAGCGTGCTCGAGCCGGCTACCAGGCGGCCGTACCCGCGCATCGACTACGCCGATGCCGTCGAGAAGCTCAAGGGCAAGGGGTTCGACGTAAACTTCGGCGACGACTTCGGCGGCGACGAGGAGACCGCGCTTGCCGACGAGTCCGGCAAGCCGATCATGATCACCCGCTACCCGGCCGCGATCAAGGCGTTCTACATGGAGCCGGACCCGAACGACGCCAGCCGTGCGTTGGCGGTCGACATGATCGCCCCCGAGGGGTACGGCGAGATCATCGGCGGCAGCGAGCGCATCGCCTCCTACGAGCTGCTCGAGAAGCGCATCGCCGACCATGGTCTGCCGCGCCAGGCATACGAGTGGTACCTCGACGTGCGCAAGTACGGCGGGTTCCCGCACTCGGGGTTTGGGATGGGGATCGAAAGGGTGGTCACCTGGTTGTGCGGGCTCTCGCATCTGCGGGAGGCGATCCCGTACCCCCGCATGATCAACCGTCTCTACCCATGAATGCGCGACCGATATCGGACCATCTGCGTTGTCGGGCTGCGGCGGTTCGGATCCTCACATAGCCTCCGGCTATGCTCCGGTCCGACCGCCTTGCCCTCCTAGTGCAGTGACTCACGCTGATCTTGTCGT
>PMLC01000034.1 GCA_003158745.1 Acidobacteriota bacterium
CCTCTGCCCCTCTGCCCCTCTGCTGTCCATGAACCTCTAGGACTGGGAACGGTCTTCTCAACTCGGGCGGTTTGCGCGCCTGCTCGGCCGCAGTGTATGATCCGGGCCTCCACCTTGGACCTCGGTCCGGGCAGGGGATCAGCAGGCCTTCCCCGTTTTGCTTCGCAAAGAAGTCGCCTGCGTTCGGGAGGTTGGCGGTGGCTGCCACGGTCGGAATTCGTCGCGAGGACAAGAGCCGGTGGGAGCGACGGGTTCCCATCACACCGCAGATGGCGCGCAAGCTGCACGACGAGCACGGCATCGAGTTCATCGCTCAGCCTTCGCCCGTGCGGATCTTCAGGGAAGAGGAGTTCGAGCGGGCCGGGGCGAAGGTCCAGGAGGACCTCTCCAGGGCCGGCGTCGTCTTCGGGGTCAAGGAAATCCCCATGCAGCACTTCCAGCCCCGCAAGACCTACGTCTTCTTCGCGCACGTGATCAAGGGCCAGCCTTACAACATGGCCATGCTCAGGCGGATGATGGAATTGGGGTGCAACCTCATCGATTACGAGAAGGTGACCGACGAGACCGGCCACCGGTTGATCTTCTTCGGGTGGCACGCAGGGGTCGTGAGCATGGTCGAGAGCCTGTGGGCGCTCGGCAGGCGGCTCCAGCACGAAGGGATCGCCAACCCCTTCTCGGCGATCCGGAGCACGCTCACCTACGGCAGCCTCGCGGAGGTCCGCGAGGAGGTTCGGCGGGTCGGCGAGCGGATCAAGACCGAGGGATTGCCGCAGGCGATCACGCCGCTGATCGTCGGAGTGGCCGGCTACGGCAACGTCGGCCGCGGCATCCAGGAAATCCTGTCGGACCTCCCTACGATCGAGATCGAGCCGGCCGATGTCGCCCGCATTGGGAACGACCCCCGGGCCTCCAACCGCGCCATCTACCGGGTCCTTTTCAAGGAGGAACACGCCGTTGCTCCGAACGACCCCGGGGCGCACTTCGACCTCCAGGACTACTATCTGCACCCGCAGAAGTACCACTCGATCTTCGACCAGTATGTCCCTCATCTGACCGTGCTGATGAACTCCAACTACTGGGACGCCCGATATCCGCGCCTCCTGACGAATTCGCTCCTCCGCAGCCTGTTCGCCGGTGGCCGTCAGCCGCGCCTGCGGGTGGTGGGCGATGCGAGTTGCGACATCGGCGGCTCGATCGAGTGCACGCTCAAGGCCACCGAACCCGACGATCCGGTGTACGTCTACGACCCACACGCGGAGCAAGTACGGATGGGCGTGGAGGGGTATGGCCCGGTCGTTCTCGCCGTAGACATCCTGCCGAGCGAGATTCCGAGGGAAGCCTCGGAGTATTTCAGCGAGATCCTGGAGCCGTTCATCCCGGCGATCGCGAACGCGGACTACTCCGTGCCGTTCGAAGAGCTCGCGCTGCCTTCCGAGATCGCGCGGGCGATGATCCTGTACCACGGAAAGCTGACCCCCGATTACAGGTACATCGCGGAGCACATGAAGAACTAGGTCGGACCGGATTTGGGAGGATGTGAACGCCGACGTGTGAAAAAGGTCGCACGAGACAAGGGAGGACGCCGTGAAGAAGGTCGTCGTATTCGGAGCCGGGTTGGTTGCGGGTGCCCACGTCAGGTATCTCCTTGACCATGGCTACCAGGTAACTGTGGCAAGCCGGACAGTGGCGAAAGCCAAGGAGTTGGTAGGCAACCACCCCAACGGGCGGCCGATCGCCTTCGACATCGAGAAGGAGGGGGACCAGCGGCTCGACGAGATCGTGCGAGAGCACGACCTGGCGGTCAGCCTGCTGCCCTACGTCTTCCACACCCGGGTGGCGAAATCGTGCCTGCGGAACCGGAAACACATGGCGACTACTTCGTACGTCAAGCCGGAAATGCAGGCGCTCGACGCCGAGGCGAAGAGGCTCGACCTGGTGCTGCTCAACGAGAGCGGCGTCGACCCGGGCATCGACCACATGACGGCGATGAAGGTGATCCACCGCGTCAAGGCGGAAGGCGGCACGATCACGAGCTTCATGTCGTTCTGCGGCGGCCTCCCGGCGCCCGAGGCCAACGACAACCCGTTCGGTTACAAGTTCTCCTGGAGCCCGCGCGGGGTCCTCATGGCCGGCCGCAACAACGCCCGCTTCCGGAGAGACGGCGACGTGGTCGAGATCCCCGGCCCGGACCTGTTCCTCAACTACTGGTGCGTGCCGGTCGAGGTCGAGGGCAAGGTCATCCCGTTCGAGGGGTACCCGAACCGCGACAGCCTGCCGTACGCCGAGACGTACGGGATCACCAAGGCGCGGACGATGTTCCGCGGCACCCTGCGCAACCAGGGGTGGTGCGCCACGCTCAAGAAGGTCGCCGACATGGGCCTGCTGGCCGAGACCGAGAGCGACCTGACTGGCCTGACGTACGCCCAGTTCATGGCGAAGCTGATCGGCAAGAAGAGCCCCCGAGGGATCAAGCAGGCGGTCGCCCGCAAGATCGGCCTGGCGCCGATCAACTTCATCGTCGCCGCCTTGGACTGGCTGGGCCTCTTCAGCAGCGCGCCGCTGCCGGCCGGCTGCAAGTCGCCGCTCGACGTGCTGACCGCGACGATGCTGGCGAAGATGCCCCTGGCGCCGGGCGAGCGCGACCTGCTGATCCTCCAGCACCAGTTCGTGGCCGAGTTCCCGGACCACAAGGAGAAGATCACCTCGACCATGATCGACTTCGGGATCCCGAACGGCGACTCGAGCATGAACCGCACCGTCGGCCTGCCTGCCGCGGTCGGAGTCCGGCTCATCCTGGAGGGCAAGATCGCCTCGCGCGGCGTGCTGGTTCCGGTCATCCCGGAGATCTACGAGCCCGCGCTGGTCGAACTCCAACGGCTCGGCATCCACTTCACCGAGACGACCGTGAAGGTGTAGGTCTCGAGGGCGGATTTAGACGAACCCCCGGGAGCCGCGGCACCGCCCGCAAAGAGCGCCTGCCTGGCTATGAGAGAAAGGTAGTCTCCGGCAGGTCGACGCAGTCGGCGCGGCCTTTCCCTGTCGAGGAGCGACACGAAGTCGCCAACCCTCACGGGTCCCGGCACGGTCTGAGCGAAGCGGGAGAGGTTACGCGGTCTTGCGGCCCGGGGCAAGGACCATCGTGAGGTCGCGCCCCTCAAGCGGCCCGGCGTCGCGCTCGAGGCGGATCAGGTCGGAAAGCTCTTCCTTGATGCGCTCAAGCACCTCGTAGCCGTTTTCCGGCCGACGCATCTCGCGGCGGCGGAACATGATCGTGACCTTGACGTGCTTTCCCTGTTCGAGAAACCTACGCACGAGGCCAAGCTTGGTGTGGAAGTCGTGGTCCGCGACGCCCGGCCGGAACTTGATCTCCTTGACCTCGATCTGGTGCTCCTTGCGACGCGCCAGTCGGGCTTTCTTCTCCTGCTCGTAGCGGTACTTCCCCCAGTCCATGATCTTGCAGACGATCGGGCGGGCGGTGGGGGCGACCTCGACGAGATCGAGGCCGCGCGTACGGGCGAGCGCCAGGGCTTCTTCCACGGGAACGATGCCGACCTGGGAGCCGTCGGCGTCCACGAGACGTACCGGCGAGAGCCGGATCATCTCATTGATGCGTGTGCGATCACGTTCGTCGGCGATGAGAGCCTCCTCCTCGGGCGGGTCGCTGATCCGCCCCTGTCTTAGCACTGAAGCTAGACCGCGTGAGTATATCAAAGGGCCGCACCGCCCCGCGCATCGGGCCTGCTCAGGAGAGGGGGACCGCTCGCAGCTTCCCCCGTCCGAGGGTTCAGGGTGTGACCGACGAAGTGAAGAGTTAAGAGTGAAGAGTGAAGAGTTGAGAGACAGGGCCTACCGCACCGTCTCCGAGCGGCGAGTGTAAGGCATCTCGTTGTTGCTGTTAACTCTTAACTCTTCACTCTCAACTCTTAACTGTCTTTCTGACTTCCTGCCGCGAGCCAGCGGGCGTGCTCGGCCTGCATACAGCGGTCCATTACCACGGCGACTCCGGCGGCGCGAGCCTTGTCGGCCGCGGCGTTGTGGACGATGCCGAGCTGCATCCACACCGCTCGGGCGCCGCGGGCGATCGAAGCGTCGACGACAGCCGGGACGAACTTGGGCTTGCGGAAGATGTCCACGATTTCGATCGCTACGTTGGCTGGGATGGAGGCCAGGTCTGGGTAGCTGGTCTCCCCCAGGATCTCTCTGGCCGTCGGGTTCACCGGAATGATCCGGTAGCCGTTTCGTTGCAGATAGGCGGCGACACGATACGAATCCCGGTCGGGCTTGTCGGAGAGCCCGACCACGGCGATCGTCCTCGCCGCCGCCAGGATGCCGTCGATCTCGCGGTCGCTGGTGTTGGACAGCGGAAGTTCACAACTCTGGTCAGCCATGACAACCTCCCTTGGTCAACGTCCGTGCGACGTCATCTCGATGGCTAGCCGCCGCTGGCCCGGCGAGCCGGGCGCCACACGAATCCGACATGGAATCCCACGTCGGGGCTGTTGTCGAAGATGAAGAGGTTTTCGAGGACCGAGGCCTCGATCAGCCAAGAGGGCGAGAGGATGTGCTTGAACCCGACCGTGATCTCGTACGTGTTTTTCGAGAAATCGCCGAACTGCTCGGCACCCGGGGACGTTATGAGCGTTTGGAGCAACCAGGATGTCCGCGAGGAGAGTCGGTACTCCACGCCGTTGAACAGCGAGAGCTGGTTCGGCTTGAGCCTCACGCCGACCAACTCGGTCGTGGCGTAATGCATGACGACCAGCGAGCCGTACAGGTTGAAACGGCCGAGGCGCTGGCCGGCTGAGAGGCCGGCTGCGACGTCGTAGCCTCCGCTTGAGAAAAGGGCGGTCTGGCGGCCTGCGGGGAACTTGAGCGTGAACGAGGCGGTCACGGCGGGCGTGGTTTCAGTGCCCCGAGCGAGCTGGTAGCGCACGCCCGCGGTGGCGTCCTCGATCCCCCATCCCGCGTCGTCTCCACTGCGTTCGAAGGTCTGGCCGCCGCTTCCGCGAATGAGGATTAGATAGCGGTTGCGCGGCGCTTGTTTCCGCTGCTGGTTCGGCACCTTGAGGAGTCCCTCGAAGTCCTGGATGAAGCGGTCGAGAATGCCGCCCCCGCGGTACGAAACCGGAAGCGAGGCGGATAACTCCAGGCGTGTGGTGAGCCCGTACGCGCCGTCCAGAGTGAGCCGTAGGGTTTCGGCGTCGATGGTATACCGTTCCGGATCGACGTCGAAGTAGTTGTTCCAGCTGGTGAGAAACCCGAGCCCCCACTGCCCCTGGGCGAGCGTGGCCGGGGTTTCCGGCGTCGGGGTCAGGCGCAGGATCGCGAGCGGGGACTGCGCTCGGAGCCGCAACGGGCCCAGTCCCACGGCCGGGCTGTTGTTCCAGTCCGGGTCGGTCTGTGCGATCGCGGCGGGCGCGATCAGCAGCGCGGCGCAGGCAAGCAACCTCGCCATTAACATCGCTCCTCTTCGAAGAGGGCCTTTCAAATCGATCCTCCTTGATGGTGGCACCGGTCAGCCTCCCTGGGCGGCCCCACGCCCTCGTCGCAGGACCATCCCGGCCCCCACGGCAGCCGCTACGGTTAACACCGCGGCGCCGAGGGGCGGCGCCGCAACTCCCCAGGCGCCGACGGCCAGCTCGGCCGTAAAAGGTCCGATCACCCGTGCGAGCGAGCCGATGCCCTGGAAGGCACCGAGCGCAGCGCCCTGCTCGTCGGCGCGGGCGCTGCGCGAGACCAGCGACGACAGCGAGGGCGTCACGAAGCCGGTGCCGAGCGCGATCAGCGGCAGAATGGTCAGCACGCCGGCCAGGCGATGGGCTGTTGCAAGAAGCAGGAGGCCGGCAGCCGTTCCCACCAGCCCGGCGAAGAGCAACGAGCGCTCGCCAAACCGCCTCGTGGCGCGGCCGACCAGCCCGCCCTGCACCGCGACCGCCAGAACACCGACGTAAACGAACAGGAAGCCCACGCCTGAGTGTGGAAGCTGCAGGCGCTCGTGCAGGAACTGAGCGAACGTCACCTCGAATGCGGCGAAGCCGGTGACGACGAGGAAGCCGATCGCCAGCAGCGGCGCAAGTTCGGCGTGGGAGAACGCGAACGCCACCCGGGCAAACCCCGACGCAGGGGCTGCGGTGCCGCCGGCTGCACCGGTTGGCCGCGTCTCCGGCAGATAGAGCAGCGTCATCGTCCAAGCCACTAGCGAAAACACCGCCGCACCCCATCCCGGGGCGGCCATACTGATCGGTGCGAGCACCCCGGCCAGCGCCGGGCCGGCGATGAAGCCGAGGCCGAACGCCGCCCCGATCATTCCCATCCCGTGTGCCCGTTTCTCGGGCGGGGTGGTGTCCGCTATCACCGCTTGGGCGGTGGCGATGTTCCCGCCGCAGATTCCGGCCAGCAACCGCGACGCAAAGAGCCATGCCAGCGAGTGGGCCAGGGCGAATAGTACGAACCCGGTCACCGAGCCGGCGAGGGAGATCAGAAGCACCGGACGTCGGCCGACCCGATCCGAGAGCCGGCCGAGAATAGGGGAGAACACGAACTGCATCGCCGAGTACGCAGCCATTAGGAGCCCGAAGACCCAGGGCGCAGGGTGAAAGTGCTCGGCGTAAAGCGGCAGGAGGGGGATGACAATTCCGAACCCCACCAGGTCGGTGAACACGATGAGGAATAGCGTTGTCAGGGTGCGTCGGGGGGACGGCATCACACCTCCAGCGTCGACAACGAGTCTACCTGCCCCGCCATTTCCACCGAGGGGAGCGGTCTCCGTCGAGGGGTCAGAAGGGCAGTTCAGAGTGAAGAGTGAAGAGTTGACTACAAGACCCCCAGTTGCACAGGCGCTTCCCGGCGATGTTGCCTAGACGCCATGCATTTCAACTCTTCACTCTTA
>PMLC01000110.1 GCA_003158745.1 Acidobacteriota bacterium
ATTTCCCGGATGAACCGAACCTTCGAACCTTCGAACGGTCTCTGCTCCTCTGCTCCTCAGCCCCTCCGCTCCTCTGCCGGCTTCTTCGAACCTCGGGCCCCGGTCGTCAGGTCGCAGCGTCCATCAGCTCGCGCCAGGTGTCGCGCTCGAGGAACGAGCCCGGGACGTTTGCCTCCATCTCCTGAAACATCGCGAACGGCACGGCGAACGTCATCAGGTTGTGACCGAGCTGCTTCGCGATGTACTTGCGCGCCGAGAGGTCGGTAAGCCCGACCACGGCGCGCGGCCGGGCCGAGCGCGCCTCCCGGTAGGCGAGGATCCCGATCGTCTGGCAGCCTGCGCCCCACGGCATGATCACGTTCTCGTTGTCGCCGCGACCGTAGTTGGCGAGGACGACCAGTGCCGAAAGCCGGTCCGGGTCCACGAGGAAGATCACGATCTCGGGGCGTTCGCCTTTTGCGATCTGCGAGAGCGGCTTGAGAACGACGTAACGGGTCGGGACGTCGATCATCGGCAGCGCGTCGACGAACAGCTTCACGGCCTCCGGGGTCTTGATGTACCGTTCGCCGTGGACGAAGTCGCTGGAGGCGCCGCGCCGGATTCCGGGGGCGCCGGTCCCTTCCTCCTGCGGACCGTTTCCGGTGGAGAGAAACCGGTAGAAGCACTCAATCCCGCCCGGCCACGTCTCGTACTGGTTGCCGAACCCGAGGCCGGTCCCGCCGCCGAGGCACCCGAACGTCGTGCGGTCGGCCGCGGCAGGCTTCCCCTTCGCGGCGGCGGCCAGCAGCAGCCACATGATGCAACCCCACTTGCCCTCGGAGAACTGCATCGCCCCGTCGGGCAACTGGTCGGAAAAGACGAGCGCGACAGGCTCGTACTGCGTCTTGATGGCTCGTGCGATGGCGCTTTCCATGACGGCCTCCCTAACGACGGCAGGGCCGATTGTAGCCGCGCGCGAGGAACGACATCGGAAGTCAAGAGTCAAAGGTCAAAAGTCAAAGGTCAAACGCAGCGCCCGCAGTCCGCAGGTCTCCGCTTTGGACTTTCAACTGTTGATTTTCGACTGCCCGTGCAGCACCGCATCACGCCTCGGTGCCGACGGCGCCGGCGCGCTCCGTGATGCCCGTCGCCAGTGTCCTCGCCGGCAGCAGCAGCGCGCGGACCGGGGAGGCCTCGAGGCCGACCAGGCGAAGAGGCACGGCGACCAGCGTGTAGGAACCGGGGTCCGCTCCCGAGAGGTCGAGGCCTTCGAGGATCAGCACGGAGCGTTCGACGCACCGGCGGTGCGCCGGCAACTCGGTCGCCTCGGGGCTATCGGCCGAGGGCGTGTCGAGACCGACCAGGGCCACGCCCGCACGGGCGAGGAAGTCCACAAACGCCGGTGTGAGGGACGCGAAGCTGGGCGGGATCGGCGACCCCACCGGCCACGATCCCGTTGCAAAGAGGACGCGAGGCGTCGAGGGGTTCCAGCCGGGCGGGAGGTCCCCGAGATCTATCGGCTGGTCGTGGCCCGGGAGCGCCACCACCTCGCACCGGCCGACGCAGGTCAAGAGCGGCAGGCTGGCCACGTCGCGGCCCGTCGGATCGAGGTGGAGCGGCGCGTCGATGTGGGTGCCGACGTGCGGCGAGAGGCGCATCCACGAGAGGGCGGCCGTATCGCGCCCGGGCGGCGAGGTCCAGCCGCACGTGAACGGAACATCGCCGGGCCAGACCGGCGACGAAGTGGTCAATGGCCGCGTGATGTCGATCACTCGCGTGAGCATGTGTAATGTTCGCACGGATCGGGCTCAAGGGGGGTAGCGCGTGTCATCACCGTTGACAAGGGGGGCCGCAGGCCGCAATGTTGCTATGAGCATGAAAGACGCTTGATGTCGAGGGAGTTTCCAACTACGCTCCGCTCGCCCCGCGCGGCGGGAGCACCCGACAGGAGGCCCGGATGCCGACAAACCTCGTGCCGAAGCGGCTGTACCTCACTAACGGTGTGGGCGTGCACCAGGAGAAGCTGCAATCGTTCGAACTCGCGCTCCGGGACGCCGGGATCGCGGCGCTCAACCTCGTCTCGGTGTCGTCGATCTACCCCCCGGGTTGCCGAATCATCACCCGAGCGAGGGGCGAGGAGTTCCTGGAACCCGGCCAGATCGCGTTTGTGGTGATGAGCCGCTCCGAGTCCAACGAGCCGCACCGCATGATTGCAGCCTCGATCGGGGTTGCCGTACCACGCGACAAGCGAATGTACGGCTATCTCTCGGAGCACCATGCCTTCGGCCAGACCGGAAAGGAGGCGGGAGACTACGCGGAAGACCTCGCGGCTTCGATGCTCGCCTCCACCCTCGGCGTGGAGTTCGACGAGAACCAGTCGTGGGATGAGAAGCGCCAGATCTGGAAGATCTCCAACAAGATCGTCACCACACGCAACATCACGCAGTCGGCGATCGTCGGGCGCTCCGCGAAGTGGACCACGGTGCTCGCCTGCGCAGTGCTGCTGTTCGACTGAGAGGGAGCCATGGTCCCGACGAAGACGGAATATCTCGGGGGCGGGCGGATCTTGCCCCCGCGTGTCCGCGGTGACATGACCGCCTCCGAGCTCGTGGACGGCGTGTTCTCCGCGTACAACGCGGCGCGGCTGCGCGAGGGCGCCCGGCTGTTCGCCCGCAAGATGCTGGCGGCCGAGACCACGGTCGCGGCCTCGCTGACCGGCGCTTTGACCCCGGGCGGGTACGGCATTTCCTGCCTGATCCCGCTGGTCGAGGCCGGCTTCGTGGACTGGATCGTCTCGACCGGCGCGAACCTCTACCACGACATGCACTTCGGGCTGGGTCTCGAACTTCATCGCGGCTCGCCGTTCGTCTCCGACGTAGAGCTGCGACAAGCCGGGGTGATCCGGATTTACGACATCTTCTTCGAGTACGAGGTGCTGCTCGACACCGACGCCTTCGTGCGCGAGGTGATCCAGGCGTCCGAGTTCCATCGGCCGATGTCCTCGGCGGAGTTCCACAACCGGCTGGGGCGGTTCGTCGCCGAGCGCGAGAAGGTGCTTCACACCGAGGGGCACTCGCTGATCGCCGCGTGCTACCGCGCGGGCGTGCCGGTGTACACCTCCTCTCCCGGCGATTCCTCGATCGGCATGAACGTGGCGGCGATGGCGCTCGCGGGCTCGAAGCTCACGATCGACCCCAACCTCGACGTCAACGAGACGGCGGCGATCGTGTACGGCGCCAAGACGTCGGGCGGCAAGAGCGGCGTCCTGATCCTCGGGGGCGGCAGCCCGAAGAACTTCGTGCTCCAGACCGAGCCGCAGATTCAGGAGGTGCTCGGATTGCCGGAGAAGGGGCACGACTACTTCCTGCAGATCACCGACGCGCGGCCCGACACCGGCGGGCTCTCAGGCGCCACCCCGTCCGAGGCGGTGTCGTGGGGGAAGATCGACCCCGACCAGCTTCCGAGCGCAGTCGTGGTCTACACCGACACAACGATCGCCTTGCCGTTGATTACGGCGTACGCCCTCGCGAACCGGGAGGCGCGCCCGCTCAAGCGGCTCTACGACCGGCGGGAGGATCTCGTCGCTGGAATGCGGAAGGCGTACCTGGCACGGCTGGGCGGCACGAAGTGAGGATCGAGGGGCGCGGCCGCACGCCGGAGCCCCGGGCCGTCCGGCCGGGAGGCTGGTATGAGTGACGAGCGGTACGCGCCGTACCAGGAATTCCTCGGGGTTCCGGCCAACCTCAAGCCCGAGGCCGAGTCGAGGGTGGCGATCCTGCCCGTCCCGTACGACCTGACGACCTCGTACCAGCCGGGCGCCCGCCGGGGGCCGCTCGCAATCCTCGAGGCGTCGACGCACCTCGAGACGTACGACGAGGAGCTCGGGCGCGAGACGTGGGAGGAGGTTGGGATCGAGACGCTTCCGGCCGTCGTTCCCGACACCTCCGGGCCTGCTGCGACGGTTCAACGGATCGAGGCAGTGGCGCGTGAGATCGTCGAGGCGGGCAGGTTCCTGGTGTCGCTCGGGGGAGAGCACTCGATCACGGCTCCGCTGGTGCGGGCGGTCAGGACGGCGCACCCCGGGCTCGGCGTGCTGCAGCTCGACGCACACGCCGACCTGCGCGACGAGTTCGAGGGATCGCCGTTCAACCATGCCTGCGTCATGCACCGCGTGCTCGACGACAGTGTTGAACTGGCGCAGGTCGGCATCAGGTCGCTGACCGGCGAGGAGCAAACGCTGATTCGGGAGCGCGGGATCTGCACGGTGTTCGCGCCCGAGGCGGTCGGGGCGCCCGTCGCGAATTGGATCGGGAGGGTGCTCGCCGCGCTGCCGGAGGAGGTCTACATAACTGTGGACCTCGACGTCTTCGACCCGGCGATCATGCCGGCGACGGGGACGCCCGAGCCGGGCGGGCTCGACTGGTATCGGGCGCTCGACGTGCTGCGCCAGGTCGCGCGGGCCAAGCGAATCGTCGGGCTCGACGTGGTGGAGCTCTCGCCGATACCCGGCAACGTCGCGCCCGACTTCCTGGCCGCGAAGCTCGTCTATCGACTGCTCGGGTACTCGCTGCTGATGGGCCCCCCGCTGGGCCGTTAGCCATCCGCAGGACATCCGCCCCGATCCATCGGCGGTACGCCGCAGGGCCGGGGGAATCACCTGGGGCACCGAGGAGCGTTACGAATCCAGCGTCCGTCGTAGAGGAGTCAATGTCACCGCGAGGAGCGGAGCGACGACGCAGTCTCGTCCACTTCCTCTGGATCGCTTCGTCGCCCCGCCTGTGGCGGGACTCCTCGCGATGACAATGAAAACGCTGCGTTTGAAGGAGAATTGGCAATGGGCGGGGGGCACCCGCCGGGATGCGAGGTCGCCGATGGCGTGGGTTGTCCTGTTCTGTGCTGGTTTGGTCGAGGTGGCGTGGGCGGTCGGGTTGAAGTACACGGCAGGGTTCACCCGCCTTTGGCCGAGCGCGCTCACGGTCGCGGGGGGCCTTGTGAGCTTCTTCCTGCTCGCGCAAGCCGCGAGGACCCTGCCGATCGGCACCGCCTATGCGGTCTGGACCGGAATCGGAGCCGTGGGCACCGCGGTCCTCGGCATGGTCCTCTTCGACGAGCCTCGTGACTGGGTCCGCGTGGGGTGTATCGGTTTGGTCGTCGTCGGCGTCATAGGTCTGAAGCTCGCGTCGCCGAGGTGAGCTTCGTGCGGCGGCGCTAGGCCGTTGAGCCTTGGAGGGCTTGACTCCGGCGCAAAAGAGATCTAGTTTCCATTGCACAGTAGCCAAACTCAGGAGGTTTGCATGATCCTCGTGCGCGATGTTCTCCGTCTGAAATTCGGCAAGGCGAAGGAAGCCAAGGCTTTGGCGAAGGTGGGGACGCGCATCGCCAAGAAGGTCGGCTACCCAGCTCATCGCCAGCTGATGGACCTTACGGGTCGTTACTGCACGCTGGTTCTCGAGAGCACCCATGAGAGCGTGGCCGCTTGGGAGTCGGGAATGGCCGACACTCAGGCTGCCGGCGAATGAGGGGCGTGGTACGAGAAGTTCAAGCCACTCGTCGAGTCGGGGTTCCGCGAGATCTACACCGTGCTGGAGGAATGACGGCTCGGACGAAACAGGGGAGGGAGCCCGTGCCGAGGGTAGTTCAACAGGGAACTGAACCCACCAAGGTCGCCGCCGCCCAGCCCGAGAATCCGGCGGGAATCAGTGACGAGGCGGTGAAGGCGGGCACGGGCAAAACCTGGCCCGAGTGGTTCGCCATCCTCGACGCGGCCCTCGGCACGAAGCTCGGTCACAAGGGGATCGTCGCCCTCCTCGCGGAGCACCAGCGACTGGGCCCCTGGTGGCGCCAGATGGTGGCGGTTGCCTACGAGCAGGAGCGCGGACTGCGCCAGAAGCACCAGACCCCCGAAGGGTTCCAGCTCAGCGTCAGCCGGACGGTCGAGGTGCCGGCGGACGCCCTGTTCCGCGCATGGGCTGACGAGCGCGCTCGCTCGGCATGGCTTCCGGACGCCGACCTCACGATCCGGCGAGCCACGCCGCCGAGATCGCTCCGAATCACCTGGAGCGACGGCAGCACGGTGGACGTGAGCATCTCCGCTCGCGGGAAAAGCCGGAGCCGGGTGGTCGTCGACCACAAGCGGCTCCGCGATGCCGAGAACGTCGGGCTCATGAAGGAGTACTGGACCGCGGCGCTCGACACGCTCAAGCAGACACTGGAAGCCTGACGCTCCCCGGGGAAGAACGCAGGCTAGAATCGCGCAGGCGGCCGATGCGCGAGAGCATGCGAATGAGCCTGGTTCAGACCCCGGTGATCCCGGTCGTCGGGCGTCTGATCCGCGACAACCCGGGCACGATCTCGCTTGGGCAGGGGGTCGTCCACTACCCGCCGCCGCCCCAGGCGATGGAGGCCATCGCCGGCTTCGCGGCCGACCCGGAGAACCACAAGTACCGCCTGGTGGACGGGATCCCGCCGCTGCTCGAGCGCCTCCGAGAGAAACTGGCCTCCGACAACGGGCTCGTGCTGACCGCGAGGCACCGGGTCATTGTGACGGCCGGCGGCAACATGGCCTTCAGCAACGCCGTGCTCGCGGTCACCGATCCGGGCGATGACGTGGTCCTGATCGCGCCGTACTACTTCAACCACGAGATGGCGGTGGCGATCGCCGGGTGCCGGGCCGTCGTTGCGAGCACGGACGAGACCTACCAGCCTGTGCCCGAGCGCATCGCGGCCGCGATCACGCCCCGGACGAGGGCCGTCGTGACGGTGTCGCCCAACAACCCGACCGGCGCGGTATACCCCGAGGCGACGCTGCGCGCGGTCAACGAGCTGTGCCGGGAGCGCGGGCTCTACCACATCCACGACGAGGCGTACGAGTATTTCACCTACGACGGCGCCCGGCATGTCTCTCCATCCTCGTTCCCCGACACCGCGGCGCACACGATCTCGCTGTTCTCGCTCTCGAAGTCGTACGGGTTTGCGGGGTGGCGGATCGGCTACATGGTGATCCCCGAGCACCTGTTCGGCGCCGTTTGCAAGATCCAGGACACGATCCTGATCTGCCCGCCCGTCGTCTCGCAGCACGCCGCCGTCGGGGCGATGAGCGCCGGGAGGAGCTACTGCGAGGGGTGGCTCGAGGGCATCGCCGGTGTAAGGCGGCTCGTGCTGGAGGCGCTGGCGGAGATCGGCGACGTGTGCACGGTGCCGCGAGCCGACGGCGCGTTCTACTTCCTCGTGAGCGTCCGGACCACGATGGACCCGATGGCGCTGGTTGAGCGGCTGGTGAGAGAGCACCGCGTGGCGGTGATCCCCGGCTCGACGTTCGGGGTGAAGGATACGTGCACCGTGCGCATCGCGTACGGCGCGCTCACGCGCGAGACCGTGGCGGAGGCGATCGGGCGGTTCGTGCGCGGGATCAGGCAAATCGTCGGAGGGTGAATGGGACTGCACGTCGTCGCATGCCAGCTCGACATCGCATGGGAGGACAAGGCGGAGAATCACCGGCGCGCGGCGGCGCTCCTCGAGCAGGCAAACCCGCCGCGGGGATCGCTCGTGGTCCTGCCGGAGATGTTCGCGACCGGCTTCTCGATGAACGTGGACGCAACGGCCGAGGGAGACGAGCGCGCGAGCGAGCGCTTCCTCGCGGAGACGGCGCGGCGGCTCGGCGCTTGCGCGCTCGGCGGCGTCGTTACGCGAGAGCGGCCCGACGCCCTCGCGGCGAACCAGGCGCTCGCATTCGGCCCTGACGGCGGCGAGCTTTGCCGCTACGGCAAGATCCACCCGTTCTCGTTCGCCGGGGAGGACCGGCGGTTCGCACGGGGGCGGGAGGTCGTGACGTTCCTGTGGAGCGGGTTCACGATTGCGCCGTTCGTGTGCTACGACCTCCGCTTCCCGGAGGTGTTCCGGGTCGCCGCCCTCCGGGGCGCGACCGTGCTCGTCGTGATCGCCAACTGGCCCGCGCCGCGCGAGGCGCACTGGCTCGCGCTGCTGACGGCCCGCGCGATCGAGAACCAGGCGTACGTGGTCGGCGTCAACCGGTCCGGCCGCGACCCGCACGCTGCGTACTCCGGGCGCAGCCGGATCGTCGACCCGCGCGGGCGCGTCCTGGCCGAAGCGGGCGAGGCGGCGGGAACGATCGCCGCGGATCTCGATCTCGAGGCGCTGCAGGCGTATAGGCGGGATTTCCCGGTGCTCGCGGACGTCGATCCGAGGTTCGTACCGGGTCTGCCGCCGAGGTGATGCAGCTCCATGACCACGAGAGCCGAGCCCGGGCCAGGACGCGCGCGGCGCTCGTACCGCGAGTGGCTGCTGAAGATGATGAACTTCTACCCGCCGTTCCTCGGTGCGCGGATCCGCGGCCGACGCCGACGGCAGGGTCGAGCCGACCTTCACGGTCCGGGTCCTCGGCGAGGGCGGCGAGGTGGTTGCCGAGGTGGACAAGACGCTGTACGTTCGTCGGCGGCGCGCCGACGAAGCCGGCTGAGCGCTTCCCGCCCGCGACCGGAGGAGGCTGCAGGTGAAGACCGTCATCGAGCCGTACAGGAGCCGGGTCATCGAGCCGATGCGCGTGACCACGCGCGGGGAGCGCGAGAGGTTCATCCGGGAAGCGGGCTACAACCCGTTCCTGCTCAAGGCGGAGCAGGTCCTCATCGACCTCGTCACCGACTCGGGCACGTCGGCGCTTTCGACGCGGCAGTGGTCGGCGATGCACGGCTCCGACGAGTCGTTCACCGGCTCGCGGAGCTTCTACCGGTTCCGGGAGGCGGTGCAGAGGCTGTTCGGCCACGCGTTCGTGATCCCGTGCCATCAGGGGAGGGCGGGGGAGCACCTCATTGCGCGCGCAGTGGTTCGGCCCGGCGACGTGATCTTCGCCAACACGCACTTCGCGACGACGCGAGAGAACTTTGAGGAAGCGGGCGCCGATGTCCGGGACCTTCCGATCGCGGAGGCGCTCGACCGGACGAGCCCTCACACCTTCAAGGGGAACATCGACCTCGAACGCCTCGAGGCGGGTCTCGCGGAGGCGGGCTCCAGGGCCCGGATGGTGATCCTCACCGTCACCGACAACTCGCGCGGCGGCCAGCCGGTGAGCATGGCGAACGTCCGCGCCGCGCACGACATCTGTGGTCGCCACGCCGTGCCCCTGTGGCTCGACGCCGCGCGCTTTGCGGAGAACTGCTATCTCGTCAAGCTGCGCGAGGAGGGGTACGCGGAGAGGAGCCCGCGGGAGATCGCCCGCGAGCTGTTCCGTCTGACCGACGGCGTGTTCATGAGCATGAAGAAGGACGCCCTCGGCAACACCGGAGGCCTGATCACGCTCGAGGACGAGGCCTGGGCCGAAGCGATCCGCGTCCGGCTGCTCTCGAGCGAGGGGATACCCACCGGGGGCGGCCTCGCCGGGCGCGACCTCGAGGCGCTCGCCGTGGCGCTCGACGAGATGCTCGAGGAGGATTACCTCTCGTACCGCATCTACTCGACGCGCCGTCTCGGCGAACAGCTCCAGGCGGCAGGTGTGCCGGTCGTCACGCCGTTCGGCGCCCACGCCGTGTACGTGGACGGGCGGGCGTTCTGCCCGCACCTGTCGAACGAGCAGCTGCCGGCGTGGTCGCTGTCCGTCGCGCTCTACCTGCACTCCGGCGTGCGCAGCTGGGAGACGGGGAACGTGATGCAGGGGCGCGAGGACGCCACATCCGGGGCGTGGCGGTGGCCGGACCTCGACCTCCTACGCCTCGCGATCCCGCGGCGCGTCTACAGCCAGAGCCACCTCGACTACGCGGGTGAGGCCGTGATCGAGCTCTTTCAGCAGAGGGAATCGGTCCGCGGCCTGCGCTTCGTCTACCACCCCCCGGCGCTGGCGCAGTTCGTCGCGACCTTCGAACCGGTGTGAGGGGAGCGTTCGGAAGTTCGAACGTTCGAAAGTTCGCACGTTCTGGAAAGGCGGAGGAGCAGAGGAGCAGGGGAGCGGAGGAGCACGAAAACCGCTTGCAGGTTCGAAGGTTCACACGTTCGCAAGTTCAACGACGGTGGAGGCGCTGAGAAGCAGAGGGGCAGTGGGCAAGAGGCCATCTGCCGTTTCGCCGTCTCCGGCTCCTCAGCCCCTCAGCCCCTCTGCTCCTCTGCATTCAGCGAACCTTCGAACGTTCGAACCTCTGAACCTTTGGCCCTTCCAACCTCTGAACCTTCGAACAGCCCCACGTGCTTCAGCGGGTGAGGGCGTTGTGCCGGCGCAGG